>NZ_CAJPRT010000008.1 GCF_905373215.1 uncultured Campylobacter sp.
TCGGCGAGAGTGAGAAAAACGATAACTATCCAGTAAACGTCTGCGACTCTCAAGCTGTCGCCGCGCGTAACCCAGTTTATACTTCACGTCCTCTAGAAGCGGGCGTCGTGAAAAAATTTGACACTCTAGAGGAGCTTGCGAAGGCTTACAATCTGCCGCTGGAGCCGTTTTTAAAGACCGTCGCGGATTATAACTCTTATGTCAAAGCGGGCAAAGATCCGGAATTCGGCAAAGTAGTCGATAAGCTGGATGGTATCGACGTTTCCAAGCCGCCGTTTTACGCAAGCCGCACGATGCCGAAGGTGCACCACACGATGGGCGGACTTGAGATCAACACCAAAGCTCAAGTAATCTCGAGCCTTACTCACGAGCCGATCCCGGGGCTTTGGGCTGCGGGCGAGGTAACCGGCGGCGTGCACGGCGCGAGCAGGCTCGGAACCTACGCGATCCTTGATTGTATGGTTTTCGGAATGATCGCGGGCGAAACAATCGGGGCTTAAATTTAGCGCCTGCGAAATTTCGGCGCGAAGTAGCGGTGCGTGCTTTGCGCCGAAATACTATGTGCGTCTTTAAAATTTTCGAGACAAAGCCGAAAAGCGTGCCCGTAGCATTTCAAAGCGTTTTAAAATTCTGTGGCGCGAGTTTTAAATTTGAATACCGCGCACTTTAAAATTTTATATCGGCAGCAAAATTTCGCACATGCGGCGAGCAAATCCGTGCGCCGTAAATTTTAAAATTTACGCCTAAACTTCGGCTAGCGGAGCGGAATTTATTCGCTTTAAATTTGCGCTTTTAAAATTTCTTTTCTAAATTTTTAAAATTCTATCACTAAGTCTTTACGTTAAATTTTAAATTTCGCTACGCGGGTGTATAATCTATAAAATTTCAACGCAAGGAGCAAAAAATGCAAGAAATTTCAAGACGAAATTTTATGAAAATCGGCGCGGCGGGAGCTCTGGCTCTGGCTACAAGCAGTGCTAGTGCAACGCAAAACGCCAAAGACGTAAAATTTGACGAAGAATATGACGTTGTTGTTATCGGTAGCGGTTTTGCAGGCTCGATGGCGACACTTCAGGCTCTTAAGCGCGGCAAAAAAGTGCTTATGATCGAAAAGATGGGCCGTGCGGGCGGCAATTCCGTCATTAACGCCGGCAATATGGCGGTACCAAATAACGAATTCCAAAAAGCCGCGGGCATCACGGATAGTAAGGAGGCTTTCATCGCGGATTGCCTAAAAGACGGGCTAAATTTAAATCACGTAGATTTGCTAGGCGTCATCTACGACCGTGCAGGCGACGCTTTTGAATACCTAAAAAGTATCGGAGTGGAGTTTTCGGGCAAGGTGATATCTGCTAGCGGACACTCGCTAAAGCGCGCCGTACAGGCCAAAAATGCTAGCGGCTCGGGCTACATCCAGCCGATGCATAAGGCGATCGAGGAAAATGCAAATGCCGTAATCAAGAAGCGTACTAAATTTGATGATTTTGTCGTAGATGACAGCGGTCGCGTCGTAGGCGTAAAGTGTCGCGAAGAATATAAGTTCGATCCGCAGCTTGCTAGCGATGATAGGGAAAACAAAAGCGGCGAAGTAAAATTTTTTAAAGCCAAAGATGGTGTCATTTTGGCTGCGGGCGGATACAGCTCGGATAAGTGGTTTCGCGCTCAGCAGGTGCCGTATCTAAAAGACAATATCGAAACCGTAAGCCAACCCGGTGCTACCGCAGGTGCGCTTATCGCGGCGATGAAACTAGGTGCGAATCCTTTGCAACTCAGCTGGATTCAACTAAATCCTTATACCAATCCTAGCGAGAAGGGATTTGGTACTTCTGCGCTATTTTCAAATCACTGCGCTAACGACTATGGTCTAACCATCGATCCAAAGACGGGCAAACGCTTTATGAACGAGCACGCCGGGCGCAAGATCAAAACCGAAGCGATCTTTAAATGCATGGCGGAGAGCGAAAATAACGACAACTATCCCGTAAATATCTGCGATCAAGCCGCAGTTGATGCAAATAATCCGGTCTATACGTCAAAAGGTGTAGAAGCAGGCTCAATTAAAAAATTTAATACCTTGGAAGAGCTTGCAAAATTTTATAAAATTCCGCTGGAGCCGTTTTTAAAAACCGTCGCGGATTTTAACGGCTATGTCAAAGCAGGAAGTGACCCGGAGTTTGGCAAGCCTTTGACAAAAGCCGATGTAGGCGGTATCGACGTATCAAAAGCTCCATTTTATGCTTGCCAAACAAGCCCGAAAATTCTTTACTGTATGGGTGGCGTGCAGATCAATACCAAAGCTCAGGTTATCGACGCAGCTAGTGGCGAGCCGATCGCAGGATTATACGCTGCGGGCGAAATCACCGGTGGCGTTCACGGCGCAAGTAGGCTCGGTACTATGAGCATGGCTGATTGTATGGTTTTTGGCATGGTGGCGGCAGAAAATATCTGAATTTAGGGCGCGACGGCATATTTAAATTTCGCCGTCACATCTAAATTTTAAAATTTTATGCAAAAGACGCGTAAAATTCTATTCGTTCGGTAAGGGTTAAATTTCACCGAAATTCGCATAGTTTGGGGGGCGGGCATGATAGCGATCTATTTTAGCGCTACGGGCAACACGAAGCATTGCGCAGATAAGCTCATCGCTCATCTTGGCGGCGTCTGTGTCTCGATCGAGAGCGAGGCTTGCGGCGAGCTTTTAAAATGCCACAATGACGTCATTTTGGCGTATCCCGTCTATTTTAGCGACCTGCCGCGTATCGTGCGCGACTTCCTCTACGAAAATGGCGCGAGCTTTAGCGGCAAAAATGTATTCATCCTCGCTACGATGGAGATTTTCAGCGGCGATGGGGCAGGGTGCGCGGCTAGGGTTTTAAAGCGATTCGGCGCAAACATAACGGGCGGCGCTCATATCAAAATGCCGGCGTTCATCCTCGACGTGGCGATTTTCAGCTACTCGCAAGCAAAAAACGAGCTCATAATCAAAGAGGCGGACGCTAAAGTCAGACGCGTTGCGGAGGCGCTTAGCGCAAATCGTCCGCCGCAAGAGGGGCTGGGCGCGCTCTGTCGTATCGCAGGGTTTTTAGGACAGCGACTTTGGATGAAAATTTGGGATAAAGGCCCCTTTGCTAAGCGCAAGCCGAGCCTTGATCCATCGCGATGCAGCGGCTGCGGGGCTTGCGTCAAACCCTGCCCGATGCGAAACATAAAGCTCGCTTGCAAAAAGGTGCAATTCGGCGATGATTGCACGCTTTGCTACAGGTGCGTAAATATATGTAAGCGCAAAGCGATTACGATCCTAGGCAGGGCGAAAAATTTAGAAAAGTCCATCCCTGCGGACTTATGAGGACGAGCTCATACCTCGCAAGTTCGCAATCAAATGCGTAAAAACGGGCGAGAAAATTTTACTTTTTGATAGTACTGCGCATAACTAAAGCGCGATGTTTTGCGACGAATATGGCACAAAAAAAGTAACTCGCCGCGAGCTCGTGAAATTTAACCTACCGCCGTGCAAGACCCGCGTAAAATTTGGCTATAGCACCCACTACGACGACTACGAGACCGACGAGCGCGGTAGGGTCATATTAATAAACGGCGGGGCTGCCTCATGGAACGAGGTAAGGCAAACGGCTATATCGCCGTAAGCTACGAGGACGAAGCAGGCAAAAATACAAAATTTCGCTTATGTAGGCGGTCTTAAATCTCAGTCTGTCTTTTTTGCTCCGTATTTAAATTTTACTCGGTCGCTAGATACTCCTAAATTTAAATTCTCTATAGCCGAATGTGGTGTCTTAGAATTTTAGCAAAGGTTTATCCTGTAATACTGCGCCGTGAAATTTCAGCGAAGGCTTATTTTACCGCATACCTCAAAATTCTTAAATTACTCGCGCCGGTCCACTTAAGCTCTAAAGCGCTTGCCTTATCACTTCGCCCAAAGGCAAAATGCTGCGCCTTGCCTTATTAATTCGCCGCGGAATTTCGCGGTAAAACTAAATTTTAAAATTTGGCCCATTTAAATTTAAAAGCGCACGACTATCGTAAAAATCATCCGATATTATTGGCGACGCCGGCCTAATTTTGAAATTACACTATCGCCTCTATATACGGCTATAGTCGTTAAATTTTAAGCAACGATAGGCGATAAAATTTTAAGAATTTCGCCGCCCAGCATTTCTTTACGCCACCAAGCCCACAAAACCGCCTAAACCTTCTTAAACTCCACGCTAAATTTGCTTCCGCGTCCTACTTTGCTACGTAGTGAAATTTGCGCGCCATGGATTTTTGCGATTTGTGAGGCGATGGCTAGCCCGAGCCCCGCGCCACTATTTTGCTCGCGATTTCTGGAACGCTCGATTTGATAGAGCTTGTCCCAAATTTTATTTTGTAAGGTAGGCTCGATGCCCTCTCCATCGTCGCTTATGCTAAGTTCGCACGCATCTGCGCTCACGCAGAGCTCTAAAACGACGCTGCTGCGCGCAAATTTTAAAGCATTGCTTAAAAGATTGTTAATCAGCCTGATCAAAAGCAGCTCATCACCGTTTACGCGCACTTCCTCGGCTATCTGCGAGCTAAAGCTTAGCCCCTTTTGCGCATACAAAAATTGAAAGTCTTGCGCGCACTCGTTTGCGATTTTGCTTAAGCTTACGGGCGCCAAACGCGCGCCACGCTGTAAGCGAGCAAGCTCTAAAATCTGCTCTATTAGCGCCGAAATTTTACGCGCTTGATTGTTTATGACCGCGAAACTCTCCTTCGCCTCGCTCGCGTCTTGCTCGTAGGCTAGGGCATAGTCGCTTTGAGCCAGTATGACGGCAGCGGGTGTACGCAGCTCATGCGAAAGGTCGGCGCTTAGCTGCTGCTCGCGTTCAAACGCGCTTTGCAGCGATGCTAGCATTTCATTAAACGTAGCCGCGAGCGCGCTTAGCTCATCCTTGCCTCGCGGTAGTTCTATTCGCCGCGTAAAATCGCCGCTAGCTCCGATCTCGCTAGCTGTGTGCGACATAACGCGCACGGGCTTAAACGCTCTTTTTATGATCGCGTAGCCGCCGTAGATGACTAGCACTACAAATAGCGGCGATAGAATAAGAGCGATTAGCATCACGCGCTTCATCGCAAGCTCAAACTCGCTAACTGCGATGACGCCGCGTATCCATGCGCTGCGCCCCTTGATCTGCGCGTCGTAATAGAAAAACTCATCGTCGTCAAGCTCCACCTCGCGCGCGGCTTGAGGCGAGAGCGGCAACGCAGGCTCGAAGCCTTTAGGCACAAACCCTGCGATCACGCCGCCTTGTCCGTCATGTTCGTAGAAAAATACACCGTCATCAAAGCTTTTAAATTTTCCCTCGCGCGCGGCTTTTTGCACTAAGCGGGCAAGCTTTTTTTGGCTGACGGAGCTTCCTGATACTTCGTCTAAAATATAGCCGCAAATGCCGATAATAGCGCCTGCAAACACTAAAATAAATACGCTGTAATAAAGCGTCACGCGTAGGCTGATAGGTAGCGCGCGTGAGCTAAAATTCTCCTTAGCGGTTGCAAATATTCTAGATAAGGCTTGAGTAAAATTTCTTATCGCGATTTTAGACGCGAAATTTTGTCCTTGACTTTGCGCGAGGACGCTATTAGAATTTTGCGCTAGATCAGGCGTTGCGCTTGTAGCAGCAAAATTCGGCGCAAAATTTGATGCCGTATTTTGCGTGGAATTCCGTTTAAAATTTGACGCCTGGCTTTGAGTAGAATTTAGAGCCCGGTTTAACTTAATATTTCGCGTGGGATTTTTCTTGCAGCTTTTCTTTAAACACGCAAAATTTCGCACGAATTTTAATACGAAAAGCGCTGTAGCGGCAAAAATCTGCTTCGCAATCGCCGAAATTTTGATCCAAATCTTGCTATTTTGCCACAACATAGCCAAGCCCTCGCTTCGTTTCTATTATATTGCCGTGCTCGCCTAGCTTTTTGCGGATATTCTTGATTAAAACATCGATAACATTTGAGCTTGCTTCGTCACTAAAATCCCAAATGCTCTCGCCGATTTGTTCGCGGCTTAAAATCGCACCGCGATTTAGCATCAAAAGCTCTAAAATTCTATATTCCTTACCCGTTAGCTCCACTACCTCGCCCGCGCATACGACCGATTTTTTGCTTAGATTTAGGCGCACTTGCCTTATGATAATTTCGTTATCCGCAGTAGCGTTTTTACGCCTGATAATTGCGCGAAGTCGCGCCAAAAGCTCACGAAAATCAAAGGGCTTAACCATATAATCGTCTGCGCCCAGATCAAGCCCTGCGACGATATCTTCTTTGGCGTCCCGCACAGTTAAAAATAAAACCGGCGTTCCCAGTCCGCGCGCCCGCGCCGCCTTCAAAAACTCAAAGCCGTCCATCACAGGCATCATCGCATCAAGCACGATAGCGTCATATTTTGCGACATCCAAAAACTCTAGCGCTTCCTTGCCGCAAAAGGCGCAATCTACGCTGTAGCCGTCCTTTTTCAGACATTTTGCGATGATTTGATTTAGATCTTTTTCATCCTCGACAAGTAAAATTTTCAAAGCGTTCCTTTAAAATTTTGCTAATTCCAATCCGCCATTTTAGCCAAAAACGCATAAATTTTGCGGCGCCTTGGATGTGTAAACCTGCTCGCTTTATGCACCACTAAATTTCAGTAGTGTTGGGAGCTGTGCTAATTCGCAGGCGCCTTTTGCCTAGCTCTAATCTCGCTTGCCTTTTTATCCGCTACGCTTCCTAACCACCCTAAAAAATTTAGCGCGCCTGCTGCGATATCTAGCGCAAAAAGCCCAAATCCTACGCAGCCAAGCTTGAAATTTTGCTTAGCGATTTCGCGTTTGCAGCGGCTGCAAAGCACCGGCTTGCAAGAATTACAAACCTCCGCGCAGCTTGCTGCACTGGCAGAATCTCGCGCGCTTGTAAATTACTTGTATCTGAAAGATTTTGCGTATCGGCGAAATTTTGCTCGCTAGCGAAATTTTGCGCACTTGATAAGTCATGCGTCTGCAAAGAACTCCACTCGCTCTCACAATCTTTCGCATCCGCAAAAATTTTTTGATTTTCGCAACATTCCATGCTAGAAAAATCTTTAGAATTTTTCTAGCATGACGTGGGTTTCCGCTCGCTTGTTTCGCTAGCAAAATTTGCCGAAAAATCCTGCGCATTTTCATCTAAATTTTTAGCCGCGTCTACATTTTGGATACCATAAGTTATAGCATCAGCGTTTTTGTTTATGCTAAAATCCCTAGCGTCCAAAGCCTCACTAGTTTGGGCGGAGTTATCTGCTCCACCCTTTGAGCTTTGATTTTTCATCTCGCACCTTCGCTTATTTTTGACGCTGCGAAATCTGTTCGCCCGTAGCAGCGTCGATTAGCACCTCTTTTTTGCTCATGCCTTGGCGCAGTTTGACTTCGTATGCAGGCTTGCCACCGTTGCTTTCTAAATCAACCTCGCGAAAATCCCAGCCGGCGTTTGCGCTAAGTGCTTTAGCGCGAGCGTCTGCAGCACTGATTTTGACCTGAGAATAATCAATTTTACTAAGCTTTAGCTTCTTTTGCGTTTGAGTTTTTAAAATTTCGCCGCTTTGAGCGTCGATTTTGATCTCGCTTTCGCTACCTTCTTTATACGACTCGATCTCATAGATGAGCCTTCCGTGCTCATCGTCGATTTCTACGCTTTTTATAGTCGCGTCACCAAAGTTTTGTTGCGCGATCCCTATTGCTTGATCGAATGAAACTTTAGCATCCTTTTCGCTAAAACTTCCTGCGTTTAATGCACCAGTAAGGGCGAACGCAGCGGCGAGCGCGCCTAAAACTTTAAGATTTTTCATCTTTAATCCTTTTAATTTTATTTCCAAATTTTATTTTGGATGGCGCAATTTTAAAACTTCAAGATGAAGCCAAGATGAATACGCGCGGAATTTTAAAATTTCACAAAAATTTTGCTGCGATTTGTGAGATACGAAGCGCGGAATTTCCGAGCATTTACCAAAACGCCGTAAAATTTCAACTTGAAATTTTATCTCAAGGAACGCTTTGTGCCTAGCTTTTTTAAAAATCCGTCGCAGCAGAAGCTTATTTTTCTAAGCTCGCTTGCTTTTGTGGCATTTTTTAACTTCTCGTTTTTCAAAAATATCATAAATGCCTACGGAATCTCGGGGCTAAATTTTATCTATCTCGTCTGCGACGTGGCGGCTTTGATCGCTTTTTTGACGCTATTTTTTACAATTTTTAGCTCGCGTTATACGACCAAGCCGATTTTGATGATCTGCTTTTTTATTTCGTCGTTTACGGCGTATTTTATGGATAGCTATAACGTCGTAATCGATTCGGAGATGATCCGTAACGCAGCCCAGACGAACTTTGCCGAGTCAGCGGATCTTTTTAGCCCGAGACTATCGATTTACGTGCTGGTGCTGGGCGTCTTACCCTGCGTGCTGATTGCTCGCGCGCGCGTTAGCTACCGTCCGCTTAAATTTGAAATTTTAGCTAAGCTCAAAGCGGCGGGCATTTGCATAATAATCATCGCGGCGCTGCTTTTTGGATTTAGCAAATACTACGCGTCATTTTTCAGAGAGCATAAAATTTTACGCAGCTACGCAAATCCCGGATATTGGATCTACAGCGGCGTTAAATTTGTCGCAAAATCCAAAAAGCAGGGCTCGCAGCCTCTGATGCAAATCGCTACGGACGCGCATATCGATAAAAATTCCACACACCCAAAAAAGCTCGTCGTCGTAGTCGTGGGCGAAGCGGCAAGAGCGGATAGATTTTCGCTAAACGGCTACGAGCGAGATACTAATCCGCTACTAGCCAAAGAGCAGGGTGTCGTAAGCCTAAGCAATACCCATTCTTGCGGCACTTCGACGGCGCAAAGCGTGCCCTGCATGTTTTCGCTGCTAAATCGCGAGGAATTTAGCGTCGAAAAGGCCGCGGAGGAGCAAAACGTATTAGACATACTAAACCGCGCTGATGACATGGCGATTTTGTGGCGCGATAACAATTCCGATTCCAAGGGCGTGGCGCTGCGCGTAAAATATCAGGATTTTAAAATTCCGCAAAATAATCCGATCTGCGACATAGAGTGTAGGGATGAGGGAATGCTCGCGGGGCTTGATAAATTTGTCGCCGAAAACGCGGGCAAAGACGTATTAATCGTGCTGCATCAGATGGGCAATCATGGGCCTGCGTATTTTAAGCGCTATAAGAAAGAATTTGAAAAATTTAGCCCCGTTTGCCGCGATAACGAGCTTGAAAACTGCTCGCAGCAAGAAATTTCAAACGCCTACGATAACGCGATTTTATACACGGATTATTTTTTAAGTAGGGTTATAGAATTTTTAAAGCCGTATTCTAAGACACACGAAACGGCAATGATCTATATGAGCGATCACGGCGAGAGCCTCGGCGAGGGCGGCGTTTATCTGCACGGCATGCCCTATCTTTTCGCTCCCGAGGCGCAAAAGCATATCGGCGCGATCGTTTGGCTAGGTGAGGGAAAAATGCGCGAAAGATACGATCTGAGCGCGCTTAAATCGCATAAGGACGACGCTTTTTCGCACGATAATCTTTTTCACACGCTGCTTGGAATTTTTGAAGTAGATACCAAGGTGTATAACAAGGATTTGGATATTTTAAGCGGAGTGAAAAATTAGAATTTCGCACTAAATTTCGTCGTAAATTGTGAGTGAAATTTTAGCAATAAAAATTCTATTGGCAAAATTCTAATTTAAACTTAGTTTGAAATTTTACCTAAGCTCGGGCGAAATCTACTCTAAAAATTTTTATGCAAAAGCTAATGTATAGGTAAAGTACCGCAAAAAACTCAATCTCTCATTTATCGTTGCGAGATATGAATTTTAAATTTCATTAGAAATTTTACGTGCAGTTTTGATAAATGCCTGCGCTAGATGGTTTAGACGTTTGCCTTTTTTGTAGGCGATTATCAGCGTTTTATCGAGCTCACGTGCACCTACGTCAAAGAGCTTAATCCTGTCTACCTTATCTTCTTTTATCATCTGCGGTATGCTAAAGCACGCTCCCACGCCGCTTGCGACGATAGCATTGGCGATGTCGAAAGTCTCCGTACGGCACAGCACTTTCGGCGCAAAGCCTGCGGAAGCAAAGAATGCATCTATCTGCTCGGCGCTTCTTAAATTCTGTTTAGGCAGGATAAATTTCTCGTTTTTTAGCTGCAAAATATCGATTTTAGGAGCTAGTTCATTTTTAAATTTAAGCGACAACGGATGCAAAGAGCTAAGCGCTACATATGTTTTTTGTTTTAAAATTTCACTGCCTTCAAGCCCGCTCATATCGATAGGAAGTATTAACATTCCTACGTCGAGCTCCCCCTTCAAGAGCATTTCTCGAATATTAAGCGTTGATGAAAACTGCATGATTTGCACATCCGAATCTTTAAATTTCTTACAAAATTTCGGTAGCAGTGAGGGCAGCAGATTATAGCCGTTTTGCGAAAAGCCTATGCGGATCTTGCCGCTTTTTGAACCGTCGAGCTCGGAAATTTCGCTGTTTAGATCATCCATTATCTCAAAAATGATCTTAGCCTTACTTACGTAAATTTCGCCTGCACGCGTGAGCGAAACGGGGTTTGTGGAGCGATTAAACAGCGCTACTTTAAGCTCCTTTTCGAGCGATAATATACTTTGCGATAGCGAGGGTTGTGGGATTTTAAGAGCCTCGGCAGCCGCGGTAAAACTTCTAAATTCGGCAACTTTAAGCACGAGCTGCATGCGATGTAAATTCATCTGGTACCTCCAATTTATAATTATAGAATTATATAATTATACGCTAAATAATATTTGACTTATATAAAAAATAAAACTAAAATTACGCAATTAGTTTAGAACTTTAAACTTAAGCTAAGAATTTCTCAAATGGAGGGAAAGATGAATGAATCCAATTTTAACAGACGCGATTTCTTAAAATCCGCCTGTATCGGTGTCGGCGCGCTTAGTCTTAGCGGCTGCGGCGATGAGATAAGACGCGATGCAGACGGCGAGCCTATTAAAAATTTCGGCAACGAAAACGGGCTTCCTAGTATCGATGTACTTATCATCGGCTCGGGAGGTGCGGGTTTGCGTGCAGCCGTGGCGGTGCGCAAGAAACATCCGAGCTTGGGCGTCGTGGTCGTAAACAAAGGCATGCCTTCGCGCAACGCCACCTGTATGGCAGAAGGCGGTATCAACGGCGTTATAGATTTCGAGCATGGCGATAGCCACAAGCTTCACGCCTACGATACCGTAAAGGGAAGCGACTTTTTGGGCGATCAAGATGTCATTGCTAAATTTGTCGAAAAAGCTACCGAGGCGATCCATGAGTTGGATTACGCCGGCATGCCGTTTTCGAGAAAAGACGGCGGCGATGTAGCGGCAAGATTTGCGGGCGGAGCGAAATTTGAACGCTGTAATTACGCCGCGGATAAAACAGGCCATGCGATGATGCATGCTTGTTTGGATGAGGCGATCAGCAGCGGAGTAAAATTCCTTTTAGATCACTACCTGCTGGATCTTAGCACCGACGGAGATACTTGCGAGGGCGTCGTGCTTTTAAATATCCGCACGGGCGATGTAGTGCCGATTTTAGCTAAGGCGGTCGTGCTTGCTAGCGGCGGATATACGAGACTATTTTTTAACCGCACCTCCACGCCATTTAATGCTACCGGCGACGGTATCGCGGCAGCACTTCGCGCCGGGCTTGCATTTAAAGATCCTGAAATGCTTCAATTCCATCCTACGGGAGTTCGCAACGGCGGCGCGCTCATCACAGAGGCTGCACGCGGTCTTGGCGGCAAGCTTATCAACAACAAAGGCGAGCGCTTTATGAGTAGATACTCCAAAAAGATGGAGCTTGCGCCGCGCGATATAGTTTCGCGCTCGATAGAGACAGAAATTCGCGAAGGACGCGGTTTTGGTGAGGGTATGGGATCATACGTACTTTTAGACGTAACTCACTTAGGCGAGGAGAAGATTATGGGCGGACTACCGCAGATCCGCCACGTGGCTATGCTTTTTGAAAATATGGATTTGGTAAAAGAGCCTGTTAAAATTCGTCCGACTGCGCATTATTCGATGGGCGGCATAGATGTGGTTAAATTTGACGATATGAGCACTGAGATGCCGGGGCTTTACGCCGCAGGTGAAACTTCATGCGCATCAATCCACGGTGCGAATCGCTTGGGCGGGAATTCTTTGACCGACGCCGCCGTTACCGGTAAGCTGGCAGGCGAGGGGGCGGGAGATTACGCGGCTTCTCGCGCAGCTTTCGGTTCGGGCAAAAGAGCGAGCGAGCTCGCGCAAAAATGGCAGCTCAGGATAAAGGAGATCGTTAGCGGTAGCGGCGAACCGAACGAGCTCTACTCTTTAAGAGAGGAGTTCGGTAGACAAAACTGGGACAATATGGGCATCTTTAGAACCGGCGAAAAATTGGAAGCACTAAACGAGACGCTAAAGCAGATCCAAGCTCGTCACGCCGAGATGAAAATAGCAAATCCAAATTTAGCCTTCAATACGGCTTTGATCGATTATTTGGAGCTTGGAAATTTAATCCTTTTGGCTCGTTGCGCTTGCGTCGGCGCCCTAAATCGCAAAGAGAGCCGTGGCGCTCACACTCGCGAAGACTATCCGAAACGAGATGACGTAAATTTCTTAAAGCATACGCTAGTAAGACTAAATGGCGATGAGCCTACTATCAGCTATAAGGATGTCGTTATTACGGAATTTCCAGTAGAGGAGAGGAAATACTAATGCAAAGTGCAGTTAAAAATTTTGACGGAAGGAAACCTCAATGAAATTTATCATAGACCGCTTCGACGGAAGCAAAAATTATAAGCAAGCCTACGAGTTAAGTTTGGAGCAGATCAAAGGAAAGACCCTGCTTGGAGTTTTGCAATTTATTAAGCAAAATTTAGACATCACTTTAAATTTTACCGCAGCGTGTCGTATGGCGATATGCGGAGCCTGTGCCGTGAGGGTAAACGGGCACTCATATCTCGCCTGCGATACCAAGATGGAGGCTTTGCTTGCGGAGTATGAGAACCCGGATAGTTTTACGATCTCGCCGCTAAATAATTTCCGAGTGATTTCGGATCTAGTGGTGGACTGGGAGCCTAGTATCGAGAATTTAAGAAAGATCAAACCGACCATTACGCCTAAGAAAGAATTTAGCGCCGATAAGGGCTGTAAGCAAAGCCCAGAGCAGATGGAGCGCGTCAAAAAGCAGTGGGATTGCATACTTTGCGGCTGCTGCGCTAGCGAATGCAATAAGCTTGGAGCCGATGCGAGTGATTATATGCAACCCTTTGTTTTCACGCATGCTAACCGCGCCGCGTTTGATTCAAGAAGCAAGGATGCTATGCCTCATCTAAAGCCTGCGGTGCTAAACGGATTATGGCTATGCGTGCACTGCCAAGAGTGCGCCGATCGCTGCCCTAAAGGCATAAGCGCTCAAAGTGACATCACCGCACTTCGCGCTCTAGCGATGAAAAAAGGACTTACCGCAGGAAGCGGTTCAGGTCATGCAGAGGCGTTCCTGCTAGATATCGTAGAGGGAAGCGGAAGGTTAAACGAGATCAAGCTAGCCTTAAGAAGCGAAGGGGTATTTGCCAATATGGGCAAGATGGACGTAGCGGCAAATTTAATGATGGCCGGCAAGATGAATCCTCTTCATGCTTTCGGCGAAGAGGAGATCGAGGGACATGCAGGGCTCGTTAAGATGATAGAGGCCGCACGCAAAGCTCAAGCTAGCGGCGAGATAGAATAAGGAGGAGAGGATGAATAACGAATTTGCATTTTTCCCGGGTTGCGTTTTAAGTCAAGCCGCAAAGGAATCTAAAATTTCACTTGAAGCGATCGCTCCGGTGCTGGGTATTAAACTTCACGAGATAAAAGGTTGGAGCTGCTGCGGGGCTAGTCAAGCTCAATGCGTTGATCCTATGGCAAGCCTAGTAGCCAATGCCAGAAACATCGCGCTAGCCGAGGGTATGAATATGCCTCTGCTAACTACCTGCTCCACTTGCATGCTAACTCTAACCAAGGCTAAACTTACTTTAGATAAGGGGGCAAAAAGCTATATCAATACCTTTTTAAAAGAGGGCGGTATGCAGTATCAGGGAAGTACCGAGATAACAAGCCTGCTTTGGGTTCTATATCAAAGCTTAGATACATTAAAAGCTAAAGTCACGAGGCCGCTAACAAATTTAAAAGTAGCGCTATTTTACGGCTGCCACTCATTAAGACCGGAGCGCGAGCTTAAAAAAGAAAGCTCGACCAATCCGAAAAGCTTTGAAGCGGTAGTTAGCGCACTTGGCGCTCAGATAGTGCCTTTTGAAAAACGCCTTGATTGCTGCGGCTTTCACGCTAGCTATCCTGCGGTAAAATCGGTATCTAAAATGTCAAGCGAGATCGTAAATGACGCTGCCGAGCATGGAGCCGACGTCGTAGTTACTCCTTGTCCGCTATGCCAGATGCAGCTAGATATCTATCAGGAGCGATACCAAGAAGCGATGAACTCCAAGGCAAGAAAGCCGATCATCCACCTATCTCAGCTTGTGGGCCTTGCTCTTGGGCTAAGCAACGAGCAGCTTGGACTAAATATCAATATCCAAGATGCAACGAGATTGGTAAGCTGATCTTTGGGAAATTTTCTAAAGATTTAACGGATGATTTTGCAAAAATACTTCGCTGCGGCGCACAAATAGTGCGCCTGCTAGTATCGCACAAAATCATCCAACCTACGCCTGCTTTATCCTAAAATATTTTTCGCTATTATAAAATTCTTGGATAAAATTTCACTGCTTCGTAAATTTAATGCTTCATAAAATTTAATGCTTCATAAAATTTAATGCTTTCTCCGCCGTCATTTAACGTTTCGCCCGCCGAGCAAATTTTAATCCGCCTTTTATTTTTAAATTTAAAACCCATTAGACAACGAATAAATATAAAATTTTAATTAAATCTAACGAAATTTAAGGTGCATGAATTTTAAATTTTGATAGAATGCCATTTAAAAATATCCTAAATTTCAGGAGGACATTATGGTTGATTTAGCTCAAATTTCGGCTAGACTTGATGCCGTTGAGCGTTTGCCGCAAATAAAAGCGGATGAGAGCATACAAGAAAGGCTCAAGAGCAAAGGTTTTTCGCGTCGCGATTTTATGAAATGGAGCGGAGCAATGACCGCGATGCTTGGGCTTCCGGCCGTATTTGCACCGAGCGTAGCGCGAGCTGCGGAGCTTGCGGATCGCCTGCCGGTGATCTGGCTTCATATGGCGGAGTGCACGGGCTGTAGCGAGAGCTTGCTACGCACAGAGACGCCTAGCATTGATAGCCTGATATTCGACTACATCAGCCTAGAATACCACGAGACGATAATGGCTGCCGCAGGCTGGCAAGCCGAGGAAAATTTAGAGGGCGCGATCGAAAAATACAAGGGGCGCTATATCTTAATGGTCGAGGGCGGAATCCCAAGCGGCGAGAATGAATTTTTCCTAACCGTGGGTCCCGAGGGCAAGAGCGGAGCTCAGCACTGCAAACACGCGGCCGAAGGCGCTGCGGCAATATTTGCGATCGGTACCTGTTCGAGCTTCGGCGGTATCCAAGCCGCAGCTCCGAATCCGACCGGCTCCGTAGGTTTGGACAAAATCATAAACAAACCCGTCATCAACGTCCCGGGCTGTCCGCCTAGCGAAAAAAATATTGTCGGCAACGTGCTAAATTTCATTCTTTTCGGCACGCTTCCAAGCCTTGACGTTTATAACAGGCCTAAATGGGCTTACGGGCTACGAATACATGATCTGTGCGAGCGCCGCGGACATTTCGACGCGGGCGAGTTTGTAGAAAGCTTCGGCGATGCGGGCGCGAAGGATGGATACTGCCTTTATAAAGTAGGCTGCAAGGGTCCTTACACGTTTAACAACTGCTCGCGCGAGCGTTTCAACTCCCACACTAGCTGGCCGGTACAGGCGGGTCACGGCTGTATAGGCTGCTCGGAGCCTGATTTTTGGGATCATATGGGACCTTTTGAGGAGCCTTTGGCGGATCGCCTTTACGAAAGCGTTTTCGGCGGGCTCGGCGCTGATGCTACCGCAGATAAGATAGGTGTCGGAATTTTAGCGATCACGGGTGTTGCGGTAGCGGCACACGCGGCGATTGCGTCATTTAAGAAAGATAAAGGGGAATAATCATGTCGCAAAGAATCGTAATAGATCCGATAACCAGAATAGAGGGACATTTAAGAATAGAGGTTGTAGTGGATGATGAAAACGTCGTACGCGAAGCCTATAGTAGCTCCACTTTATGGCGCGGGCTTGAGACCATAGTAAAAAATAGAGATCCGCGCGACGCGGGATTTTTTATGCAAAGAATTTGCGGCGTATGCACCTTTTCGCACTACAAAGCGGGTATCGTCGCAGTAGAAAACGCCCTCGGCATCACTCCGCCACTAAATGCCTTGCTGACGCGCACGCTGATGGCTAACGCGCTATTTTTGCACGATCATCCGGTGCATTTTTATCAACTTCACGGACTTGATTTCGTAGATGTAGTAAGCGCTCTTAGCGCCGATCCTAAAAAAGCAAGCGAGGAGGCGTTTAAATACTGTGATACCCCTTATGCGTGCGGTGCGGATAAACTAAAAGAGGTGCAAGATCGCGTGGGCGCTTTCGTTAAAAAAGGCGCTTTGGGGCCTTTTGCCAACGCCTACTTCGGTCATCCAACATATAAGCTTAGCCCGGAGCAAAATTTAATCGCTCTTTCGCACTATCTTGAGTGTTTGCGCATTCAGCGTACGGCAGCTCAGATGATGGCGATATTCGGTGCGAAGCAGCCTCATCCGCAAAGCCTCACCGTAGGCGGCGTCACCTGCGTGATGGATATCTTAAGTCCTGCGAGACTTGGCGAATATATGTCTAAATTTAAAGAGGTCGCGGACTTCGTAAATCGCGCCTACTATCCTGATCTCGTAATGGCTGCGAAGGCTTACGGTAACGAGCCTAGCGTGCTAAATGATATCGGTGTGGCAAATTTATGGACTCATCAAGAATTTCAGCTTTCAAAGAACGAATGGCTATTTCAAAGCGGCATGATTATGAACGGCGATATTAGCAAGGTTTTGGAGCTCGATGAGAACAAGATTACCGAGGAGGCAACGCATGCGTGGTATAAAAACGATGCGGCGCTCCATCCTTACGACGGCGAGCAGGAGCCGAATTATACGGGCCTTCAGGACGGACAGAGCATCGACGCGCACGGCAAAGAAGCGCATACGAAGGTGCTCGATACCAAGGGTAAATACACCTGGATCAAGGCTCCGCGATACGACGGCAAACCGCTTCAGGTAGGACCTCTTGCAAATATCGTAGTAAATTACGCTAAGAAAAACGAGCGCGTGGTAAAGGTCGTGGATCAATTCCTAAAAGACGCCGGCTTGCCGCTTGAAGCGGTATTTTCAACGCTTGGACGAACGGCGTGTCGTATGATCGAGGCTAAAGTCGTAGCCGACAACGGACTGATTGCGCTAGAAAATTTGATCGCAAACATTAAAAGCGGCGATACCGAAACCTGCGCAAAATATGTAATTGATAACTCCAAAGAATACAAAGGTCGCTATATCGGTCATGTACCGCGCGGTGCACTTAGCCACTGGTGCAGGATCGAAAAGGGCGTCATCAAAAACTGGCAGGCGGTCGTGCCGTCTACTTGGAACGCCACTCCTAAAGATAAAGACGGCGCTATGGGCGCTTACGAATCCTGCTTGATCGGACTTAAGCTTGCCGATCTTTCCAAGCCGCTAGAGATTATCCGCCGCATCCATTCATTCGATCCTTGCATAGCCTGCGCCGTGCACGTAATGGACGCTAAAGGGGCGGAGCTTGGCTGCTATAGGGTAGATCCCAGCAAAGGATAAACGATGAAAAAAAGATTTGCGGAATACGAGTTCTCAATCGGTCTTAGGCTCACGCACTGGCTGCGTGCGCTTTGCATTACGATTTTGGTGATCACCGGATATTACATCGCTTTTGTTTTTACCGCGCCCGAGGTGAGTCCCGAGCCGGTGCTTTTCATGCAGGCCAAATTTAGATTCGTGCATCTGATCTTCGGCTTTGCGATGATCGGCGCGGCGATCTTTAAAACTTATCTTTTCTTCTTCGATAAAAAGAGCAGAAAAGAGCTTTTGAGTATCAAGGATTTTTTTAGCCCGCGCGTCTGGATAGCTCAGATCAAATACTATATCTTTTTGGGCGAGCACCCGCATCTTCGCGGCGTTTACAACCCGCTACAGTTCATCTCCTATCTGGGCTTTTATCTAGTGCTATTCGTAATCTGCCTAACGGGTATGATCTTATATGTGCACGTCTATCACGAGGGGCTCGGCGGCGCACTATACGGTCTCTTACGCCCGCTGGAAGCGGCGATGGGCGGTCTAAGCGAAGTGCGAATGATACATCATCTTTGTATGAATATCATCATAATCTTCGTGCCTATCCACGTCTATATGGCGGTCTTTAACGCCGTCAAGGGCAGGGACGGCGCGATGGATGCGATCGTAAGCGGCTATAAATTTAAAAAGGAAGAGCACGCTTGAGGGTGCTGGTACTGGGTATCGGCAACGTCATCTACGCGGACGAGGGCATAGGCGTGCACTTCGTCCGCGCGCTCGCGCAGAACTATAAATTTTATCCTAAAGCCGCCGCGCGAAATTCTATGGCGGGCGAGAATTTAACGGCGCAGAATTTTATGCAAAATTCCGCCCAAGTATCTGCGATACAAAATTCTACCTCGCAAAATTCCATAGAGCGCGACCCCTTGCAAAATTTTGCGGATGAGAATTCTATCTTTAAGCAAAATTTCACGACAGCAAATTTAGACCGAAATTCTACTTCAGAAAATTCCGCAAAGCAGAATTCCGCTTCAAATTCTACTTCGCAAAATTCCGTAATAAATTCCGCAGCGCAAAGCTCTATTAATGCGAATCTTATTGCCGAAAATTCCGCCGCGACGAGCGATAGTGTGGATCAGATTAGCTTTATCGACGGCGGGACGCTGGCTAGCTTTTTGATGCCTACGATGGCGGAATTTGATGAAATTTTGCTAGTAGATTGCATAGACGCGGACGGCGCAAAGGGCGGCGAGGTGTATTTTTTCGACTACGACGCGATGCCTAAGCAGATCAGTTGGAGCGGCTCGGCGCACGAGGTCGAAATGCTTCAAACCCTGCAGATGATGGACCTTTGCGGCGATCTGCCTCACGTTAAAATTCTAGCGGTCGTGCCGCAGCGCATCGAGGAAGCAAGCTTTAAGCTAAGTTCTGTGATATTACAGTCCTCAAAAATCATGGAAAAAACGGCGCTTAAGTACCTATCGGATCTTGGCTTCGCGCATGAAAAAATCGCCGATCTCAGCGCCCAAGACATCGCGGATCGATTTGCAAAAAAGGGGCGAGATGATAGTAGCATATGAGTTTAACTACCTTAATGAAAACGCGCTGATAGCGCACTTCTTGCTGTTTTATGCTCGCAAAAGCGCACTTGAGTTTTGCCTAAAAAAAGAGGCGAGCTTAATAAGCCTTTTCATGCGCGGCGGCGAGGATGAAATTTTAAAATTTAGCGACGAAGCGATGCCGCTGATTCCAAACTCCATATTTTTGGCAAAATCCTCCGTGCGCGTGGTGGACGAGGGCGGCGCCGAAGCAAAAACGCTGAAATTTAACGGCACGTTTGAAGGTGCCTCCTCGGGCGATTTAAGCAAATTTTTAGAGAATGAAATTTCAAACGCCCATAGCGCGGCTAAATTTAATAATTTCACTCCGCGAGTGATGAAGGAATACCTCGCTCGCACCGAGCCGTCTCAAAATGAATTCGGAATAATAAGCAGCGCCGACGTGCTTCATGAGGGAAAATTTAAAGCGGTATGCAGGGATAATTTCGCCGGCTTACTGGAGTTTTGCCGCATAAACTTATTTCATGCTCAGCAGGTGCAGATTAAGCGCGGCGGCGCAACTTTCACGCTCAAGGCAGACGTGGATTTTAGCGCCGATTTTCTGATAGCTGCAGGAGTGGGGGCGCTGGATGGGATTTTTGTGAGCGATGAAAAGAGCAAAATCGCGCTCGCAGCCTTCGAAAAGCCGCTCATAAGCCTAAAAACCAATGCGATCTTTAGAAAAAACCACGAGGACACGCCTAAATTTTTTGACGTAAAGCTTGCGGGCGACATATTCATGTTTGCGCTGGGGCGCGCTTTGGCAAGCGACGGGATCTATTTTTTAAGCGCAAAATGTGAAAATGCTGCGCAAAAAGATAAAATTTTTAAAGTCGCGCCGCTGCAAAACGGCTTTTTGATCGTGCAAAACGAGGACTTTTTAAGCGGCAGCGCAAGCTCTTATCTGAAAAACGCAAACGACAAAAACTCCGCTCTTTTTGCGCTTACGTGCCGCGAAAAAGGGATTTTCAACGACTCCAAAAAACGCGTTTTGCGCTGCTTTTTGGGCGTGGGCACGGACGATGAGATCGCAATTTATGGCGAAAGCTCTAAGAAAATTCTACTTAAATTTAATCTGCCGCGCAGCTTTGACGAACTTAAGGCTCAAATTTGCGCGGACGAAACGGGCGCGAAGCTGCTTGAAAATTTCAGCGCCAAATTTAACGTAAACGCCACGAAAATCGATGAAATTTTAAAAAGCGCAAACGCGGGATTTCACAGCATCTTTAACGTCGCCGCACAGCTTATCTGGGGGCACGATGCGGCGTTTTTGATAGCGGCTGCGGAGGATTTTGCGGGCGGCAAAGGGGTGCGACTCGATTTTTGCACCGATGAGCGCGGCTGCGTGCAAGCGGATAAAATTTTGCGCTCGGCGATGAGCTATGCGCTCGCAGGCGCCAATGAAAAGCTGTTTGCGTTCGGATTTTTCGATAGTTTGGGCTATTTTTTAAGCGATCTGGCGGATGAGCGCAAAGAGGACTTTGACGTTTTGATCTTCGGCGGAGCGATGTTTAGCGGGCGCAAATTTGCGGATTTGATGCTTAAGCTTTGCAAAAATTTTGATGCGAGCTTTAGCGACAGCTTAGCGCTTCAAGCTCGCTAGATCGGGCATATATGCGAATTTTCGACAAAACTCCTAAGTCTTATCCGCAAAACAGCGAGTTGCGCGGACATTGCGGTATTGACGGCCGCGCCGTGCGGGCCAAATTTTGTGCGATAATTCGCGCGAAATTTCAAAAAAGCGGTAAAGAGCGCGGAAGCAAAGGATCAAATTTTATTAAATTTAGAGCATATTTTGCAGCGTCCGGAACGCTTTGTCCGCCCGCCGCGAGCGCATTTTACTCGCAAAACAGCTACTGTGGCGCGCAATTTATGAAAGCATGTGTATGAAAGCGGCTAAATTTGAGGTTTTCGGAGCAGTTCAGGGGGTAGGATTTCGCCCGTTCGTCTACAAGCTCGCCGTGGATTTGGGGCTGAAAGGCGAGGTTTATAACGATGGCGAGGGCGTTAAAGTCATCGTTTGCGCAGACCTTTCCGAGCCGCAAAAAGGCTCGATTGATAAAAATTTCGCCCCTTTAAATTTCGATCAACCCAATTTTAACGAAAATCAAGCGCAGAAAGTATCGTTATCGGCTGCTCGGTCTTTAAATTCTACCGAGTCGGATTCTAACAAGGCCACGAACTCATCACTAAATTTTGTAAGTTCAAATTTAAACGAGAGCTCCTTTTCGCCGCAGAGCGCGCCGAATTCGCCAAATGATTTGACCGGCTCGTCGCGCGATTTATTGAATGATTTAGCAAGCCTGCCTGATTTAGATTTGACGAGCTTGCCGCATGATTTGACGAGCGATTTGCAAGCTGCAGCGAGCGAGAAATTTTTACCAAACTTATTCGAGACCGATCTAAACGAGCAGGGCTCCATTTTGCCCGCTTCGTCGGATCAAAATTTCGTCGTGCAAAATTCGTCGCAGCAGCGCGGTATGTCGCAGAATGAATCGCTGTGCGACTTGCAAGATGCGAAAGGGGACTTGCAGGGCCTTAAACGCAATCCGCAAAACGTCGAGCAAGATCTGCACGAAGAAGAAATTTTAAAAATTTTCGAAGAGCGCCTTCGTAGCGAAGCGCCGCCGCTTTGCCGTATCGATAAAATTATCCGCACCGATCTAAATACGCAAGATTTTACGCAGAATTTTACTAATTTTAAGATCGCGCAATCCAAGGAGGGGCGTAAATTTAATCCAATTTTGCCCGATTTTGCGATCTGCGATCAGTGCAAAAAAGAGTTTTACGACCCCCAAAATCCGCGCTTTCACTACCCATTTATCAACTGCACGGATTGCGGCCCGCGCCTTAGCATCATCGCCGCGCTGCCGTATGACCGCGCAAATACCACGATGAGGGCGTTTGAGATGTGCGAGTTCTGCCGCGGCGAATACACGGACCCGCTTACGCGCCGCTATCACGCCGAGCCGATCTCCTGCCCGCACTGCGGTCCACAGCTGTTTTTATGCGGCGCGGGCGGCGAAATTTTATCAAGCGGCGAGGAGGCGATAGTGCGCACGGCGGAGCTTTTGCGGCGCGGACAGATCGGCGCGATCAAGGGGATGGGCGGCTTTCACATCGTCTGCGATGCGACGAACGAGCGTGCAGTACGCATGCTGCGAACGCTCAAAAAGCGCCCGAGTAAGCCCTTTGCGATCATGTGTCGCGATGCAGCGCAGGCATGGCGCGCAGCGAGCCTAAGCGCAGAGGAGGAGGCGCTGATAGATTGCAATGTCAAGCCGATCGTGATTTTAAAAAAGCGTGAGTTTGTTTGGCGCACGCTGGCGGGTTTTGCAGCGGATTTCGGCACGCAAAATTTAAAGGCGCAAAGCAAAAATCCTATATCGCCGAGATTTGCGAGTGAGCAAGAAAAATCGGTGCAAGATCAAGACTCTGAGCTACGAAATTTATGCAATTTTGCAGCGCAAAAATTTAGCACGCAAGGCGCTGAAAATTGCGCAAAGCAGGGGAGGTTGCAGAGCGCGCAAATTCTTAGCAAGACGGCGCGCCGTAATTTCACCTGCGATACGCTAGCAGCAGACGACTCGCAGTGTGCGGCAAACGAGCTAGAGCGCACATACGATGGATCTGATTTGCGGCCTGCGGCGAGCGAGCCCGTTTCGCGAAACTCTGCGAATACTTCGAGTTTGCAATATGCCGCGGATAGGACGAACTCGCGACGTGGGGCGTGTGAGCAGGACTTGCAAAATGCTGCAGATAAGGCGGCTTTGCAATGCGTGGCGAATGGGCCTGATTCTCGGCTTGCGACAGACGAGTCTATTTCACAAAATTTGGCAAATATTCAGGACTTGCGACATGCTGAGGATGGGGCAGACTTGCAGCGTGTTGTATGCGAGCCGAGTCCGCAACAGACGATAAATTCGCAAGGTTCATGCTCTGCGCAGGCGTGTGTGGCGGAGGCGCACGGCGCATGTTCCGCTAACAGGGGAAATTTTGTGCATTTACCTGCGAGCTTTTCGGCGATTTTTAAGGCGGGTGCGATTTTTATCGCTCCAAGCGTGGCGCCGAACCTTAATAAAATCGGCATTTTCCTAGCCAACACCGGCGTGCATCTGCTGCTTTTTGAATACTTTGATCGCCCGATCGTCGCCACAAGCGCCAATATTAGCGGCGAGCCCATTATTTTTAGCAGCGAGGAGTTGCGCGCGAAGCTGGGCGGCGTCATCTCGTTTTATCTGGATAACAACCGCGAAATTTTAACGCCGAGTGACGATAGTATCGCGTTTTTGCAGGAATTTAAAAAAGAAGCTGCAAGCGCGAATGTAAACGATCGCACGCACGATATATACACGCTTGAGACCCGGGCTCACAGCGAGAATATGGCGCAAAATTTTGAAGCACCGCATGTTATGTCGCTTCCCTCGATCGATACGAAGTCCGATTTGAACGTGATTATAAAGCGGCAGCCGAATGAAAATACGTCAAACTCGAAAAGCGATGATCTGAAACGGGCAAATTCCAAGCAAGGCTCGAAGCGTGATCCGAGTGAAGGTCTGCAAAGCTCGCAAGTAGCCGTTTGCGAGCTAAAAAATTCGCAGAATTTATCAAAAAAAGCAAAAAACGAGCAAGAAAGCGCCGCGCTAGGTAGCATCTGTGATGCGGCGACAGCCGATGAAAGCGCCGATGCGGCGATAGATAGTTGTGACGCACTCTCGGATGACGGGCACAACGTCGTGGCATCAAACGATGAACGCGACGGTGCATCTTTAAATTTTAAAAACGGCGTGGCATTGATTGATATGAAGCGCCGCAGCCCCGAGAACGCGAAAAATTTTAAAAAAGCAAAAGGCGAGCAGGGCGCGGCAACATTGAGCGATAAATTTGGCGCCGCACTTTCAAATTTAAAAAGCGACGTAGCGGCGTCAAGCGAAGTCATGCATAATATCGCAGTCCCGGATAGCGAGCACTTTGCGACTTCAAATAGCAAGCTAGGCGCGACCCCAGGCAGCCAGGACACAACATTAAATTTTAAAAACGGCGTCGCAGCGTTAAATTTCAAAAGCGCGAACGATCAAGCGAGCGGAATTTTAAATCGCGCTTTGTTTTTGCGAACATCTCGCGGAATGAATCCAAAAATTTTCCCTAGCAAATTCCAGCTCAAAGGCACTTTTCTGGCGCTCGGAGCGGAGCTTAAAAATGAGTTTGCGATCTACAAAGACGGGCAAATTTTCATCTCGCCCTACATCGGCGATCTTAAAAACGTCGCCACGAATGAGCGATTTTTCGCGCTTTTGGATATGTTCGTGCGCGCCTACGAACTGAAGTTCGACGCCGTCATCGCGGATCTGCACCCGCAGTTTTCGCACACGCGATTTTTCGAGCGGCGCGGATACCCCGTGATCCGCTACCAGCACCATTTCGCGCATCTGGTGTCGAATCTAGCGCAAAATGAGCTGCTTTTTAGCGGCAAAAAATACCTCGGCTTCTGCTTCGACGGCACCGGCTACGGCACGGACGGCACGATTTGGGGAGGCGAGGTGATGGTGTTTGACTCGCACGGCTACCGTCGCGTCGCAAAATTTGACGAGATCGCGCTTATCGGCGGCGAGAGCGCGATCAAAAACATCTACAAGCTTGCGCTTGCTCTCGTGTTTAAATTTAATGCAAAGGACGCCGCGCGCGAGTTTTTGGCAAAATTTAGCGCGAGCGAAGTCGCAAATTTAGAAAAAATCGCGCCGCGTTCCGTCCGCTCAAGCTCGCTAGGGCGGCTGTTCGACGCGTTTGCGGCGGTGATCTGCGGCCTGCGAACCGTAAGCTTCGACGGCGAAGCGGGCATGCGACTTGAGAACCTCTATATTCAGGGCTGCGAACAGAGTTACAGGTTCGCGCTAAAAAGGGCAAATGGGGTAGAGGTTTTGAGCGATAAAAGCCATGTCGGCGGCGTAGCAAGCCCGAGCGAGAAATTTGTCGCCACAAAAAATCCTATCCGCAGCGCAGAGCGTAATGACAGCAACGGCGTCTGCGCAGGAAATTCTACCGACGGCGCGGTGGGCGTAGCAGAAAATTTTAGCGATTCTATAGATTGCAATAGTTGTCCGGCAAATTTTGCCAGCGGAGAAAGATTTACAGCCGCGAATGTTTGCAGTGCGGCGGGCAAGACCGAAAATTCTGCATCAAATTCCGAGGCCTACGATGCCGAGCAAAAGTTTGCCTATGCGCCGAATTCGACAAGCGCTCGTAGTTTAAATTCCGCGGGCGAGATAAATTATGATTTATCAATAAGTACGGCAAATTCTGCAGCGAATTCTATATCAAATACCGCAGTAAATTCTGCGCCAAATTTTACGGCAAATTCTTCAAGTCGTGAGGCGCCGCGGGGCTTTGAGGGCGAATGCTATGTGATCGATTACGAAGCGGCGTTTTTGCAGGCTTTGCGCGATGAGCCGCGCTTGGCTGCGACGAAATTTATAAACGCCATCGCAAATTTCATCACCGATTTCGCCGAGGGCGCGGGGCTCGAGGTCGCGCTAAGCGGCGGGGTCTTTCAAAACGCGACGCTTCTAAATCTTACGTGCAAAAAGCTACGCGCGCGGGGCATCAAATTTCATCTAAATCGCGCCGTTCCTTGCAACGACAGCGGCATCGCATACGGGCAGCTCGCGGCGTATCTAAGCGAAATTTCGCGCTAAGCTCGTCCACAAAAAACGCAATTATAGCCGTTAAGCTCGCTCTTTGTAAAATTTACTAGTTTCATCTCGCCGCTAAATTTAATGAACTCTGCGCCCTGCCTGCGCTTTGCGCAAATTCTAACGCTACGGCGATAAAATCCACCGCGGCTAGCTTTCTAAAATCGCAAAATCAGCGAACAAATTTACGCCTTGCCGTCTTCATATGTCGTAGCCAAAACGTTAAAATTTTAAAATTTAACGGCGCGCCCACGCTGTCGCTATAGCATTACGACGCGCTGCTATGGCAATCGATGCAAAATTCTACCGCGGCGCGTAGCTAGATACTGCGCAAATCCCAAGCCAAGACGCTATTTAGCGCCTGATTCTTAAAATTTGAGCGCATAGCAATAGAATTTTAATAACGTAGCACCGGTAAAATTTCATCGCGCTAGCACTAAAATATAACGCGAAATCGCGAGCAAAATTTCAAAATAAGCGCGGTGCCTTGGAGCTTTAAATTTTAAAGAATAAGCCAAATTAGCGCAAAATTCTTACTATTTGAGCGGAATTTCGGTAAAATTACATTCAAAATACGCGAAATGAGGGGAGCTATGAAAAAAGAGGAAAAAGAGAGCGCCGTAAGATTTAGCATTTCGCTGCCGACGAAGCTTTTTGAGGATCTCGATGAGATGGTGCACGCTAAGCAATACCTAAGCCGCAGCGAGTTTATCCGCGATCTCATACGCGAAAAGATGGTCGAGGGCGTGCTTCACGGAGATGGCGAGGATGACTGCGTGGGCGTACTTTGCATCGCTTACGATCATCACCAAAGCGATCTGATCGAGCAGCTCGTAGAGATCGAGCACCACGCAAACGTCACCATCGTCAGCACCAGCCACTTCCACATCGACGAGCGCCACTGTTTCGAGGAGATCACGATGCGGGATAAAATTTCAAAGATCGAGCGACTCAGCGCCAAAATCGGCGCGCTAAAAGGGGTGAAATTTTCCAAGCTCGTAAAGGCGGTCATCACCGAAGCGTAGGGCTTTTGCACGTTTTTAAAAACAGCGCGTCGCGCTAAATTTATGCGCTTTTAAATTTAAACGCAGCTGCGGCGCGACTTTTGCGAGTTGTGCGGCGCGATTCTCGATCGAGTGGAGAATTCGGGCGGGGTCGGCTGCGCAAGGTGTGCAAATAAAATTTGTCTGAATTTACGCGGCGAGTGTGAAATTTTGAAATTTTAATCAAAAAGCATTCTTGCCGCGGGTTTAAATTTACACACAGGCACGAAACCGACGCAGCAGCTCGCGACTAAATTTTATAGGCGCCGCTTTCGTGTCGCATTTGTAAAGCCCGAGCTAGCGTAAAATCGATATGAAAACAGCTGCCGCGATGATGTTTGGCATGCCGGAGAGCACGCGCGAGATTGTAGAGTGCCGGGATAAAATCCACTCGCAAGCCCTAAATTTCGCGCTTCTATTTACGGCGATCTCTGATTTATTTTGAGCCGTTGCGAGCTGCGAGGTCTAAATTTGCAGAGCGCGGCTCTGCAATCTGTGAGCAGGCGATTAAATTTAAAGCAGCGCTTTACTCGCTAGCTTTAAAATTTTACGTCGAGCCTTCGCAAACAACGCATAGAATTTAGATAAAACCGAAGCGCATAAATTTCCAAGCCCGTTAAATTTCATAAAATTTCGCGTCTTGATATAAAATTTATCAAATTTACGCCATTTAAAGCAAAAACGTGGTATTTTACGCGCAAAATTTATTATCCAAGGAGAAAAAATGTGTAAAGATTGCGGCTGTTCCATAGGTCATACTCATGACGCTCATTCGCACGAGCATGTCCACACTCACGCGGACGGCACCGTCCACTCCCACGCCCATATGCATGAGGCCGGGGTCGATCACGCGCACGACGCGCACGATCACATCCACGCAAATGCCGCTATTAATGACGCCAAGACGATCGAAGTGATGAGTAAAATTTTAAGCGCCAACGACGAGGAGGCCGCTCACAACAGAGCCCATTTTGACGAGGATAAAATTTTATGTTTAAATTTGATGAGTAGCCCCGGTAGCGGCAAGACGACGCTACTTGAGGCCACTATCAAAAGCGGCAAATTTAAAATCGGCGTCATCGAGGGCGATCTAGAGACCAACCGCGACGCCGATCGCATTATAAAAGCGGGCGCGCAGGCGCATCAGATCAGCACCGGCGAAACCTGCCATCTGGACGCCTTTATGGTTCACGAGGGGCTTCATCATATCGATACGAAAGGCTTGGATCTGGTTTTCATAGAAAACGTCGGAAACCTCGTCTGCCCTGCGGCATTTGACGTGGGCGCGCACCTGAATGTGGTGCTTCTAAGTGTGCCCGAGGGCAGCGATAAAATCGCAAAATATCCCGTGATATTTCGCCGCGCAGACTGCGTAGTAATCACCAAAACCGCGCTGCTACCGCATTTTGACTTTGATATGGAGGAGGTAGTGCGTGAAGTGCACAAACTCAATCCGAAAGCCGACGTCATCGCGCTTGATAGTAAAAGCGGCGAGGGCGTGGAGAAATGGCTGAAATTCCTACAATACAAGAAGGAATTTCGTTAATGTGCCTTTCAATCCCTTCAAAAATAATCTCAATCGACGAAAATAATTTCGCGACCGTGGAGACTCTGGGCGTGCGCCGCGGCGTGAGCTTGGATCTACTTCCCGAGCCAGCGGCGGTCGGGGAGTACGTGCTGATCCACGTTGGCTTTGCGATGGAGAAGATCGATACGCAGCGAGCGAAGGAGAGTATCGAAATTTACGAGCAGATCGCAAAGCAGATGAGGGCGGAAGAGGGCTCCGTGTATGAAAGCATAGAGCCGCGGGCCGGCGCAGAGAATTAAAGCGACTTGCAAACCCGTAAAATTTAAGGTAAATAATGGATCTAATCAAGGATTTTAGGGATAAGGAGCTGATTTTAGCGCTTAGCAAGCTTATAATTTCTAAAAGCAAAAAGCCTCTAAACATCATGGAGATTTGCGGCGGACACACGCACTCGATCATGAAATTCGGCCTTCCAAGCCTGGTCGGCGAAAATATAAAATTTATCCACGGCCCCGGCTGTCCGGTGTGCGTGATGCCGCGCAGTCGCATCGACGAGGCGATCAAGCTCGCCGCGATGCCGCAGAGTATTTTTTGCACTCTAGCAGACATGCTGCGCGTACCCGGCTCTCGCACCAGCTTGCAGAAGCTGCGCGGTGAGGGGCACGACATCAGAGCGCTTTATAGCCCGCTTGATTGTATAAAGATCGCGCAGGAAAATCCGCAAAAAACGGTGATATTCTTTGCGATCGGCTTTGAGACGACGACGCCGATGAGCGCCGTGCTGATCGATAAAGCACTAAGTTTGGGACTAAAAAATCTCTTTTTTCACATCAACCACGTCACGGTGCCGGCGCCCGTGCGAGCGATCTTAGACGACGCAGATGTGCAGATCGATGCGTTTTTAGGACCTAGCCACGTAAGCGTGATCACCGGCGCGAAGGTCTACGAGAGCATCGCGCGGGATTACAAAAAACCGATCGCCGTAAGCGGATTTGAGCCGCTTGACATAATGGCGGGCGTGCTAAATTTGGTGGAGCAGCAAAACGCCGGCACTTACGAGGTTTTCAACGAATACGAGCGCGTCGTAAAAGATAGCGGCAACCAAAAAGCACAAAATTTAATAGATAAATATTTTGAAATTTGCGATTTTTCGTGGCGAGGGCTCGGCGAAATTCCAAAAAGCGGCATGAAGTTGCGCCCGCAGTACGTGGCGCTGGATGCCAGGGCGCAGTTCGATTGCAGCGTACAGAGCGCTCCCGAGAGTAAGGCCTGTATCTGCGGCGAAATTCTGCGCGGCAAAAAAAGCCCGTATGATTGCAAGGTTTTTGGCAAGTACTGCACGCCGCAAAACCCGATAGGATCGTGCATGGTCTCAAGCGAAGGGGCGTGCGCGGCGTACTATAAATACGGCGACGTCAAAAACGCGGGCTAAATGCGCGCGATATCCGGCTAGCAGAGCGCAAATTTTAAAATAAGTCATGCTTTAAATTTTAACCGAAGCGAAAACGTCGAGCTAAAATTTAATTTGAAATTTTGCGCGGCGCCGTAGCGGCACGGCTTGTTCGGCTGCGGAATACGGGCTTTAAATTTTAAAACCGAATTTAAAACCAAATAAAAAGGAAAAATTTGAACGAAACTATACTTTTAAGCCACGGCGGCGGCGGCGAGGAGATGAATAGGCTCATCAACGAGACGATCTTTGCGGCGTTTGATAATGAAATTTTGCGCGCCAACAACGACAGCGCGATACTAAATTTAGACGCCGGGGCGGATTTTGACCGCGCGGCGAGCTCTGCTCTGAATTCGGCGGCTAGTTTCGGCGGCGAGCTAGCTTTCAGCACCGATAGTTTCGTCGTCACGCCACTGTTTTTTAACGGCGGCGACATCGGCAAGATCGCCGTTTGCGGTACCGTCAACGACCTTGCGATGGTCGGCGCGAAGCCGCTGTTTTTAAGCTGCGCGCTCATCATTGAGGAGGGGCTTAGCCTAAGCGAGCTGCGACGCATCCTGGACTCGATGGCGAGCACTGCGCGAAGCTGCGGCGTTCGTATCGTTTGCGGCGACACGAAGGTCGTGCCGCGCGGCAAATGCGATAAAATTTTTATCAACACTAGCGGTATCGGCCGTGTTTTGCGACCTGCGCGCGTGCAAAACATCAAAGCGGGCGCAAAAATCCTGCTTAGCGGCGACATCGGGCGGCACGGGGCAGTGATACTCGCGGCGCGCGACGAGATCGCGCTAAGCAGCGAGCTGCAAAGCGATTGCAAACCGCTTTGCGCTGCGGTCGAAAAGCTGATCTTGCAAGGCGTGAAGATCCAAGCGATGCGAGATGCGACGCGCGGCGGACTTAGCGCGGTTTTAAACGAATTCGCAAGCTCCAGCGGGCTTGAATTTTTGGTGCACGAAGAGGATATCAAAATCAGCGACGAAGTAGTGGGCGTGTGCGAACTACTGGGCTTTGAGCCGTACGAGCTTGCAAACGAAGGTACTTTCGTAGCGATCGTAGAAGATAGCGCCGAGGCAGATAGGGCGCTTGATATACTGCGTAAGTTTGACGCAAATGCCGCAATCATCGGCGAGGTACGCGAAAAATGGTACGACAGAGACCAATTTAAGGGTACTTTGACGCCTAAACTTGGCGCGCGGGACGAATTTGCTGGTGCGAGCGACACGGACGCGGCGTCAGAAAATAGGGCGGGGCAATTTCAAAATCCGCATGCGGCAAAAGGGCGAGTGATTTTGCAAAACGCCTACGGATCACAGCGATTTTTAGAGCTTCCAAAAGGCGAGCTGCTGCCGCGGATTTGTTAAATTTGCGTGCAAATTCGGCAAATTTAAGCCTAAATTTCAGACGTATTTTTAAATTTACAACAAAATTTCGTATAAAATACGGCGCGGCCGTAAAATTTAGAGGGAAAAATGCATGAACTATCGATCGTAGCGGATCTTGTGGCGCTATGTGAAAAGGCGCTAAACGCCGAAAAAGCGAAGAAAAAAGGTGCGGCCGAGCAGGGCGATAAAAATCGTTGCGACATCTCCGATACCGCCAATGAAAATACGAATTCCGCGAATACTCACATGGACACCGAGAATACCGAAAATACGAACATTGCGGATACTAACTCGAACGACGAAAACGACGATTTTTATAAAAATTTAGATGCGAATCCACAGGCGTCTTACGATATATTTGGTTCGAAAAGTCCGCAAATAAGGGAACTGCACGTAAAAATAGGGCGACTAAGCGGCGTGGAAGCGCATTATTTGCAAAACTGCTATGAAGTCTTTCGCGCAGGCACCGTCTGCGAAAATGCGGATCTCATCATCTATACCCAAGAAATCGTCGTAAAATGCAAAAACTGCGGTTTTAGCGGAGATTTGACGCAGAACGATTTTTCTTGTCCGCGCTGCAAAAGCTCCGAAATCAGCGTAATCGACGGCGAGGATATGTATCTAATGCGCCTGGTTATTGAATAAAAGAGAGCGTCTTTTAGGGGCAATAACTCCCTATACTTTTAAATTTAAACTCCTTGTCATAAACAAAATTTCATTTCCGCTCAATTATGTAAAAATTCTTCTAATAAAAACCATTAATAAAACAACAAATGCGTTAAAAATACATGAAATTATTCATATAATTATACGTTAATTTCGTATTGAATTTTTACTTGAAAATTATAGTTTTCAATATAAAATTCCTAGAATTATGGTGCTTTTGCTCCAAAAAATTGAAAAATGATGAACTACTGATATATATTTTTATATTAATGATTTCTATGTAGTAAACGATTTATAAAAAGGCAAGCCGCTTGCAAATGCCGCGGTTGAAGGTGCGCCGGATGGATTTCTGGAAGATATGAGCGCATTTTATGGTATGACCGACGATAAGGGCGAAATCGAGGTAATGGCACTAAAGCCGGGTCCTTGGATACTAAAAGCAAGAAATAAACTCGCATTTTCGGATCCAAAGAAATGCGACGAAGAGACGATCATCGCGTCCTTTGCTTTTGAGGTAAAATAGTTTAATTTTAACTCTAAATTTTACTCCGGCTTTTAAATTTAAAAGCCGGATTACGCTATTGCGCGGACTTTCGCTAACTTTGTAGTTGCCGCGCGTAGGCTGCGCTTTTAACTCGTCGCGATTTGAGCATTGTGCTACGACAAGCCTTCCTGGCAAAATTTCAATTTTAGCTTGAATGCTCACTTTTTCATAAATGAACACTTATTTTAAAATTCAGCTTCTAGCGCCTATTCACCTGAAACAATCCTCGTTCAAAACCAAAAGATTAAATTTAATTCAAATTTTGCTCTATTTAAATTCCACTCGCGCCCTAAAATTTATCTAAATTTCAAGCCCCGCAAGTATAATCCGCCATAAAATTTTAAAAATCCAAAGGCAAAAAAATGAAGCGTGATACTTTAAGCGCCATAAAATTTCGCGGCATAACCTCTAGCGTTTTGGCAATCTGCACTTATCTGATCATTTGGGCTTGTTGTGAGTTTTGGCATGACGTTGAAATAAGCAAATTTTTAGGCGTTGCCGCCGTAATTGTTGCCATGATTTTCACCTCGATGATTTTTAAACTCTCGGCAACCAAAATTATCTCTGATATCTCCGATAGTAAGGTCTTTAGGACGTATTTAATTACCTTTATTGCTCGAGTGCTTTGGACTATCATGGTTATCGCATTTTTATTGTATGCTATAAATATCGCGAGCTCGGAAACTCTCAATTACTTCTTTCATAGCCACAGAGAATCTTTTGTAGATACATTCTATTCTGTTATTAGAACAACTCAAAATATAGGGTTTAGTTATCAAAACGAAGCGACGCTGATTGCCATATGGAGCAACATCTTTCTTGTTGTAATTCCAGCACTTAAAACTATTAATTACATAGTGTTGATACTATAGTGTATTATAAACTAGGCAAAGCTGCTATAAATAAGATTTTTTACTTCTGTGGAGGATTATATTTTATGTATTGGATACTTCTAAATATTATGAATGTATTCGTTAATCTTCCGAAAATGAGCAATGTAACAGCGGTATGTATCATACTTATAGCGATTTTTTTATCTGAAATTTTAGAACTTATCGCTTGGATTAGGATTAAAGGAATTTCTGGCGCAGAGCTTTGGAATAAAACCTTATGGACGACGCCTGCAAAATAAATCAAAAAACCAATTGGTTTCGCTTGGCACCTGGCAGTATCCGATTAGCCTAGAGGAGACGGGTAAAAATTTTTACTAGCAAAATTCTGCGTAAAATCACAAAATTCCGCCCTACGAAAGCATCTGAAATCCCCCACGACAAAATGAAATAATTTATATAAAAATTTATCTGGATTTTATGCCGATCGGCTATAATTCCACTATTCTAACCCCGCATATTTTGCGGAATTTTCAAGGAGAAAAAATGCTTAAACTTCACTCAATCCTTCTTGGTGCAGCGCTTTGCGCTAGCCTGGCTTTTGCAGATCGCACGATTACCGATCAGCTCGGTCGCAAGGTCACAATCCCGGATCAAGTAAATCGTATCGTCGTGCTACACCACGAAGCGCTCAATGTCTTAAACGAAATCAACGCCCAAGATAAGGTCGTAGGCATCCTAAAAAGCTGGGAGCAGCGCCTAGGCAAAGAGTATAATCGTTTGGCACCGAGTTTTAAAAACCTACCTAATCCAGGCGATATCAAAGATGTCAATTACGAAGCTCTGCTTAGTCTAAAGCCCGATGCGGTCGTAGTGGTCAACTACTTCCCTAAAGAATATATCGCTAAAATGGAGGAGTTGAAAATCCCAGTCGTAGGTATTTCATTTTTCAGCTCTGCACAAGAGGAAAAAGCTAAGCTAAATCCGACCTTTAAAGATGAGCGCGATAGCTTCGCTGCTTACGATGAGGGCTTTTACGAGGGGGTTAAAATTCTAGGCGAACTAAGCAATCACGAAAAGGATGCCGCTGAACTAATAGATTTCGTTAAAAAATCGCAAGCTGATTTAAATGCCAAATTTAGTAATTTTATCGTAGATAAAAGACCTAGAGTTTATATGGCAAATCCTGATCTTACGACCTACGGTAGCGGCAAATATACTGGCGTAATGTTAGCAAGAGCAGGTGCGACGAACGTTGCCGCTGCAGATATAAAGGGCTACAAACAGGTTTCGCCGGAGCAAATTTTAGCATGGAATCCGCAGATTATCTTAGTGCAAAACCGCTATCCTCAAGTACCTGCCGAACTTAAGGCAAACCCTGCGCTAAAAGGTCTTAGCGCCGTGAAAGAGGATAGAATTTATCTAATGCCCGAATTCGTTAAAGCATGGGGTCATCCGACTGCCGAAGCAATGGCGCTTGGTGAGGAATGGCTTGCGATGAAACTTTATCCGCAAAATTTTAAGGACGCAAACTTTGATAAAAAAGTAGAGGAATTCTACGAGAAATTTTACCGCGTCAAATATCAAAAATAATGCTGAACGTAATCCTGCTTCTTTTTTGGGTAGTGCTGGCGCTAATCTCGCTCGCTAGCGGGCAGTTTCATATTCCGCTAGAAGAAATTTTTAAAATTCTCTTTAGCGGAGGCGGCGATGAAGCCGCCAAAAGTGTGATGCTGGATGTTAGAATTCCGCGCATTCTACTCTCCAGCCTTTGCGGTGGAGCGCTTGCTATCGCGGGTTTGAGCTTGCAGGCGGTATTTAAAAACCCGCTCGTTGGCCCGCACATCGTAGGCGTTAGCACCGCAGCGGCATTCGGCGGCGCGCTTTGTATCTTGCTAGGATTGAGCGGCTTATGGCTTGCGGGTTTTGCATTTTGCTTCGGGCTTGCGGCACTATTTTTGCTCTATCTTTTGGCAAAATTCGTAGCACGCGCTGATATTTTCTCACTCATTTTAGCAGGTATAGTCATTAACGGCGTATTTGCTGCACTTACGAGCTTAGTGCAGTATCTAGCAGACGATGAGGAAGTGTTGCCTAATATCGTATTTTGGCTACTAGGAAGCTTCGTAAGCGCAGGATACGATAAGGTAATTTTGATGTGCGCGATCGCCCTGCCCGCTTCTGCAGTCTTAATCGCGCTGAGATGGCGGTTTAATCTACTCAGCCTAAATGATGATGATTTGCGCGTGCTAGGCGTGGATGTTAAGTTTCTGCGCTGCACGATCCTAGCGCTTTGCACTGCTCTGATCGCCGTACAAGTTAGCGTCAGCGGAAATATCGGCTGGGTAGGTCTTGTAGTGCCGCACGCCACCAGGCTCATCGCGGGCAGCGACCACGTGAAGCTAATGCCTGCCTGCTTCATCGCAGGAGCGATCTTTATGCTGGCAATCGACGATCTATCTCGCTCGCTAAGTAGCGCCGAAATTCCTTTAGGAATTCTATCCGCTCTCATCGGAAGCCCGATCTTTGCCCTACTTCTAAAAAGGAGCGCCAAAAATGCAAAATCTAATTGAGGTAAAAAACGCTGGCTTTTACTACGAGGCGGAAAAATTCTGCTTTCGCAACTTAAGCTTCGAGCTTGCCAGCTCTCAAACATTAGCGATTTTGGGCTTAAACGGGCAAGGCAAAAGCACGCTAATGTCGTGTATGATGGGGATTTTGCAGCCTAAAGAAGGCGAGATCGTGCGCAAGGCAAAATTTGCTTTCTTGCCTCAAAGCTTTAACGTCGCGTTTGATTACAGCGTGCTTGACATCGTACTGATGGGGCGAGTACGTGATATCTCGCTCTTTTCAAAACCGGGCAAAAAGGATATTCAAATCTGCCTTGACGCTCTGGATACGCTAGGCGTCGCCCATCTGCAAAAGCGCAGCTTTAACGCCCTTAGCGGCGGGCAGAGGCAGCTCGTACTCTTTGCTAGAGCCCTAGCTAGCGGCAGCGACGTGCTGTTTTTGGACGAGCCTGCCAGCGCGCTTGATATCAAAAACCAGGACCGCGTGCTAAGCCTCATTGCAAATCTACGCTCAAATAGCGATGCGAGCATAGTTTTTACCACCCACCAGCCTAACCACGCCCTCGCAGTCGCCGATCGCACACTGATCTTGCGAAATGATCTTAGCTACAACTACGGCGCAAGCAACGAAATTTTAACCGAAGCCGCGCTTAGCTCGCTCTACGGCGTACAGATCAAAACGGCGGAATTTGACATAGAAGGCGAGCAGGTCCCTAGCATCACGCAAATTTTCAGCGCGCAGGTAAGGTAGCGGCGCGACAAAGTAACTCATCAATCGGCGCGAAATTTTAGATCGCGAGATTTTATCTTGAGCGAAATTTAAATCGCGAAATTTTGTCTTGAAATGCCGTCTTGGAATTCCGATCAAAATTTTATATCGAGGTTTTGCCTTAGAATTCCGGTCTAAATTCCATAGTGAAATTTTACCGCGAAATTCCGATCAGAAATCTCATAGCGGAATTTTCTGCGACTTGCCGGTTTTCTAAGCGTGCAACGAAAGCATGCCGCGCTTGAAATTTGAAATTCCGCCGCGAAATTCTACCCCGCAAATCCATAATCAAAATTCCGTTTTAAATCCCGCGGCGAAATTTTATTCTCGCTCTGGTAGAATTCCTGAAATTCCGCAGTCCGCAAGCTTGTCCCGACGAAATTTTGAAATTTTAAATTTAGCTATTTAATTCCTGCTTTACATCAATTTATGTATACTTTGGGATAAATTTTAAAAAGGCTTATTATGCAAGATCTCGTATCTCAGGCAAGAAAAGAGGGGATGATCAGCACCGGCATTGATCTGTTTTTAGCGGCGGTGCCTGCGACTTTAGTTGCGCTAGATATTGCTAAGGGCGATATGCTAGGACTTAGCACCAACAAGACGGCTACCTATATCATTGGCGGAATTATTTTTGCTCTTTTGTGTGTTTCGGTATTTTTCAGGCTAAGAGCTCTCCGCAAAATTTCAATGCTTAGCGGCATAAAAGCGGCGGCACTTTACCGCAACTGCATAATTGTCTGCATCTGTGTCATTACCATAACAAGCATCTTTTTATCGATTCCTTTATCGATCTCACACAAGCATTTGGCAATGATATTGTGCATTTTGATAGCGTTTGCAGGCGCAATCTACATGATCGTAGCGTGGTTTTGCATAAATTTTGCTCTAGCGCGCGTAAGCGGCGTGGGGATCTTTGAGACATATGTGTGGTTCTGTGTCATCCTTTTTTCGTTAAATGCACTATACCATTTGATATTCCCCATAACCCTCATAATAACCGGCATCGTGCATCTGCTAGCCTGGAGCAAGATAGAAAACATAAGCGTAAAAGTTTAGAATTTCGCAAATATCTTGTCGCGATAGAATTCCGATTTAATCCGTGTTTTATGTTTGTTTATATATACTTCGGGTCAAATTTTTAAAAAGGGTTTATATATGCAATTCATTGTATCTCAGGCAAGAAAAGAAGGGATGATCAGCACCGGCATCGATCTGTTTTTGGCAGCGCTACCCGCGGTTTTTATCGTAGTAGGCTATGTCTCTTTCAGCGAGCCATGGCGCCTTGACGACGAGATGATAAATTATATAGCTAGCGGAATTTTGATCGCTTTTATTTGCGTTTCGGCATTTTTCAGACTGCAGGCACTCCGAAAAATTTCAGCGCTTAGCGGCATAAAAGCGGCGACGCTTTATCGCAACTGCATAATAATCTGCGTCTGCTTTTTTGCGCTAGCGCTCGTGCTCAATTACCTTTATCCAAGGGAGCCTGACGCAGACGGCGGGCAGAGTGATAATCCATTTGCGGCGATATTTGGACTAGCGCTTTTCGCAGGCGTTATTTACATAATCGTCGCATGGTTTCGCATAAATTTCTCTTTGGCGCGCGTAAGCGGCGTAAGTACCTTTCGGACTTATGTGTGGCTCTGCGTGGGACTTTTCGTGTTAAATATACTATGTAACGCAGCGATTATTGCTATAGCCATTTCCGAGCCACGGACCGAGCAGGTTTCAGCTTTGGCTATTGCCGTCGTAATGCTTAAAATGCTCCTGCCGTTTGCCGCCCTCATAATAACCGGCATCGTGCACCTGCTAGCTTGGAGCAAGATAGAAAAGATAAGCGCGGAGGTTTAAATTTTAAATTTCATAAACCTCTTGTCACGATAAAATTTCGCTCTTTTCGGTTTGATTAGCGTTTTACATCTGCTTTTTGCATATTGAAATAAATTTTTAAAAGGAGTTATACGACGTGCAAGACACCATATCTCAGGCAAGAAAAGAGGGGATGATCAGCACTGGCATCGATCTGCTTTTGGCGGTGGTGCTCGTGGTTTTTAAGGCGATAGGGCTTGTTTCGGGCGGAATGTTCGTAATCATCAGCGGAATTTTTATCGCTCTTATCTGTTTCTCGGTGATTTATAGGCTAAGAGCGCTCCGTGGAATTTCGACGCTTAGCGGCATAAAGGTGGCGATGCTTTATCGCAACTGCGTTATCCTCTGTATCTGCTTCGTGGCACTTCTATTATTTTATCCGGCAGGTTGTTACAGAGAAGCAACGATGAAAGAGATGATAGAAGAGACGATATGGAATTTAGCGGTGCCCGCAGCCGCAATCTACGTAGTTGTAGCGTGGTTTCGTATAAATTTTTCGCTTGCGCGCGTAAGCGGCGTGATGATATTTCGGATCTACGTGTGGCTCTGCGCCTTCTTTTTCGCGCTAAATTGGCTATGTGGCGCAGGACCCTTCGGTTTGGCTACCTCCAAGCCGCAAATTGACGATTCTGTTGCGGTTTTAGTCGCCACATCATTTAAGGAATTTTTGCCGTTTGTCGCTCTCATAATAACTAGCATCGTGCATTTGCTAGCCTGGAGCAAGATAGAAAAGCTCGCTTAAGCCGAAGCGCTTTCGTTTTGCAGCAACCGCGCGCTTTTGTAAGTCTAAACCGCAGCAACGTCCAAAAGCCACGCCATCCGGCACAGCGTCGCCGCACGCAGCAAAGCCGCAAGATAGCGCGTAAATTTAGAAAATTCAAAGGATAAAAATGAAAGAAATTTCAAAGCAAGATCTGCTTCGCAAGGCGAAATTCCGCGGAGTTTTAGGTGCCGTGATTTTGCTAGGCATCGGCGTAAGCGGCACGGTGGGCGTAAGCAGCATAGACGAGGACGCGGTCGCGATTTTTAGAGTTTTAGCGCTACTAGCGACGCTAGCGATATTTTACGACTGCTTCGTTTGCCTAGAAAAGGTGCTAGGCGTGCGCTTCGTTAAGACCTATAGGCTGATAGAAAGTATCCCGATCGTCGCGATTTTGTGCTACTGCGCCATGGTAGTAGCGCTAAAAGAGGGCGCGATGCTTGATCTACTCTACACCCTGCTCTACGTCCTTTCGACGTGCGCAGCGGTGATAATCTGGGGCGTATTAAACTGCCGCCTAGCCACACTTAGCGGCGTGGATTTATTTAAAATCTACGGCATAGTGGTGTCCGTGACGTGGCCCTGCGAAGCGGTATCGGGCGCGCTAGCTAAAATAGGTGTAATCCTCGCGCTGCCGTATCTAATCGCAGCGTCGCTGGTAACAGCGTTTTCGGGGATTTTGCTAATCATAGCGTGGATAAAATTCAACCCCGCAAGGTTATGCGGCGCGGAAAATTCTAGCGAGCTTGATGGCGCCAAGCTAGGCGCGGGCGGCGAAAAACCGAGCATTTACAGCAAACTCGCCACTTTTAAGAAATCGGACGCGGACGATGCGAAAAAGCCCGCTTCCAAGGCGAGCGCAGATACCGCAAATATGCCTGCTTCCAAAGTGAGCGCAGATGATACGACCGTCGTAAGACGCCCGGGTAACCCCGGATTTAAATTCTAACTCTATTCGCAAGACGGAATTTAGCAAAATTTTTAAAATTTAAGGCGCGGAATTTTATCGCGACGCGCGGCGCATCGGGCGGAAACACGGAATTTTGATTTAATTTTATCCGCTACGAACGCGCAAAATTTAGGGTAAAATTCCAGCCAAAATTCTAAACTAAAATTCCGATCTAAATCCCTAGTCCAGCTTATTTCTAAAAAGCGACGCCGCAAAGCTCAACGTGCCAAGCCCGATTAGCAGCAGCGGCACGATGAGATGGCACAGCTCGCCGAGGCTCGCACCCTCCAGATAGATCCGCCACATGCAGTTGTTGGCATAATACATCGGATCTAGGTGCGCGATGTAGTAAAACCACCGCGGCATCGCGTCCGCAGGCGTTATCAGCCCGCTTATCATAATACACGGTAGCAGGAACAAAAACGAGCTCACGACCGATTGTAGCGAGGTTTTGCAGACGGTCGAGATCACGAGGCCGATGCCTACGTTGCAGGCGCTAAAGATCGCGATGATCGCAAAAAGATCCGCAAAGCGCCCTCGAAACGGAATTTCGAAGTAAAACACGCAGATCAAAAACAGCGCGAGCCCCTGCGCGATCGCGATCAGCACGGGCGGCACTGCTTTGCCGATTAGCATCTCAAGCGGGTTCGCGGGCGTCATCAGCATCATATCAAAGCTCCCCTCCTCGCGCTCGCGAGAGACGCTAAACGCCGATAGCATCAGTACCTGAATCATCGAAAGTCCCAAAATCATCCCCGTCATGATCGTGTAGCGCGTGATCGTGTTTTCGTTAAAAACATAGCGCGGATTTATGCTGATTAAATTGACGAAATGCTGCGCGTTGTATTCCCCCGCTATGGCCTGCACGAAGCCGATGACGGTGTTTGCCAAGGTCGTATTGCGCGAATCTGCGATGATCAAAAGCTCATGCGTGTCCTTAAAATCGCTGCCGAAATAGATCCCGATGATCGCCTCGCCCTCGCTTACCGCGCGGCGCAGGCAGGCTAGATCTTTGCAGCCAAGATCTGTTTTAAACATCGGCGTAGCGGCGATTTGCTGCACCAGCGCGGTGGACGTCGCATCGCGTGCGTCGTCCAAAATCGCGTAGCGCACCTGCTCGGGGGTGAAATTCGCGCCGTAGCCGAATATGATCGCCTGCACCAGCACCGGCACGATCAGCACCATGCGCGTGCCCTTGTCGCGAAACATCGCCAAAAATTCCTTTTTTATCAGCGCGCGAATTCGAAGCAAGGATTTTCGCAGAGCGTTCATCGCGCGCCCCTTTTAAATTTAGCGACACCTTCAAATTTAACGCCATTTTCAACTTTAGCAGCGCGGGCGTGCGGAACGGAATTTAAAGCGAAATTTAAACGCACCGCGGGCGCCGGTTTAAATTTGCGCACCGCGGGCGTAAAATTTAAAATTTCAGATTTATTGCGCGGCGACATGGGTTTAAATTTTAAAAGCGCAAGTTTAAATTTACGCGGCGGCAAGGAGATGAAATTTAAAAGCGCGCCCGTGAGGTCAAATTTGCTAAAATTTTCCGCGCGCGCCGTTTTGTAGCCGTGCCGTACGGCTGCGCTACAAAGTCGTATGCGGCGCCACGCAGAATTCAAATATTGATTAATCTTAACCGCACGCCGTTTTTCTATCGCGTCGTGCGTATGCTGCGAAGTAAGCCGCGCCGCACGCCCCGCTTCGGCTATATCTGTGCTCGGCAAAACACGACGCAGAATACGTAGCGGCTCGCAAATAAGCTTTAAAATTTCAAGCCCACGCTGCGATATAAAATTTTGCGCTGTGTCCGCAAAAGGCGCTGAAGCGCGCGTAAATTTTAAAATTTCAAACCAATTGCACGGCATAGGCGCAAAATTTAAAAATTCCGCCGCTTGCTTTTGCGGCTTGAAGCGGCTTTTTAAGCGCTCTGCGGCGGTAAATTTTAAAATTTCAGATCTACGCCCTGCCGCCTGTTTATGCGAGCCAAAATACCTCGCGCTAAGAAATTTTAAAATTTCAAGCCCGCGCTCCGCTCGCTTGCGAAAAAATTCTAAAAATTTCATCGCGTCCTCTCTTTTGGCGGCGTGAAATTCCGCCATCGATGCCTCGGGCGAAAGCGGAACATTAATTGCGCCGATTTTTGCGGCGCGAAATTTCTCCGCGCAAGCGTAAAGCAAAAATAAATTTTTCATCGTGCGCCCCTTTTTACGCTAAGCACGCACAAGCTGAAAAATAAAACCGCTCCGAGCGCCTGAATGGCGAGGTTTACCCACAGCGTCGCGCTCTGTCCGCCCGATAGGAAGCAGATACGAAAGGACTCGACCGCGTATGTGGGCGGCAGCAGGTGCCCGATGAAGTTGACCGCCGCGGGCAGTCCGCGCAGATCGAATATCATGCCGCTAAGCAGCGTCACGGGCAGATAGCCGATGACGATGGCGTATTCCTGCGCTAGGAATTGATTTTTGCAGATCGCCGAGATCAGCATGCCTAGGCAGGTCATCTCCAGCACAAAGACGCACAGCGTCGCCAGTAGCATCGCTACGCTGCCGCGGATCGGGATGCTCAAAAGCACCTGCCCGTAAACGAGCGTCATCGCGCCGCCCAAAAGCGCTAGGAAATAATACGCGCCGACCTTGGCAGTGACGATCTCAAGCGCGCTTGCGTTGGAGTTGTAAAGCGAGGCGATCGTGCCGCGGTCCCATTCGCGCGAGATCACGACCGCGACCATAAATAGGCAGATGAGCCCCAAAATCCCCACGTACTCGGCAGATACGAGATACCATGTCGATTCGTTGGCTTCGTTGAACCAGCTGCGATAATTCACGCTGACAGGCCTTGCGGCGGCGTTTAAATTTGCGTTTAAAAAGCCGTAATCTTGCGCCAAAACCTGCTCGATCACGCCTGCAACGTAAACGTAGCTAAGAAGCGCGAGCTGCGACTGCGTGGCGTTTTGGATAAGAAAAATTTCGGCGCCGTCTTTGTCTGAGTTGCTCGCACCGCCTGCACTACTTGAGCCGCCGCCGTTATTTGCAGCGCCGCCTTCGCTGCGAGCGCCGTTAGCGGAGGAGCTTGCATTGATGCCGCTGCTCGTATTTTGAATATCGCTTGCGCCGTCGATAAAACCAGCATTCGTATCGCCCACGCCGCCGATTAAATTTACGCTGCCTTGATTTACGTCTATGTCGCCTGCGCTGCTACTGAAATTTGCGCTCATACCGCCCGTATCGTTACTGCGAGAATTTGCGCCGGCAAAATTCGCAGTCATGCCCATACTGCCGCCGCTATAATTTACAGTCGCGCTGTTGGAATTTGCGTTGCCGCCGCCAAAAGAATATGCGCCGCCGCCCGTTTCCGAGCCGTTGCGGTGCGAACTATCGCCGCTTGCGCCGCCCGCAGAGAATCTTTCGTCGCTAGAGAGATTTAAATTTACGCCGCCGCCCGCGCCGCCGAGCCCGCTCAAGGTGTTTTGAAATTTAGCCACAAAGCGCGGATCAAAATACAAAATGCTCTCGATCTCGTGCGCCCTAAAATCTCTCCTCGCGCTCTCTAAGTCCGTGTAAACGCGGGTTTGTAGGTATTTTGAGCCCAAAAATCCGCCAAGCAGATCACGCTCGATTTTGGAGCCCAGATCGCTTACAAAGCCCACCTTGACGGGCTTTATGTCCATTCGCATCGCGTATCCGTAGATCACGACCAAAATTAGCGGCATCAAAAACGCGATCACGAGCGCCGATCGGTCCTTTGCGATCTGCGCGAACTCCTTTTTTACGAGGATTTTTAAAAAGGTAAAGTTCATCCGCCCTGCCCCTGTGCTCGGATTTCGCGGCACTGCGCCGCTCGCGGCGGGTTCCCAGATTTCAATCGCGCAAATGCGGCGGCGGCTGCATTTTGAAATTTTAGCCGCGTGATCACATTTGGCACGTCCCTAAATTTTAATTGCGAAGGTGCGGCAACCGAGATTTGAAATTTTAGCAGTGCAGACCGACTGCTCGCGCCTATTTTGCTCATCGCGCTCTGAAATTTTAATCGCGCGAGCGCATACGGCGGACTTTGAAATTTTAAGCAGTTATACGGCACGATCTTGCCGCGAGATTTTTGAAGTAAAAACCCCGCGGCGGCGCAAGATCCGCTATAAAATTTTTGTATCGGGTTTTTAAATTTACAAGCTACTCGCAGACCGACCGCTATTTTAAATTTGCGATCTGTTTGCAGAGCGGTCGCCCTTTTAAATTTATAATCTGCTTGCGAGCCGCTCGCACTTTGAAATTTACGGCGCAGACGAAGCGGGCTCGCTTCACCGCAGAGCCCGTGCAATATCCATCTACAAAATCCGCGCCGTGTACCGCCGCGCGACATTCGGTTTAGAACCTCGGCACCGCGCAAAATTTCACGATCGTTTAAAATTCCTACACCCTTTAAAATTCCGCTGCCTTTCAAAATTTTATTATCGATCCAAATTTTGCCGTCGTTTAAAATTCCGCCGCTTAGAATTTCACCGACGTTCAAAGCTCGGTCGCTCAAAATTCCATTGCCGCTTAAAATTTCATCGCCCCGCAAGACCCTTTCGCCGTTTAAAATTTTATCGCGCGGGCGCGCAGGTTTTCGCCAAGTCCACATAAAATTCAAATCAAAAATCCTCGCGGCTCGCGCAAAATTTAGATCAAAAGCCCTCATCGCCCGCCTCGCTTCTAAATTTTTGCACCTCGTTTATGAAGGCCTGCTGCACGCTAAGCCGCCGCCCGTGCTGCACGCAGACTTCATCGGGGCTACCCAGCGCCAGAATTTTGCCGCGATCTTGGATCAAAAACCGATCACAATACTCCGCCTCCTCCATAAAATGCGTCGTCACAACCACGCTCACGCCGGTGCGCGCGAGCGCATTTATGCGGTTCCAAAAGAGCCTGCGCGAGAGCGGATCGGCGCCGCTGGTGGCCTCGTCGAGAAACAAAATCTCAGGGCGGTGGATGAGCGCGCACGCCATCGAAAGGTTGCGCCCCGCGCCGAACGGCAGGTTTTGCCACGTCTCGTTTCGCAGCCGCTGCAAGCCAAACTCGCTCAAAAGCTCCTCTATGCGCCGCTTCAGCGCCATGCCGCCGATACCGTAGCTGCGGCCGAAATACTCTAAATTTTGATAGCAACTTAGCTTTTTATAAAGCGAAAATTTCTGCGAAACGTAGCCGATGCGCGATCTGATCGCCGATTTGGCGTAGCGCAGATCCTCGCCCATGACAGAAATCTCGCCTCCGCTCATCCCCAAAAGCGCGCAGATCATGCGAAACGTCGTCGTCTTGCCCGCACCGTTTGGGCCTAAAAGGCCGAAAATTTCGCCCTTTTTGACCTCGAAACTCGTATTTTCCACGGCAGTGAATGAGCCGAATTTTTTACTCACGACGCGCACTTTGATGACGGTTTGAGCCGCATCGAAGCTCTTTTTTTCGTAGCCGAAGCTTGCCGCGCCGATTTCGGCTTTGTTTAAAAAAATATACGCATCCTCTAGGCTCGCCTCGCGCGGGCTCAGTTTAAATTTAGCGCCCCCGCTCTCGTTAAATTTAATGCCCTCGTTGAATTTCATGCTTTCGTTTGAAATTTTAAAATTTTCGCCGCCCCCGTTTTCGCGCTCCATGCTTTCGCAGCCGCTGTCTTCGTCACTGTCGCTTAGGCTCGCGTTTAAAAACCCCTGCAGATCGCGCAGGCTTATCGGCTCTTCGCTTAGCAGATCGACGCTGCCGTCTCTGGGGCAGATGTCGATGAGCGGGGAGTTTTTTAAAAATCTTTGCGTCTTAAACATCAAGCGGCGCGCCAGGCTCTGATAATCCTCGCTACATATGCGAAAGGTGTGGTCCTGCAGCATCGCGGTGATCTTTGCGGCGGGGCTCTGCGCTATGATCTTGCCGCTGAGTAAGATCAGCGTCAGATCGGCATCCGCCGCTTCGTCGAAATACGCCGTCGAAAATATGCATTTCGCGCCGCTTTGATCCAGATACTCGCGCACGATCGCCCACAGCTCCCTGCGTGAGAGCGGATCGACGCCGACGGTGGGCTCATCGAGCACCAAAAGCCGCGGACGAGCTGCGATAGCGCAGGCGACGCCTAGCTTTTGTTTCATCCCGCCGGAGAGCGAATCCACGGCGTAATCTTTAAATTTCAAAAGCCCCACGCGGCGCAAAAGCCCGCGCAGATACTCCTCGCCGCCTTTTAGATCAAGCCCTTTTAGGCCTGCGAAGATGTTTAAATTTTGCCAGACGCTAAGCTCCTCGTAAAGCCCCAGGCTCTGCGACATATAGCCGTTTGCGCGGACGAATTCTTTATTTTCGCCGCTAGGGATGAAGCCTGCAAATTTTATCTCGCCGCAATCGGGCGCGATGATGCCGCATATGAGCTTTAAAAGCGTGGATTTGCCCGCACCGTCTGGGCCCGTGAGGCTGATGAGCCGTGGCGTATCGTCAATTCGTAGATCAAAATTTTCAAAAACGACGTTTTTGCTGCGATCTTCGCGCAGGTAAAATTTCTCTAAATTTACGATATTTAGTAGATCCAAGCTTAGCTCCAAATTTTATTGCTCGACTCGTCGCTTGGCGCGACGAACGAGACCTACGCACGCCTAAAAGGCGCTCTTTGTCGCGACGCCTTGCTTCTGCAGCCGCCGAGACGTCTTAGTTTTGTGACAGTCGCGGCATCTTGGTTTTACAACCGCCGCGCGCTTTAAATTTCGCGACGCACGCCGCAAACTATCCGCACATAAAATGTCGCGATCTTAAACATCGAGCGCTCCGCGAGCACCCGCGATAAATTTGCTTCAAAACGCAAACGAAAGCGAGTTTTCAAACACCTGGCAAGCTGTGAGCGCCGAGCTCTTTATCTGCGCCGTGCCTATTGCGGTGAAATTTCATCGCTGCCCGCCTTTCGGGGTGAAATTTACCGCCGCCATCTCTTTTGACGAAATTTTACCTAGTCTCGGCTTTCCTTGGCATAGTACCGACTTCAACTACCGCGTCCTTTGGGGTAAAATTTCACTTCCGTCCGCAATCGGTATTTAATCGCGCCGTTCGTTTCGTAGTGAAATTTTACTACCGTCCGCGCTCGGTTCAATCGCCGCTCGTTTATCGCAAAACGCCAACTAGAAACAAAGCCCGCTCCCGCTCTACCGCCCGGCTTTTACCTTGTCGCCGTCGTGCCGCAAATTTTAAAATTTCACCCGCGTTACTTTGCAGCAAAATTTTGCCGAAATTTTACGCCGCCTTTGTACGACTTCGTTCTAAACGAGCAGCATTTTATCGTCGCCGAGACGATGTATTTTAGGAGCGGCTCAATTTCATCGCCCTACTCTCTACCGAACAGGCGCCGTTAAAATTTCACCTCGAAGCGCACTTTTAAAATTTCATTAGGCTCACGCCGTATGTACGGCTCGCGCGGTACTGCGTAAAATTTACTGCTCGGTGAGTTCTGCTATCCAAATTTCGCCCGCAGATGCCGTCAAAATCGCTCATAAATTCCGCGTCGTTATGCCGCCAAAATTTTATCGCTAAGGCAACCGTTTAAATTCCAACTCGCCGCGCCTGATAGCTTTGGGCGTTGTGCCGCGATAAAATTCCATCCGTAGTATTCCTGCCACCCGCACCGCGCTTTGAATTTTGCCCTCGTTCGCGATGCTTATGCGCTGCCCCCGTCAAAATTCCACGCTGATCGGCTGGCCTAGGCGAAATCTGCCGTCCTCGTCGCTGAAATCGGCGCGCGCCTCCCACACTAGATCTGCGCGCAGCTCCTCGGTCTGCACCGTGCGGGGCGTGTACATCGCGGTTTGGCTCACGTAGGCGACCTTTGCGCTCGCGCTAGAGCCGTCTGCGGCGATGATCCGTACGCTCTGTCCGGCACGCAGGAAGCGGAGCTGATTTTCGCTCAGATAAAATTTCGCGCGCTTGTTTTTTACTTCGCTAAGCTCAAAAACGCCCACGCTTGGTATGCTGATGTCGCCGAGCTCCTTAAGGCGCGCTCTGATCTGCCCGCCAAAGGGCGCTTTTAGCACGCTTTGCGTCTCGATTTGGTAATTCAGATATTTCAGATTTTCCTCGCAGCTTGCCAAATTTGCGCGGGCGGCGCCGACATCCTCGCCGCGGTAGCCGCTTTGAAGCTGGCGCAGATTGGCCTGGGCACTTTGCAGCTGGGCTTGCGTGCGCTTCATCGAGTAAAACGCCTCGTCGATCTGCTGCTTGGACGCGGAGTTTGTTTTGCCTAGGCTCTTGAGGCGCTCGTTCGTCAAAGTAGCGAGCTGTAGGGCGTTTTGCAGCGCGCTTACGTTCGCCGCGGCCATCTCGATCTCCTCGCTACGAAAGCCGCTTTGCAGCTTTTGCAAGCTAAATTTAAGCCCGTCGCACCTCGCGATCTGAACCTGTCTTTGAAAACTCAGATCCGCCGTATCCAGAGCCGCCAAGACGTCGCCAGCCTGCACGAAATCGCCCTCGTCGCGATAAAGTGCGCTAATGCGGCCGCTGCGCTCGAAACTAAGCGAACTCTGCCTGATGTCGATGATGCCGTAGGCCTTGTGCGCGACCTCTTCGCGCCTATCGAGATTGAAGTAGATCGCCGCGGCGAGAGCGGCCAGCGCAAAAACGACGAAAAATAGAAGCCTTTTCATAGATCGCCTTAAATTTTGATATGCGGTTATTATAAAATAACTTTTCTAATGCGGCGCTGATATTTGAGGCTCGGAGGGTGATTTTATAAATCGATCGCATTAAATTTGCCGTATTGAATTGACCGCCGCACGAGTAGAATTGAGGCTTGGGCGGAAAAATTTAGCCTATCTGCGCGATTTTAAGCGGCACGGCTTGTAAAGCACAGCGGCTTTTTGAACTAAAAATTTTAAAATTTTAACAAGGAGCTCCGCTTTCAAGCGGAGCGTGAAATTTAATGTGGAAATTTAACGAGCTTTAGGCTCGATGAGCCCAAAGCTCGGTCGGTCACGCAAAAGCTGAAATATTTAAAACTCGCCTTTAACTGCGGCGATCCACTTATCGACTCTTGTCTGCCAGTGCTCGTCGCCCTTAAAATCGATCGTAAGACCCACGAATTTGCCGTTTACGAAGGCGCGCGAATGTTGAAATTTATATCCCTCTGCGCCCCAAGCGCCGATGAGACGAGCCTTTTTAAGCACCGGCAAAAACGCGCTCATGCCGCTGCAAAAATCGCTGCCGTGGCGTTCGACGTTACCGACGCCGACGAGCGCGACCTTGCGTCCGTCAAGATCGGTTTTGTTCAAAAGCTCCAATTTGTCGTCAAATTTGGCTTGGATCTGTCCATCGCCGTGTGTCGAAGCCGCAAAAATAAACGCGCTAGCGCCCGCCAAATCCTCCTCATTTAGCTCTTTGGCCTCCTTGATCTCAAAGCCGAGCTTTGAAGCGATGTATTCGCTCACGACCTTCGTATCGCCGCCTTTGGTGGCGTAAACTAATAGTTTTTTCATTTTCTCTCCTTAAAAATAAGAATGATTCTAACAAAATAAGATAAATTTTGAGTGAAATAAAAATTTTATAAGGCGCCCGAATACGGCGCAATGCCTCGTATCGGGCTAATTTTTAAACGGCAGCGAGCCAGCAAAATTTTAAAGCTGCCACTTAACCGCTCGTATAAAAATCCATAGTATAATGCCGCCCGTAGCTCATTACAAAGGAGAAAACATGAAGAATTTCACATTATGTTTGATTGCAGCGATCGCACTTTGTGGCTGCGCGACCCCGCAGGATCGATATGGTGGAGATGTTTATGACGCGAGCGAGACGAACCGCATGAGGCAGAGCGATCGGATCGAGATCGTCGATGTCCTGCCCGCCAAAATCAACGTAGAGCGCTCCGAGGGCAATACGGGTAAAATTTTAGGCGGCGTCGCAGGCGGAACTACGGGTGCGGTCATCGGGCATAAGCTCGGCAAACATAGCAGCGGCAGGCGCTTAGCTGAGACCGTGGGGCTCGTGGGCGGCGCGGTAGTGGGCGCGGTCGCCGGAGATGCGATCCAAAACTCCCAAAAGACGGTACAGGGCTCCAACATCATCTACAGGCTAAACGGCAAGGAGTACTCATCCGTCCAAGCCGATCCGCCGTGCAGATTTAAGCGCGGCAAAGCTCTGCTGATCCACACGGGCAGCGAAACGCGGGTGCAGCCAAACTCGGGATGCTAACAGAACTCGGTATGTTAAATTTAAAGCCGCCCAAAGCTTGTGGTGAAATTTTAAAATTTTATCCTCGTGCGCCGCAAATTTTACTCAGCCGCCAAGCGGCATTTAAAATTTTTAATCGCGGCACTTAAAATTTAAAGTGATGTTTATTTAAAAGCAGCGCGGCTTTTGAAAACGGTGCCGCTAAAATTTAGCGGGCAATCGAAATTTTAACTCTACAAAATTTTAAGAGCCCGCTAAAATATTTTTTAATATAATCGCCGCTTAAAAACAGGGGGCTGCGATGAAAAAATTCTATCTTAAAATTTGGCTACTTGCGCTTATAGTGGTATTTGCAGCGATCCCCGCTACGGCAAAAGTAAGCGTAGATCATTTAGAAACACAAGAGGAAAAAGACTTAGCGATTGCTTGCAATAACGGCGAGGGAAAATACAGCGCATGCACGAGGCTAGTCGAAATTTTATCTAAGAAGTGTGATAGCGGAGATTATGAAAGCTGTGGGGTCGTCGGGATGATATTTACGGATTTGGGTCAATACGAATTTTCATCCGCTCCTTTGATTAAGGCATGTGAAGCAAATATCATGTCTTACTGCTCCTATCTTGCCATTAGCGACATACTTTTTACGGGAAATCTTGAAAGAGCTGCTAAGGGTTTTGATAAAATTTGCAAACAGGGAATTTCAGAGGACAAAAGGCTTGCTTGCAACATAAAGAAAGAGATTGAAGACTGCTCTAAAGATGCAAAGTGCGATCCGCTAATGAAAGCCAAAGAAATTACTAAAGGACTACAACTATGAGAAAAATTTTATCATTAGCACTACTTTTATCTATGCCTTTGCTGGCAAAAAACGATATAGACATTGATATCTCTGCCGCAATAAACGATACAAACTTAAAGAATTTGGCGAATAAATGCGATTGGAACAAAGGCGATTATGAAGCTTGCTCGATATTAAAAGATAATTTATCGGCAAAATGCGACGAAAAAAATTTTGAAAGCTGCGGTGCATTGGGAATTTTATTAATATATTTGCGCAGAGAAGAGGACGCAACAAAAGCGCTAAATAAAGCCTGCAACGCCGGATTATTAAATTTTTGCCTAAACGCAGGAATGCACGATTTGTACTATACGGGCAATATAAAAAGAGCATTTGTAAATCTTAAAAAAGTATGCGATGCGGCAATAGAGCCTTCGAAGAAAAAATTGGCCTGCAAGATGAGCTATGGTTTGGAACCATGTTTAAATGACGATGAATGCAATCCGGTGAAAAAAGCTAAAGAAATTTCGGAACAATATTAATTCAATGGGGTAGAAGAATGGCAATAATTTATAAAGTTTGAAAAGATAAAAGGTCGCGGCGGGCAATTTGAATTAATACAACCCATCAAAAAATAATGTAAGCAGTTGGCTATATAATTTTGAAATTCTAATCCAGAAACTTTATATCTTACCTATAAAAATTTTTAAATTTTACTTTTGCAATTTTTTAATCATAAATTTATTCGAGCCTTTTAAATTTCCTCTAAAACCTCTCTCGCGTATTTTATCCCCAAATCATACGCCTTTTCATTTAGCGCACGGGTTTTTTCAGGCACAGAGCGGAGCATTTGCTCTTTTACGAGCCCTGCGTCCATACAGCGGCTAAGCTCTACTGCGATCGCTAGAGCCACGACACTTTGAGTGATGACATTTCCGACTTCGTATTTTGCGATGGTGATGATTGGAATTTCATAAATTTTAAAGTTCATCCTATCCTCATCGCTCGGTGCTACTAAATTCGGCTCGATTACGATCACGCCGTCTTTTTTCACGCCATTTTTGAAAGCATCGTAGCTACTCTGCGCCGTTGCGAGCATGAAATCGATCTCGCCCTCGCTCGCGTAAGGATATAGAATTTCTTCATCACTTAAGATAATATCCACTTTCGTAGGTCCGCCACGTACCTGAGAGGTATACGTAGATGCCTTGATTCCATAGCCGCCGTGCGCGATCTTTGCCGCAGCTAGAATTTCACCCGCTAAGATCACGCCTTGACCGCCCACCCCCACAAATCTTAATTGATTCATCTTAGTCCTTCAAAATTTATCGCTTCGCCGCTTTGCGCCGCGTCTATTACCTTTTGATACGCTTTTGTGTATTCGGTGCGCTCATTATCTTCGTGCAAAACTCCAAGCGGAAATAGCCCCGCTCGCTCATCCTCGCTAAGAGCGTCAAATTTTGCTTTAGAAATCGTGCGCGAATCAAGCCACTTTAGCATTTGCACCGCCTCGCTCATTTTATTTTTACGACCCAAATTTACGTGGCAGTTACTAAAAATATCAAAAAAACTATAACCCTCGTGCTCAAAGCCCTTAGCCAAAAGTCGCTCGATTTTTTCGGGATTTGTCACACTCTCGCGTCCGACAAAAGTTGCTCCAGCGGCAATCGCAAGTTTCGCCGCATCAAAGCTGGGATCGACATTGCCGTATTGCGCCGTAACCGTCCAAAATCCGCGCGGCGTCGTAGGGCTCGTCTGCGAGTTCGTAAGCCCGTAGATGAAATTGTTTACTAAAATATGATTTAGATCGATATTGCGGCGGCATCCATGGATCGTGTGATTGCCCCCTATCGCAAGCCCGTCGCCATCGCCAGTAACTACGATTACGTGTTTGCCTGGATTTGCGAGCTTGATACCCGTAGCATAAGCTATCGCACGCCCGTGCGTCGTATGGACGGTATTGCAGTCTATGTAACTAGACATCCTACCGCTACAGCCGATACCGCTTACCACGCACACATCATCCATGCTCCAGCCTACGCGGTCAATTGCGCGGATGATCGCTTTTAAGATCACTCCGTCGCCGCAGCCCCAGCACCAAAGCGTAGGCATCTTGTCCGTTCTTAGATATTTATCGTAATCAAACGCCATTTAAAGCTCCTTTACTTTCTCGATAATCTCGCTAGGGCTGATCGGCCTGCCGTTTGCCTTAATAAGCGTCTTAAAATCATCTCTCAAGCAAGCGCGCTGCACCTCTAGCAGATACTGCCCTAAATTTAGCTCGGCGATCAAAATTTTATTAAATCTCTCCCCTAGCTCTCTTAGCTTGCGCACAGGGCTTGGCCACAGCGTGATCGGGCGAAAAAGTCCCACACGCACGCCTTGTCCTCGTAGCTTTAAAATCGCGTCTTTTGCTGCCAGGCTAACGCTGCCGTAGGCGATGATGCAAGCATCAGCGTCATCTAGCATAAATTCCTCGTATTGCAAGATCTCATCTTCATGCGCCGAAATTTTATTAAAAAGCCTTTTTATAGAGCGATCCACGATCTGCTCGTTTTCGGTCGGAAAGCCCTTTACGCCGTGATGCAGCCCCGTTATGTGATAGTGGTATCCCCTAAAAAAGGGATTTAGCACCGCAGGCTTATCGGGCGCAGCATCGTAGGGCTCATAATCTTTCGGACTACCTTTAAATTCCGCCCTACGCTCGATTTTTAGATCCGAAATTTCAGGCAGCATCGCCTTAGCCTGCATATGCCCAAGCGTCTCATCAAGTAGCAAAAATACTGGCGTCATAAACCGCTCGGCTAAATTGAAGGCGCGCACGGTCTGCGTATAAGCCTCCTTTAGTGAGCCCGGGCACAGCGCGATGCTTTGAAAATCACCGTGAGTGGGATTGCGAGCTTGCAAAATATCGCCCTGCGCCACTCGCGTAGGAAGCCCGGTGCTAGGACCTCCGCGCATAACATTTACGATTAAAAGCGGAATTTCAGCGATAAAGCCAAGTCCAATCTGCTCTGATTTTAGCGAAATTCCAGGACCGGAGCTTGCCGTCATCGCCTTCGCACCGCTCATAGACGCGCCCAAAGCTACAGAAATGCCCGAAATTTCATCTTCCATCTGGATAAATTTGCCTCCGACCTTAGGTAGCAAGCGGCTCATCTCGTGCGCGATCTCGCTGCTCGGCGTGATCGGGTAGCCGCCGAAAAAATTACAGCCGCAATCAATCGCCGCACGCGCAATTAAGGCGTTGCCTGTGGAAATTACCTCTCTCATTATGCGTCCTTGGGTTTCATAAAATTATTGTTTTTGATTTTTTCAGCCATCTCTCTAGCCTGCGAGCTTAGACGAGCGAATTTAAAGCCTTTGGGTGCAACGAAAATCGCAAAATCCGGGCAGTGCAACTCGCACTCCCTACAGCCGATACAGGCGCCCTTATCCACCACGTCGATCATCATGCCCTGCACGGCGCCCTCGTCCTGTCTCATCGCGATCGCGCCGCTAGGACAGACGCTTACGCAGATGTTGCACGCCTTACAGCGGCTTTCATCCGTCCATACGGCGCGCTGGCTCTCATTTTCGCTCATATTTTCTCCTTAATTTATCAAAATCCGCACTAAATCCCGCTTTGCGATTTAAAATTTGAAATTTTACGGCGCAAGCCTGCTTTGATCGCATTAAATTCCTTTCGTTTTTAAATTTTGCGGAGTTTAAATTTTAAAATTTTGTGGCGTTTAAAAATTTTACGTCGCGCGGAATTCTGCGCCAAAGTAAAATTTTAATCTACGAAATTTCACAGCGGGCAAAATTGCGCAAATTTTAAAATTTCGCAGCGAATGAAATTTTACGCTGCAAAATAAATTTCTTGCCGAAGTGAAATTTAATGCCAGAAAATCCTATCGCAAGAATCCTGCGCTTTGAAATTTTAAATCTACGAATCCCGCTTCCGCGTCGCGCCGAATTCGCTCTATATCCGCTAAAACTTCAGCCCCGCTACGCTTGCTCGCATCCGTTCGAGCTGCTCGTAAAACTCGCCAGAGTAGGCGAAATTTCTCTCTATCGCGCCCATTTTGCCGACGCTTACGAAGCGCCCCAAGGGCACTCCCGATCTATCCGCGACGCAGCAGGCGAGCGTGCCGCAGGTATCAAAAAGGATGTATTTTATGATCTTTACGATGCCCGCAGCGGGCGCCAAATACGCCGACGTACCCAGTAGCTCACCGATCTGCGCGCCGGCGCGTTTGGTATTTTGCACCGCGCGCTCGAAAATTTCATCCGAAATTTCAAACCCTAACTCGTTTTTAAGCGCGATCATCTCTTCGCTATGCGGACCCACGATCGCGCTTCTCATTGATGAAATTTCCTTGCCGCTTGCGCGCGCGAGTTCAAATTTAAGCCGCGCGCCGTCTAACTCGCCCGCCATGCCGATGACGCGCTCTTTTGCAAACCCGCTAGCTTGCAGCGCCGCATAGACCATCATATCAAGCGGATTGGTTACGACAACGATGATGGAGCTAGGCGCATATTTTGCGGCATCTCGCGCACATTGTGCGACGATGGCAGCGTTGCTGCCAAACAGCTCCTCCCTGCTCTGTCCCGCCTTTCTTGCGCGCCCTGCGGTGATCACGACGATGCCTGCGTCCGCTATGTCGCTAGACTCCGTGCTACCGCTTATGCGCAGGTCGCGCTCGTAAACAGCCGCCGTATGGGCAAGATCGAGTGCCTTGCCGCGCGCAATCTGCTCTACCGCATCCACAAGCGCGATGCTATCTATCTTTTGGCTCAAAGAATCGCTTACGATAAGATCGTTTGCTACCGCCGCACCGATGTTTCCCGCTCCGAATATCGCTATTTTCATTGTTATCTCCCAAATATCGGCCCGCGTTTTTATAACTGCGGGGGTTAAATTTTAAAATTTAAAGACGAAATTTCGTTTTAAAATTTAATGCCGAAGCGACCTTAAATTTTACCTCTGCGCCTTTACGTTGCGCTCGTGCTCGGCTTGCGTGCGCGCAAAATCGTGAAGCCCCGTCTTTTTATTTCGCATAAAATACAGATACTCGCTCTTTGCAGGCGCGAAAACGGCGCGTATCGCATCGCGAGAGACCACGCACACGGGCTCTTTGGGAAGTCCGTCGTTGAGGTAGGTGTTGTAGTGGCTGGTATCGGTGCGGATGCGCTGCGGAGTGATCTTGACGTGCGAAAACTCGCCGTAATTTAGCGTACCGTCCATCTGAAGGCGCATATTTTTGGCCAAGCGGTTGTCTATGACGGAGGCTACGAGGGGCATTTCATCTGCGTTTGCGGCCTCTTTTTGAATGACCGAGGCCTTGATCAGCACCTGCTTCCACGCCGTGGCGTTATAGTCGCCGCTAAGCTCGCGCGACAATCCTTCGTGGAATTTTTGCGCGCTTGAGATGAGGTGGTCGATGATATTTTTTTCGCTTTCGTTTTTGCTAATTTTGTAGGTTTCAGGCACCAAAAAGCCCTCGTAAAACGGCGCCGTGGCGTTGTATTCGCGCTCAAGCTCGCTAAAGCTTAGCCCGCGATCTTTTGCAAGCTGTTTTAAAAACACGATCGTAGTCTCGCCCGGGATCAGCTTGATCTCGTTCATCACGGGCTTTGCGACGCTTAGCTCATATAAAAACTGATATTTGGGCAAATTTTCACCGCTAAGCTCCAGCTCGCCGGTTTTTGCGCCGCCGTAAAAAGAAAGCAGCCTCGCGTCAAATTTCGTAAATTTTGGATAGCTCTTTGAGAGTTGCGATAAAATTTTCGTGGAGCTGCCTTGTCCTATCTGCACGGTTGCCGCGTTGCCGACGCGCTCGTGCAGATCAAAGCCCACGGCCAAAAGGACGATAGCCGCAAGCTCGATACAAATGCACGCCGCTTTGATGAGCTTTATAAAGAATTTCATACGTTCCTTTCAAAATTTAGCTGAAATTATAGGCAAATAAGCCAAAATTTTGAATAAATTTCATATTATAAGCGCAGTTTTTCGGCACGCCCGCTTTAAATTTTGGGGCGGAGTTTTTTAATGAGGCGATGATGTTTAGAACTTTGGCTAGATTTTTTTTGTGCATAACCATACTTTTTATAATCTGTGCGGTAGGCCTAAAGCACGGTATAACGATTTCGCAGCTGGACGTGGGCTTTGCAAAGCTTGAGGAGTTTTATCTCAAGCTAAATAAAGGTCTCGTGCTGCGTATCAAAAATCTTGAAATTACGCAAAATAATACACAAAATTTAGAGCAAAATTCCACCGATCTGCGCACGCAAAGCGAGAAAATTTTAGAATTTAGCAAAAAAATCTCGCTCATCAACTCCTTTTTTGAAGAGATCGACGTGCAAAATTTAAAGATCAATGGCGAAAGTCTAAAGCTAAAATACAAAAGCGACGTTTTTTACGCAGATACCCGATTTTTTAGGCTAAGCTCAAAGATTATGCCGGGCGCAGACGGGCTGAGCTTTGATCCGATCGAGCTTGAGCTAAATGATTTTAATCTCACTCTGCACGGCACGGCGCGAGCAAATTTCAAAGCCGATACGTATGATTTTAACGGCACCTTCGCTTCGCACGAGATCGCGGGCGAGCTTGACGTGCACAATATCGGTTCACAGCTAAATATCGAGATAAACCGCGCCTCGGCCTTGAGCCTGAAAAATTTTATGAATGAGCTGGGCGCGCTTACGGGGCTAAATCCTCTTGCGAATGAGTGGATCTACGGTAAGGCGGTCGCGCAAAACTACTACATCGAAAATCTGCATGCCAAAGTCGATCTGAAAGACCCGCGCCCGATCGCCGAAAATGTTAGCGCCACGGCCTACGCGCAGGATCTTACGATAAAATTTCAACCGCAAATCGAAGCCGTAACGGTAAAAGACGCCAATATCACGCTTAAAAACGATTTTCTAAATTTCACGCTAAATGAGCCTAAATTTAAAGGCAAAAGCCTGGAGGGAAGCAGCGTACGTATCGGCGGGCTTTTTGAAGAAAGACCGATCGTATATCTGGATCTGCGAACCAAGGAGAGTTTGGGCAAGGACCTTATAGCGATCCTGCAAAGCTACGGCATAGATGAGCCCGTATATCCGCTTGGCGGCGGGATCGATGCGCGCGTGCTGATAGACGTGGACGTCGAAAAAGAAAGCGCCAAGGTCGATGCGAACGTGACGCTAAAAGACGCCGATCTGATGATCTCTAAAGCGAAATTTCACTCCAAAGCCGCGCGGGTGCACATCACGGAAAAAAAGATCGACATCAAAGACGCGAATCTACAAAATGAAATTTTTAACGCCACGGCAAGCGGCAGTATCGATATCGCCACGCGCAAAGCTAAATTTAACGGCGTTATTCATAGCTTCAATCTCTCCCCAAACGGCAAAGAAATTTTAAAATTTGGCGACGCGCGAGATAATATAAGCCTTGATTTTAGCGGCAAAGCGCCGGTGCTGAGCTCGCAATTTTTAGGCGCAAAGATGAGCTTCGGCGAGCGGATCGAGATCAGCTCGCCCGATATTAGCGGAATTCTGCCCTTTTCTAAGACGCTTAAAAACGCGGGCATTAGCGGCGGAGACCTTAAAATTTTAACCAGCGATTTTACAAACTTAGATATCAGCAGCAACAATCTCATCTTTGATTTCGGTCTGTTAAATAAAGACGGTAGCCACTACAAAAACGATTCTTTCGCGCTTCGAGTGCGCGGGGGCGATCTGGACGGCTCTAGCGGAAGCGGTAAAATTTCTCTTAAAATAAACAAAGGCGGTAACTTCGTCGCTCTAAAAGACGTGGACGTCGCGATCAATACGAGCGTGCAAACCAGCGAGTTTAATAGCGGCACGAAGGAGCGCTCGCCGATAAATTTCAGCGGGCAAAATTCTGCAATCGTGCTATCCGATCTAAATAAAACGCTTAAATTTACGCACTTTAACGGCGTGCTGGACGGCAAAAATATGAACCTGAACGCAAATTTCAAACGCGGCGACGTGAAGTTGATCTTTAAAAAGAGCTTGCTTCAAATTTTTGCGCAAAACATCAGCGGCGAGGCGCTCAATCAATTCCTAGGCTCGCAAAGCTTCGACGGAGGGGTATTTACGCTAAAAGCAAGCGGCATCGATCCGCGCAACTATCGCGGCGAGATCAACGTGCAAAACACCTATCTGAAGGACTACATCATCTATCAAAGGCTACTTAGCTTTATAAACTCCGTGCCGTCGCTACTTACGTTTAAGACGCCCGATTTCAACGATCGCGGCTTTAGCGTGCAGAAGGGCAAAATTTACTTCCGCCGCAGCGGCGATAAAATTTACATAAACGCGATGAACTTTACGGGCAGCAGCGCAGACATCGCGGGCAACGGCGAAGTGGATATGAAAAGCGGCGCGCTAAATATCGATCTGGAGCTTAAATACCTCAAAGACGCAAGCTCGATAATCTCAAAAATCCCGCTGCTAAATCATATCATCTTGGGCGAGAATAACACGATCTCCACGATCATCGAGATTCGCGGCACGATGAAAAAGCCTACCTACTCGACCGGCGTTGCGACAGACGTGCTAAAAACGCCGTATAATCTCATCAAAAACACGCTGATGCTGCCTTTTGTAATCTTCGGCGACAGCGAGGAGAGCAAATGAAATTCCCGCTTGATTACAAGGATAGCTTTGAAAAATCGCTGCTGTTTTGGCTCGTAAAATTCGTGCGCTACAAGCTAAGCGCGCTATCGAATAAGGAGCTGAAAAACTACGCGCTGTTTCGCCGCGCAAGCCTGGCGCTAAATCACGAGGTCGCGAATATCAATGAACTCGAGCGGCTCGCAAAAGACGCTCGAAACGCAGGTCTTACCGGCATCAATACCTATTTTAATCCGCTTAAAAAATTTTACGAAGCGATCGTAGAATATAACCTTGAAAGCATGAGAAATATCGACGAGGAGCTTTTGAGCGAAATTTTAGCCTCGATTACGGGCGGGCTGAGCGATGCGAGCAAAAAAAACTACCGTATTGCGCTGATAAATTTTTTCGGCTTCATCGACCGACAAAATGAGCAGGACGGCACCTCGCACAACTTCGGCATCGAGCTTAAGCACTGGGGCGGCATTAGCGGCTGTCGAGGCACAAAGCTTCCTGAGTTTATGAGCGAGGAGGAGCTGAAGCGATTTTTGGACGCGATAAATCTAAGCGAGTTTCGCTCCTTTGCGCATCGCAACCGCCTGATCGTAAAAATCATCGTCTATACGGGCATCCGCGTGGGCGAAGCGATAAATTTAAAGCGCAAAGATATCGCGCCAGAGGGCGATCTTTTCATCATCCGAATCCGCGGTAAGGGCAACAAATACCGCATCGTAATGATCAAACGCCACCTGATCGAGGAGCATCTAAACGCGCTGGAGACGAACTTTGCCAACAAAGAGGGCTATCTTTTCGTCACCAAAAACGGTGCGCCGCTCACTCAGGCATACGTCAGCGGCATCGTGGAGAAAATTTTAATGAGCGCGGGCATACGCAAGGAAAAAAACGGCGCCCACATGCTGCGCCACACCTTCGCAACGATGCTTTACAAAAAGCAAAAGGACCTCGTACTCGTCCAGGAAGCCCTCGGCCACGCGAGCCTAAATACTTCGCGCATCTACACCCACTTCGACAGCGACAAACTGCGCCTTGCGGCGAAGGTCGCAGAGGAATTCGAAGAGTGAAATTTTAAAATTTGAGATGGCGCGAGGCTTACTTGAGCGAGATTTTTTGAATTTCGTTTTGAGACGGCTTTGAAATCGTTTTTTATGGAATTTATTTTCTAAAAAATTTGGAATTTTATTTTGAAAAATTTTAAAATTTGTTTTTCATACTCGCATAACAAAGCCCAAAATTCTACCCTGCGCACTTTAGAATTTAACTCGGCAAAATTTTAAATTAACGCGCGAGCCTTAGATCTTGATTGCAAAAAATCTAAAATTTTACTCTTTTGGAGTATAGAATAATTTTACTTTTTAGGTTTTCTCATGCGATTTTGCCTAAAATTCCAGATAAATTTAGTGCAAAATTTCATTTAAATTTTGACGATACGGGATTTCATCCAATGATTTTATAAGCAAAAGATAAACGGCATATTAAGAGGTAGCGGATATAAAAATTTATCTGTAAATTTCACAAGGGTAGAATTTCTGATTTAAAATTTAAACCCTCAAAATTTTATAGTTTGATATGCCTTCAAATTCTCATCGCACCGAATTCTCCTTAAAATTTAAAAATGCAAAAGATTTGCCACCAAAGTTTGCTGCAAAATTTACTGACGCGAAGCTTGTTTTGTAAACAGCGCAGGAATCATATAAGAATTTATACTAAAAATTTAAAGAGATAAAATCATTGGCATGATCATTTTAGATTTATTTTACGACAGAAATCCCGCTCTTGCGAGCAGGATTTCATTTCTTAGGGGGATAAGAAAAGGAGTTTAGGCTAAATAAATTTAGCCCGAGATTTCGTCTACCCACGGAGTCCGCGGCAAAAAGGAGCAAAAAGACGAAATCTCGCGCAAAATTTTAAGCCAAGATTTAAGCGATTGGCTCGCGACAATAAACGAGATTTGCGACGGCTTCAAAAACTATCGCAAAAAACGCTGTGTCACAAGCATCAAATCAGACAAGCCTTTGTTTTTTGAAATACTCGCGCGGAGCCTTGCAGAGCGGACAGGCGCCGGGAGCCCTTTTGCCGCGATGGACGTGGCCGCAGACCTCGCACACCCAAACTTCCTCATCGAAACTCTCGAAAAAGCCCTCCTCTAGCAGGATCTTTTGAAGCTCGTTGTATTCGCGCTCGTGCTCCTGCTCGACCTTGCCGATAGCGTTAAAAAGGCGCGCAACCTCTTTTTTACCCTCTTCGGTCGCGATTTTAGCGAAGCTCGGATACATGCTCTCGTGCTCGTAGCGCTCGCCGGCGGCAGCATCAAGCAGATTTTTATCCATTTTATCAAGCGGAATACCTGCGGCCGCGTGATGCGCCTTTAGCTCAGCTCTGGCATGCCATTTTTCGTTTTCGGCAGCCTCGTAAAAATGTCGCGCAATGGCGTGAAAGCCTGCCTCTTTGGCTAAATCGCCATAAAGATCGTATTTGTTACGCGCTTGAGACTCGCCTGCGAACGCTTTCATTAAATTTACCTGCGTCAGATCCTCGGTTATACATTTCATCGGCTCGCCGCAGCAGCTAAGCGCGCCGCCGCCTACTTTTTGCACCTCGACCTCCGCGCCGCATTTGTCGCATCTGTAAGTTTCGTACTGTCTCATTTCAATTCCCTATCAAAATTTTTAGGGAATGATATCACGGCTACTATTAAATTTTACTTAATAAATTTTATTCTTCTCAATAAATTTATGTTTTTGAGAAAATTTTGGCACGGAATTTCCATCCGCAAAATCTAAACTTAAGATTTTTCAAAGCAAATGAAATTTGAAGCAAAAGCGCTAACGCTCGATTATCTAAAAATATAAAATTTAGTTTTTTGACTCATTTAGTCTGCGATTTTCAAGGCGAGCCACATCATTGGAAATTTTTTAAAATTTAAAGTTATCTCAAAGCAATTTACTATTTTGCCATATGGTCTTATTTCACTAGCATATTGCAGTGCTCGGCATAAATGCGTCAACGAGCCGCCCGATTGTAATTATGAAGCGTTAAAAGCGTAATTAAGGGCGTTGTAGCATTACCATTTTGCCGCTATGATCGGTAATATCTGAGAATTTATGAATGTTAAATTCTAAGCCGCAAATCGAACAAGGAGGAAATTTATCGACTTCCTTCTTGCCTAAAAGCGAGCAAATTCCGCCTATTGCCGGATTATGTCCAACGATAAATACGCATTCTGCGCTAGCTGCATTAAAATTTTGCATAACGTCTGTGCTAGAAATTTTTACATCATTGCAAGATATAGCATTATTTTCGCCAATGCTAGCGGGAATTTTAGTGCTTTTAAAAGCAGAATTTTCAGTGTTTGCGTCGCGATGTTTTTCGTTACTCAGACCAACCGCATTGTATTTTTCAACATTCACACCGCACTCAAAAAATCGTTTCTCATCCAAGCTGCGAACAAACTTTGCCAAATCCCATAAGCTTGCGTCGTATAACTCTCGCAATGGCACTACCCTTTTTGTCGCGCCCAGCGTATTAGCGATAATTTGCGCCGTATGGAGTGCGCGTATAGCCGAGCTTGTAATAATCAAATCAGGCGCAAATCCCAAGCTACGCAGCTTTTCTCCGAGTTTAATTGCGCAAAGTTTGCCCACACGGCTTAATGCCCGCTCAAAATCGCTTCCGTTGCCGCTTTGCGCCTCGGCATGTCTTATAAAATATATCCGTTTCATCTGCATCCTTTCATAAAATTTTATGTATAATTTAGCGTTAAATTCTACAAAATTCTAAATTTTTTCTGGATCATACCAAAGCCATAACCGACCACAAATCCCGCTATGTGCGCATACCATGCCACATTTATGCCCATTAACATCGGCGCAAAGCTCATTATCAAAATCGCGACAAAAATCCCGCCCGCATTGCGTTCATCAAAATAAGCAATCACGCCTAAAAGCACGCAAATAGCGCCACTAGCGCCTACGATATTGACGATTTCTCCCATGCTTATGGCATAACGGATATAAATCAGACATAAAGCGCCACTCAGCAGCCCGCCTACGATGTAAAGTAGCGTAAATTTTATCCCACCGAACGCTCGCTCTAAAATCCCACCAAATTGATATAAAACCGCCATATTCATAGCTAGATGCATCATTCCGCCGTGCATAAAAAATGAACTTAGTAGCTGCCACGGCATCCCTTCGAAAAAATACGGATTGAGCCCAAAAAATAGATAGGACTTAAAACCAAAAAAATATTCTAATGCGAATGAAATCACGAAAAATAGGACATTCGCCACAATAATCGCGAGAGTAAATTTGCCTGATTGCATGAAACTCCTTAAATTTTTCACGCATAGTAGCGAAATTTTGATTAAATTAAAGGCGTCGTGTGATTTATAGGCTCGAGATAAATTTCATAGATAAGTGTTAGCATCAAAATTTCGGCGAATAGTTTTAGTTGCAAGCGCCTTAATAAATAGCTGCGCTAAAATTTAGATATAGAGCTTTGAATTAAAATCTCCGTAATAAAATTTAGACCGTAAATCTTTTTTGAAAGCCTTACTGGAATTTATAAAGTTTATCTGATATCAATTAAAAAACAAACATGCCGTTAAATTTAATAACGATAAAATTTCAGTTATATGAAGCCATTTTGTAGAATTTTATGTAAAATTATAAGTATAATTTCACCAAGAATAACAAAAATTTGAGTTCAAAATAAATTTTAGAGTAAATATTTTAAATGCTTATTATATTGCGCGTTAAAAATGCTAATTTGATTTGCCATAACAGCATCAAAGTGAGTTTTTATTGGTAAGTTTTTGCTACAGGAGTTTAAAAACCATAAAATTCTAAAATTTGATTAGAATTTTAGGAATTTAATAAATTCTACAAAGCTAGGTTACAGCTAAAATCCCAAGCTAAATTATCTGCAAAATTTTACTTGAAATTTTAGAGCATAAATCAAACCGCCGCGAATTTTTAAAAGGTCTAACAAAATTCCATAAAATCTAACAAATTTCAAAAGTTATGAAAAGATTTCCAAAAAAATACGGCGAAAGAATTTTCAAAATTCTAGTTATTCACCCGTCCGTATCCTGCGAAGCGGTTCGATGCTAGGCAGCTTATGCGGTCTTTGCCGCAGCGGACGATATAGCTATTTTCCATCTTTTGTCCCGCTACATGGACGTTTTTCTTATTTAAATTTACGAAGTCCGCTTGATTTCTACCGCGAGTATTGTGGACAAATTTCACGCGACCATCAGCATAGATCTCACGCACGATACCGATATGGCTGATCTCGTTATTGACCTTGCCTTTGTTAGAGCGCAAGGTGTTTTGAAAAAATACCAAATCCCCCACTCGCGGCGTATTGCTGAGTAAATTTTTACGGCTGTAATAATTATATATTGCTTGGGATTTACGTCCGTTTGTGAAGTACTTCGGCAGATCTTTTGAGTTAAAAAATAGATCATCGTATTTATCATTTAGCACGGTGATAAATCCGCTGCAGTCCCCTCCCGCGCGAGTGCCGGTGTAATCGTCCACCGATGCGATTAGCGGGCGGTTAAACTCGCTTCCTGGCACCGAAGTTATTCCTTCTTCATGATCGTTTAAGACATACGCTTGCTGGCTGCCAGCAGACGGGGCTTTTGAGGAGCAACCGACCAGCAAAAACGCACCCAAAGCGCAAATAATTAGTTGTTTCATATAAAAAATCCTTATAAAATTATGTAACGGTTAAATTTAGGCGTAATTTTAGCGCTCAGTGGTAACAAAATGGTAACTTTAAAGCTAAATTCTGTATAATCGCCGAAATTTTACACGGAGAAATCATGCATTATCTACGAATTAACGGGGGCAAAAAACTAAGCGGCAGCGTCAAAATAAGTGGCGCAAAAAACGCCGCACTGCCGCTCATAGCTCTATCTATCCTTTCAAAAAACGAAGTCGTAATTAAAAATTTACCCGCAGTTTCCGATATCCACACGCTAATTCAGCTGCTTTCAAATTTAGGCGCAAAGTGCGAGTTTCTTGACGCCAATACCGCCAAAATCGATCCGCGCGAGGTAAACTCGACCAAGGCGATTTACGACATAGTACGTAAAATGCGAGCTTCTATCTTGGTGCTGGGGCCGCTTTTAGCGCGGTTTAGGCACTGCGAGGTAAGCCTTCCCGGAGGCTGCGCGATCGGCGCAAGACCGATCGATCTGCACCTTAGCGCGCTTGAAAAGATGGGCGCGGAGGTTAAGATCGAGCAAGGCTACGTCGTTTGCACCGCAAAAAAGGGGCTTAAGGGCGCGACTATAAATTTTGACAAAATTACCGTCACCGGCACCGAAAACATCGTAATGGCGGCGGCTTTAGCAAGCGGCACCACTCATATCATAAACGCGGCAAAAGAGCCCGAAGTGATCGCCGTTTGCAACGCATTAAAAAGCGCAGGCATCGACATAGAGGGCATCGGCACGAACGAGATCCTCATCAAAGGAAGCGGCGGCGAGCTTTTAAGCTTGGATGAAATTTCGATCATTCCCGATCGCATCGAGGCGGGCACCTATCTGTGCGCAGGCGCGATCACCGGCTCCCGCATCACGATTACCCGCGCTTGCGCGGCTCATCTTGGCGCAGTGCTTGCAAAATTTGAAGATATGGGCTTTAAATTTGAAATTTCAAACGGCGGCGAGGAAATAACGATCCTGCCCGCCTCAAAGATCAAACCCGTAGAGATCATCACGAGCGAATATCCGGGCTTTCCTACCGATATGCAGGCGCAGTTTATGGCACTGGCGTGTGTAGCCACGGGCGTCAGCACCATCGACGAGAGGCTTTTTGAAAACCGCTTCATGCACGTTAGCGAACTCTCGAGAATGGGCGCGGATATCCGTTTAAACGGACACATCGCGACGATCAGCGGCGGCAAGCTAAACGGCGCGGACGTTATGGCGACCGATCTGCGAGCTAGTTCGGCACTCGTTTTAGCCGCCCTTGCAGCGCGCGGCGAGAGCAAAATACATAGAATTTACCACCTAGATCGCGGCTACGAAAAGCTCGAGGAAAAGCTTAGCGCGCTTGGTGCCGATATACAGAGGCTGGAGGAATGAAGACTTCGGAATAAAAATCTTGCGCAAGCAAGCGATGCGGAATTTTACGCAAAACGCGTTTCGAAATAACGCACCGCGCAAGAGCCACGTAAATTCTATAGCAGCAATGCATTTAAATCGCTAAAGCTAAATGCGGCGGAATTTTGAAGGAAATGCTGGTAGAATTTCAAGGATGAGTCTCTTAAGAATTTAAGTGGTGAGCTTTGGCAAAATTTAATGAACGAGCCGTGGTGGAATTCTTTAAGCACATGCGAGCGGAATTGCTGCAGCAAGCTCGCGGAATTCTACGAGTGATATGCTTTGAAATTTTAAGTAACGCTCGCATTAAAATAAGGCAAGTTTGAGCCTGTGAAATTTCGCGCATTTATTTGGGTAAAATTTTGCTTTGCAAGCTCCGGCGAAACATAGAATTTAAGACTATGCGAGGTCTTAACTATATGAATTTTAAATGTAAAAAATGATAAAAAGGACTTAAAATGATAGGAATAAATGAGGCTATAGATTTGGCTACGGCTAGAATCACATCAAGCAGGCGGAGCGAAAAGGTGCCTCTTCCCAGCGCTCTAGGTCGCATTCTTTCTAGCGATATTTCTGCGATTAAAAACCTACCCTGCTTCGATAATTCGGCGCTTGACGGCTATGCCTACGCGGCGGACTTCAAAGACGAAGAGCTAAAGATCGTAGAGCCTACGATTTTTGCAGGAGACGAAAAATTTTATGAAATAAAGGCTGCGCAAGCGCAAAAGATAATGACCGGCGCACCAATGCCTGCGGGCGCGGACTCTGTCGCGAGGCTAGAGGATGTAGACGTGCAAGGCGGAACTCTAAAAATCCCTGCTTCCGTTCATGCCCACGACGGCTTTCGTAAAAAAGGTGAGGAGGTGCATGCGGGCGAGCTTTTATTACGCCGTGGCAAAATTTTAAACCCTGCTAAAATTATGCTTCTTGCCGCGCAAGGAATTTACGAAGTAAGCGTTTACGCGCGTCCTAAAATCGCCCTATTTTCCAGCGGAAACGAGCTAAAAGAGCCGTGGCAGGGCGCAAGCGAGCGCGAAATTTATAACGCCAACTCTAGCGGTATTGCTGCATTGCTGCAAAAATACGGCTTTGAAAATGAGTATTTAGGGATTTTAAAGGATGATTTTAGCGAGGTGTGCGAGGCGCTAGATACTGCTACGCGTAAATTTGACGTGCTAATTACCAGCGGCGGAGCAAGCGCCGGGGAGGCGGATTTTATGCAAAGTGCTATGAGTGAACTTGGATTTTTGCAGGTTTTCGATCACATTGATATCAAGCCCGGTCGCCCCAGCAAGTGCTTCGCAAAAGGCAGCAAATTCGTCTTTGCAATGGCAGGCAATCCGATGGCTGCTTTCGTGCTCACACGCGCAGTCATACTGCCGATCTTATTTAAGCTTAGCGGCGCAAGTGAGGCTTTTAGCGCAGAAGCGGCGATCTATGCCAAGCTCGCAAGCGATCTGAAGCTAAAAAGCGGCAGAGTAAATTTAACCGTAGGCGCATATGAAGGCGGAGTTTTTACGCCTATGCCGTCGCCTTCTGGGCGCATCAGGCCGCTGGCTGCGGCATCGCATTTTTTCTTGGCTGATCCCGAATGTGACAAAGTTCGCGCTGGAGAAATCGTAAAAATTTATGAAATTTAAGCGAGAAATTATTGACAAATGAAAATTTATAGGCTACAATCGCGCTTTATTTTTACCGCATGCGGGAATAGCTCAGTGGTAGAGCGCAACCTTGCCATGGTTGATGTCGCGAGTTCGACTCTCGTTTCCCGCTCCATCTTAACTTCAAATTTTAAAATTCCTTCCGTTTCGCTCGCTTTTGAAGCACAAAATTTCGATATGAAAGCTTTGAAATGAAAATTTTAGTTTGCGTAAGCGGCGCCAGTTTTTGCGAGATCGGGCTTGATCTGCTTAAATTTCTTGCTAGCTCACCGCATGAAATTCACGCCGTGCTTACGCAGGGCGCGCGCCGCGTTCTACGCGCTGAAAGCGGCATAGACGCGGACGAGGTCTTAAAATCCGCGGAATTTAGGAGCGCAAAATTTTATCCCGACGACGATCTGAGCGCGCCGCCCGCTTCGGGCTCATTCGGCATTGACGCTACAATCTTTGCGCCCTGCTCTATCGGCTCTTTGGCTAAAATTTACGGCGGGCTTTGCGACAGCCTAAGCACTCGCGCCGCCGCAGTAGCGCTAAAAGAGCACAAGCGGCTAGTTCTTGGCGTGCGTGAGATGCCGCTTTCTGCGATCAGCCTGCGACAAATGAGCGAGCTAGCCGCGCTCGGCGTCATCATCGCTCCGCCCGTGATCGCAGGCTACTGCGGCGTGCAAAATTTAAAAAATTTCATAATCGGCAAGTGGTGCGACGCGCTGGGCGTGCAAAACGAGCTATTTAAAAGGTGGCAATAATGCAAAACTCAAGAAAATGTATCTATCCGGGCACTTTCGATCCTATCACGAACGGCCATTTGGACGTCATCAAGCGCGCGCTGGGGCTTTTTGATGAAGTCATCGTCGCAGTTGCGCTAAACGAGAGCAAAAAGCCCTACTTCAGCCTAAAATCCAGACTGGAGATGGCGCGAGCCGCGACACGCGGGCTTCGTGGCGTGAGCGTGCAAAGCTTTGATAATCTACTCGTGGATTTTGCTAAATCTTGCGGCGTGCGCTTCGTAATCCGCGGGCTTCGCGCGGTTAGCGACTTTGAGTACGAGCTGCAGATCGGCTATGCAAACGCCTCGCTATGGGAGAAATTTGAGAGCGTGTATTTGATGCCGACGCTCAAAAACGCCTTCATCTCAAGCTCGATCGTCCGCTCCGTTTTGAGCCACGGCGGCGATGTTTCGCACCTGGTGCCGAGCGAAATTTTAAAATTTTTGAAAAAATGAGCTCGCAAGCGACTGAAATTTAGTCTGCGGGCGCGGCTAAATTTAAAATTTGCAAGCCGCACGGGAAATAAAAATGAATAAGCAAATGGATGATATAGAAAAATTGCAAGTGCTTTTTAAAAGCGCGAAAAACGACTACGAAACTCTAAAAAAGAGAGCCGAAGCGCAGGCTGCAAGCAGGCGCTGGGCATCAAATCAGTATTTAAATTTTGAGCCGTTTTATTTTGAGTTCAATCGCTTCTCAAAAGGCAGGGTTTTAAAAGAGGCGCCCAAAAACATCGCAAACGCCTACGAATACGGCTTTGACGCGCAAGATCGCGCCGTTTTTGAGAGGCAGTATGTGAGCGAAAAATATTTTTACGAAGAGTTTTATTTTTGGCGGCAGGATGAAATTTTAAGCTACCGATTTGATTATTACGATAAAAAATGCGTGAACGTAAAAAGATTTGTCTATCAGGATGGCACGCTAAAATCCATCTACTCGGCTTTTGCGAGCGAAGGCTACTGGATAGAAAATTTTACTTACGAGGGCGGCAAGCTCGCGCAAAAGCAGTGGTGCGGCACAGATCCATACGGAGGCAAATTCGACCGCGTCATAAACTACGAATTTGACGCGATAGGCGAGCTAAGCTTAATAGTCGAGGGCGGCTACGTGCACTACAAAAAACCTGATAAAAAAATGAGCTACAAAAAGCTCTATGAGCTCGCCGCGCAAAGGTTGCTGCCCGCGATTAAAGAGACGATCAAAAAGCATGCGCCCGGTTGCAAGCTCTACTGCATAAATTTAGCCTACGACGACACGGGCTCGCTGCCGCCTCAGATCGGATTCGGCTCGCAAGAACAGCGCGCGCAGTGGCTTGCGCAGGGCGATGACGATAACTGGATCGTTTGGAACGTCGCCGATTACGAGTTTCAGGCTGAGTTGGACGAGGATGACGAGACGGCAAATCTTTTCGATCTTTTTAATCAAGAAACGCGACTAAACGGCAGATATCCGCAAGCCAAAAAGCTTATTTTAGAGTGCGCGAAGCAGCTTAAGGCGGATATCGGCGAGCTCGGGCTCGACGTGAGCAAGGATTTTGCGCTCGTGGCGAGCGATTATGATCTTAGCGATCTGCGGAAAAATTTCAAAGCGATAAATCCAGAGCTTGTAAGCGCGTATAAGGGCAAAATTTAAAATTTCATCGTCGCGATTTTCTCATCGCACATAGCGTTTTGCCCGCCCGCGCCGCCGATAAACCATTTCTCACTCTGCACGACGCTACCGCACTGCTCCGCCAAAAGCACCGTCCCTACTCCGTATAACGCTATCCGCTTCGCAAAGCACATATCCTACTATGTATATAATGGCGCCCTACCTCGCCCGACGTGCCATCATATCCGCACGGCGCGCCGTCTTTATCGACTGGCGCCCTGCTTCGCTCGGTACATGTCCGTAAGCGCAAAATTTACTCACTGCCTATTCGGCGCATCCGTCCGAGCGCTAAATTTAGCCGCGAGCCGCACCGCAAAAAGCAGGAGCCGAGTAAGGCAGAGCGCCAGATAAAATTTTACGCCGAAAGATCAAAAGCGGCTCGCACAAGCTCGCGCAAAAGCCCAATTTGGAGGCGAAATTTAGCGTCCGGCTGTTTAAAAAAGCCGCTATTTAGCTATAAGCTTGTAAAATAGCGCACAAATTTAAAGGCGAAAAATGTATGTAATATTCGAAGGTATCGACGGCGTGGGCAAAAGCACGCAGATAGCGCGGCTGGCAGCGATTTTTCCGCAGGCGATCGTGACTAAGGAACCAGGCGGCACGAAGCTCGGCGAGGCGGTACGAAGCCTCGTTTTGGGCGAGGATTTTAAGTGGCGGCGCAGCAGCATAAATCTGCGCGAGGCCTGCGGCGAAATCTCAAAGCGCGCCGAGCTGCTTTTGTTTCTCGCAGACCGCGCCGAGCACTACGAGCGCGTGATAAAGGGCGGCGCGGACAAGCTCGTGCTAAGCGATCGCGGCTTCATCTCGGGGCTTGCTTATGCGCTGGCAAACGACGAAAACGCGGATCTTAGCGAGCTTATCGCGCTTAATAAATTTGCGCTTGGGGGCAAATTTGCAGATAAAATCGTGCTATTTTCGGCGGACGAACAGCTCGTCAAAAAGCGGCTTAAAACGCGCGCTAGCAGCGATATAATCGAGGCTCGCGGGCTGAGATACCTAATGCGCGTGCAGGAGTTGATGGCGCAGGTATGCAGGTCGTGCGGCGTTGAGACCCTGCAAATCGACGCCGCGCAATCCGAAGAAGCGATCTGCGATCAGATAAGAAATTTCATACTTTCTTAAAATTTTAAGGCGTGGAATTCTGCTGCTGGAATTGATTTCTGAGGTCTGCCGTGAAATTTTAGCTATGGAATTTCGCCCATAAAATTTCATCTTCGAATTTCGTTATGGAATTTTACAGGAGAGATTCTAGGTAAAATTTCATGGGCGAAATTTGTTTTATAATTTCGCGGCAAAATTTCACCATAGAATTCTGTCTTAAAATTCCGCCATAGACCGAAAGGGCGCGGGATTTCATAAGCGAAATCTTGCACGGAATTTTAAGCCACGGATTTGCGGGTGGAATTCCGCTTAAGCTTTAGATTGAAAGGATAATGATGAAGACGTTAAGGTTTGTTTTGCGCAAGGTTTTTAAATTTATATTTCTGTTTTGGGTGGTCATAAGCTCGCTTTTGGGTAGCTATGTTATCGCAGATAATTTTTTCGGCCGCAACTACGAATCTATGATGCTAGTTCGTTCTTTTGGTGGCGCCCGCGTAGAGCTGCAAAATTTTATGATAGATACGGACTTGCGCGTTACGACTATCGGCAAGAGATTCGAGCATCGGCAAGGGGATCCGCTACCTGATTTTTCAGAGGATAACTCCACGGGCGCTCCGTATGAGCTAAACATAAAATTTAATTATATAAACCGCGAAAATGCGCCGAAGATCGTGCTGAAAAACACTAAGCTAGAGCAAGAGCAAAGCGGGCGCGTAGTATTTGAAAGGGATGAGCTAGAGGCGCCGATAGAGGTTAGCGAATACAGCGGCATCGCAAGCGCATCGGTAAAAATCCCGAGTATCGACTCCATCCACGTAAGGCATAAGCTAAGCACCGAAATATGCGTGTCTGGGGGCACTTGCACGAAGTTTGTGCATTATTTCTTGCCGTACAGGCATGTAGAGGGTACAGCGGCTCTGCGAGGTATTTTTTAGCCGCAAAAGATTCGGCGTAAAATTTTAAAACATAAAATTTACGGCGGCATGGGTTAATTTGGCGAAATAAACGAGTAAATTATCAATGCCCGCAACGTAGTGATATGGTTTATTTATGTGGTGGGATTTTGCCGCTCGCCGTATTTGTGGAAAACAAAATTTCAAAATTTCGGGGCGCATAAAATTTATAGCGTAGCGTGAAATTCTACCCGGCAAAAATTTATGCCCTATTCCGGCACCGATAAATAAATCTGCTAACAAATCCCGAGAGGCGACAATCTATAAAATGATAAATTTACAATGCAGCGATTGGGCACAAAAAATTTTAAAATTACCGGCAAAAATATCATGATTTAAAAAGCGCGTTACTTATTATAAAATGCGCTTTATTATCATTCGCCCTTTTATAATTTTTAGTATTTTTGCTAGCCGTTTCAAAAACGCTTTGCAAAATTTAGAGCTAGATTAAAGCTTAAAATACGCCTATTACGCATTTCTTGACTATTCAAAATTTTTTACTTCTTAAAAATCAAAATTTTAGCCATTTAAAATTTATACTTGAATTTAAACTGCAATTTAATTAAACATTAAAAATCTTTGTATTATTATTCACCGCGTTAATAATCAATTCTATAATCATTAAGTAAGGAAATATGAATGTTTAGAAGATTCTCTCTCTCTCTCTATGCCTCGCTGCTCTTTTATGGCTCGCTTTACGCGGAAGAGCCGACCAACTCACAAGAATTAGGAACTATCCAGGTAACCGGCAATGTCGATTCGCAAAGCGTAGCCGAGCAAAAGGTCGGCGAAACAAAAACCACCGCGCAGACTATTAAGAAGCAGCAGATCACCGATAGTAGAGACTTGGTGCGATACCAAACGGGTGTTACGGCGGTAGAGGCCGGTCGTTTCGGCACGAGCGGCTATGCCGTGCGCGGCGTGGATGAAAACCGCGTCGCCATAACGATAGACGGACTTCGTCAGGCAGAAACTCTAAGCTCGCAAGGCTTCAAAGAGCTTTTCGAAGGTTACGGAAATTTCAATAACACCCGCAATAGCGTGGAGATGGAAAACGTCAAAGTTGCGACCATAACAAAAGGCGCGGATTCGATAAAAACGGGCTCGGGAGCGCTGGGCGGATCGGTAATGTTTGAGACGAAAGACGCAAGGGATTATCTGGTAAACAAAGACTTTCACTTTGGCTTTAAAAACGGATATCAAAGTATGAATTCCCAAAATATGAGATCGCTTACTTTCGCAGGAAGATACAAATGGCTCGATCTGTTGGTAATAAACACGAAAAGAAACGGCCGCGAGATCAAAAATTATTTCTACAATATCTATTCGCCAAAAGAGGATAGAACAAAAGTCGGCAGGGAAAGAGAAAAGGCAGATCCCTATCATATAACCCGCACCAGCACTATGGTAAAGATCGGTTTTCAGCCGGCCGATGAGCATAGATTTAGCATTATGAATGATGATTCAACTCTTAAATCCAAAGGAGAGGATTTATCCTATTCGCTTCGCTCATACAGCTACTCATTGCAGGATACGAAGCTGGGAGAGAGGATAACAAACGATAAATCTCATAGAAAAAACATTCAATTCGCCTACGAAAATTTTGTAGAAACGCCGTTTTGGGATACTTTTAAAGTATCGTATTCTACGCAAAAGATACGAAATAAAGCAAGGACCGACGAATACTGCAACAACGACAAGTGCAATAACGTCAGAAACCCAAACGGTCTAGATCTGGTATATGATAAGAAAGCGGGTGTATATAAAATAGTAGATAAATACGGCAAAGAGCTTACGCCCGATCTCGATACCAGCGGATGGAGTACGGAAAGAGATTTTAAAGACAGCAAGGGCAACAAGGTCGAGTGGCAAGAAGACGGAGGTAGGCTCGATTATATGCTTTTAGACTGCTCTAAGATAGACTGTACTAAGAAATTTCGAGTCTCAAGGCTATATCAAGATAATATGGGAAACTGGAAACACGACTACGTAGATAGAGATATCGAGATAAAAACGGCTCCCGACGGCACGAAATACGGTAGAGTAAAGGTCGAAAAAGATTCAGGCGGTATCTTTGACGAGGATACAAGGATCATAAGGCCGAAATCGGCGGGCTATGCAGAAGATCAATATCACGACAGAGATTTAAATACCGATACGAATCAGTTTGATATAAAATTTGAAAAAGAACTTAAAGTATTTCAAACCCAGCACTATATAAAATACGGCGGTCTTTTAGAGAAAACGAAAAAAGTAATGATAGATCAAGACGGCTTTAAAGGTGAAAATGAAAAATGGTGGGCGAATAAATTTTACGGCTATAAATTTGAGCCGAGCAATCCGAATGCGGATTCGAACGGATATGTTTTAAAGCCGAATTGGTATCCGGGCGCCAATGGCCCGAAAAGCAACACGGGAATGAAGCAAACCTATCTCATCCCCGTAGAGACTAGAACTACCGCTTTGTTTATCGGAGATGATTTTAAGATCACGGATTGGTTGGGGCTCGATTTAAATTATCGATACGACAAGGTAAAACATATGCCCAAATACGACGAGAACATTCCCGTGCCGAAGGGCTTGATAGCGGGCATCTTCGTGCCGCTACCGGGCAATGCTTACGGGCCGGGAGCTACGTGCGGATACAATACCCCTTGTATGAACGAAAATATCAGACAAAATTTAGCAATACTGCTTCAAAATAAAGAATTTAAAAGCGATTCTTATACGCTCGGGTTAAATTTGGATCCGCTCGATTTTATGAGATTTCAGCTTAAATATTCAAAAGGGTTTCGCGCTCCGACATCGGATGAGATGTATATGACCTTTAAGCATCCGAGCTTTTCGATCGCGCCTAACGTTGATTTAAAAGCCGAGATCGCAAAAACAAAAGAGGCCGCCTTGACGTTTTATAAAGATCAAAGCTTCATAACGTTTGATATTTTTAAAACCGATTACGATAACTTTATAGATTTGGTATTTTTAAGGATGAAGGCCGTTGAAGTAGGAAGCGCTTTGCAATATCCGTTTTGGCAGAACAAAAACAGAGATAGCGCCAAAGTCAATGGCTTTGAAATAAACGCCCATATGGAATTAGGCGATGTCTCCTCCGCGCTTGAAGGCTTTAGGATAGGATATAAATTTACCAAGCAAAGAGGTAGGATGGACGGAGATATACCGATGAACGCCATTCAGCCGCCGACTTCGGTTTATAATATCGGCTACTCCGCACCAGGCGATAAATACGGCATAGACCTTTTCATAACGAGCGTCGGAGAGAAAAAGGCCAAAGATAGCTACAATATGTATTGGAAAGAGCAGATGGAGCACATAGACCCCGATAGCGGTCAGATCGTGCCCGGCAAAAAGATCAAAGGAAAACCCGTGACCGATAGCACGCTAGCATGGAGGAGCGGAAATTATACGGTTTTGGACATCATAACCTACGCAAGACCTCATAAAAATTTTAATTTCGGCTTCGGCGTTTATAATATCACGAACACCAAATATATCACTTGGGATTCAGCCAGATCCATCAGGGGATTCGGAACGACGAATTTGATAGATCAAAACACCGGCGCAGGTATCGGCAGATTTTACGCGCCGCGCAGAAATTTTAGATTTAACTGGGAGATAACGTTTTAGTTCTTGGTGTGTTTCGATCCAAAATTTAAAACGAATTTCGAATCCAGGGCTCAAGTTGATCAAATCGAGCCCTGGATTGCAATTTACGCTTTAAATTTATATCCAATGAGCCTTTGCAACGCAAGAGCAAGATCGCTTCGTATTTTTGGCATTTCGATAAAATTTTAGCGATATAATTTTCGCCGAACGGTAACATTTTGCGCGCGCATTAAATTTGTATATCGCTGCTTTCGTTTATGCGGTTTTGGCTCAGAACCTACCGCCGTACGGTATAAATTTTACATTTCTATCGATAAGCTTTTTTACGAAGGTCAAAGGCAAACTTTCATATCACCAAAATTTGCGCGCCATACAATCTCAACAAAGATAAGTTAAAAACACTGAAGGCGTTTGGCAACCGCACGTAAAAACTACGGCGGCAGAATGAGACCTATGATAAGGCGCACAAGACGATGCTTAGACAAATGATTTTTTATTTACGCGTTAATACGCCGAAAAATAAAGATAAATTAGCCTCTATTTTTCTCGATTTCATATAAAATTTTGATTTTTTTACAAGCTCTTTGTAAGATACAGAACCCTAAGGCAATATATAATAAAATGGATGACTTACTAATGCCGTAAAACCATATGGGAAACGTTACGATTAAAAAAACTATTAATATAAAATCCCAAATTATAGCTAGAGTCTGTTTCACTCTCATATAATTTGAATACTTAGCCAAAATCGAAATATGCGTTATGCTGGGCGACTCAGGGGAAAGATAACAATACGTTACCTCGACTATATCGCCGTTATCAGCAAACCATTGATCGGGATAGTCGAAAAATCTTATTCCTTTTACCTCAAATGTTATATACAGTCCGTCTCGCCCCCAGTCTATTTCTAAGTTTTCCATCTTGCCGATAATTGTGAAAAATTTCAATTCACTTGAAGCTTTCTTTTTTAAATGCCACATTATTTTCCTCCAAATTTCGGTAAAATTTCGTAAAATCCGCGCTGCTTTCTGTGGCGTTCGCGCTAAAATTTTAATTTTCATACACCCGCGTCAAGATAGGCGAGAAGTCCCATCAAAATCAATGTTAACGACACGCAATCATAGAAATTCGCTACAACCGAGCGAGCCCCTTTTTTGCAAACGCAAAGTATATTGCAAACAGTATCGCAGACACGGCAAAAACAAAGCCAAATGCGATTGCTATATACAGCACCTGAATTATATCCGATACAGCATATAGCGCAAAGTCTTAAGCATCTGGGCGTGGCCGTACTTCTAAAGCCGCAAGCACACCCAAATACCTATCTTTGCGAAAATGTACGCGCACGTGATCACTCTCGTTTAGAATTAAAGGCTTCACAGCGTATGCGAAAACGCAAAAAGCACGAATGCGTCGATACTTTTCGCAATGTATGGACGCTCAAATTTTCGATTCTGCCCGTGATTTTGCTTTTAGCTTCAGATTTTGGCAGAAGGTTCATATCTATAGTCCGTGCGCGAAATTCGCCCACCGAAAGGTACGGCGGATTAAAATGCATAGAATTGTAAAGTTGAGCTTACTTACGATAATGTTTAAAGTTCCGTCCTGCGCGAGTTAAATTTTATATAATTTTAAAATCGAGCCAAACCCGAGCATACATTCGATCCCAGAGATTTTTTATGAAATTTCAAAAATTTTAAATCGCTGCTTTCAACTAAAATTTTTAAATTTCCAAATTCTCGTACGCCATAGAAATTCAAATTTCGCAAATTTAAAAATTTGAATCGGATGTGCAAATTCGACGCAAATTGAAACTCTGTAAATTTTAAATTTCGCTCGAATGCAGCGCAAATTTAAACATTAAATCTAAAATGCATCACGTCGCCGTCTTGCACGACGTAGTCCTTGCCCTCAAGGCGCATTTTGCCCGCTTCTTTCGCCCTACTCTCGCCGCCGCACGCGATAAAATCATCAAATCCGATCACCTCGGCCCTGATAAATCCGCGCTCAAAGTCGTTGTGGATCACGCTCGCGGCCTTCGGAGCCTTCCAGCCCTTCGTGATCGTCCACGCGCGCACCTCCATCTCGCCCGCGGTAAAGTAGCTGATGAGGCTGAGCTTAGCAAAGGAGCGCTTGATGATGAGCTCCAGCCCGCTTTGCTGCGCGCCCAGGCTTTGCAGCATCTCGTGCGTCTCCTCGTCGCTTAGCCCTATGAGCTCCTCTTCGATCTTGGCGCAGAGCTTGATCACCTCGGCGCCACGGGCATTTGCGTATTCTTTTACGCGCGCGACATATTCGTTATCCTGCGCGATGCCGTCTTCGTCCACGTTTGCGCCGTAGATTACATCTTTGGCGCTAAGCAGGCGCAGCTCGCGATTTAAAGCGATGTAGCTTTCGTCCTCTTTGAGCGCAAAATTTGAAGCGGGCTTGCCGTCGTTTAGATGCGCTAAAAGCTCGTTTGCTACGGCTAGCGCCTCTTTAGCGCCCTTTTGATTTGCTTTGGCTTCCTTGCCGAGGCGCTCGATCTTGCGGCTAAGCTGCTCGATGTCCGCTAAAATAAGCTCGGTTTCGATGATCTCGATATCGCGGATAGGATCGACGCAGCCTTCGACGTGAGTTATGTCGCCGCTTTCGAAGCAACGCACGATATGAAGGATGATCTCGCACTCGCGGATATTTGAAAGAAATTTATTCCCCAGCCCCTCACCCTTGCTAGCTCCGCGCACTAGGCCCGCGATATCTACAAACTCGATAGTCGAATGCACGATACGACCGGGCTTAACGATCTGCGCTAGTTTGCCGAGCCTGGCATCGGGTACGGGCACGACCGCTTTATTGGGCTCGATCGTGCAGAACGGATAGTTCTGCGCCTGTGCGTTTTGCGCGCCGCTAAGTGCGTTAAAGGTGGTGGATTTACCGACGTTCGGAAGCCCTACGATCCCTACTGAAAGCCCCATTTACGCGTCCTTCAGCTCTTTGGCTAGAGCCTGCAGGAAGTACAGGCTCGCTCTCACGCCCGCGCCAGTCGCGCCTGCCGCGTAATAGCCCCACGCCTTTTCCAGATATGCAGGCCCCGCGATATCAAGGTGCAGCCACTTGTCTTTATACTCGTCTTTTATAAATTTATCCAAAAATAGTCCCGCGGTTATCGCGCCGCCGTACCTGCTAGAAGCGCAGTTGGAGACGTCTGCGATACTGCTTTTGATTAGCTCGCGCAGATAATCGTTAAATTCCAAAATGCTAAATAGCTCGCCGCTTGATCCGCTAAGATCTTTAAATTTACGCTTTAGCTCCTCGCTGTTTCCCATTATACCGCTCGTGTATTCGCCCAGCCCCACGACGCAAGCGCCGGTAAGCGTCGCCATATCTATCAGTAGATCGGGAGCAAGATCCTGCGCGTAGCTTAAGCAGTCGGCAAGCACGAGCCGCCCCTCCGCGTCGGTGTTTCGAACCTCGATACTCACGCCGCTGCGGCTAAGTAGCACGTCGTCGGGCTTATACGAATCGCCGCCGATCATATTCTCGGTAGCGCCGATGACCGCATGTATCTCAAACGGCAGCTCGAGCTCGGCGGCGCCCTTGATGATGCCCATCGCAGCGAGCGCGCCGCTTTTGTCGCTTTTCATCGTAAGCATATAATCGGCAGGCTTCAGACTTAGCCCGCCGCTGTCGTAAGTAAGCCCTTTGCCCACGAAAACGACGCGCTTTAGGCTGCGCTGCGGCTTATAGATCAGATGGATGAGGCGCGGCGGATGAGCGCTGGAGCGATTGACCGCCAAAAACGCATTCATATTCTGCTCGCGCAAAAAGTCTTCGTCGTAAATTTTAACGCTCACGTCGTCGTAGTTCGAGGCTAGAATTTCAGCCTCGCTCGCCATCTTCTCGGGCGTGTAAATTTCAGGGATCTCATTGACGCCGTCGCGCGCAAAATTTGCAGCGTTTGCCATCACGATGCCCTGCTGCACGCCGTAGTTCATCTTTTGCACGTCAGGCTTAGCTCCGCTATACTCCTGCGTCGAGATTAAAATTTCATTTAAGCTAGAGCTTTTTTTATCGCTTTTGTATTTGTTAAACTCATAGCCGCCCAAAAGCACGCCCTCTACCATCGCCATCGTGCTTCTGCGGTCGCAGCCGCATTTGTAAAAGGCGATTTTGAAATTTTTAATTGCGTAGCCCTTAAGCGCGTTGTATGCACTTGCAAGTGCTGTGCGGACGCGGTCATATTCTAGCGCCTTGACGCCGATGTACAGCCGTCCACTCTCGGCAAGCAGCAGATTGCCCTCGCCTTTGTAATTAAAAAGCGCAAACTTATCCGCGTCTTTAATAAATTCGTGATTTAAATTTTTATCTACGACTAAAATAACTTCAAAATCCGCCTCTATCTCGTTAATTTTACGATCTAGTAGTTTTACTTTCATCTCGTTCCTTTCGTGAGCTCATAAAGTGATTTTCCATACGTTTAAATAACCTAAAAAATAGATATAAAATCCCGCCTATGATAGGTATCGCAAAATACCAGTGTTGCTCGATTAGCCGCAGCCCGCTCCAGATCTCCTCGCCGAAATACCACGCCAAAACCATCGTCGCACCCGACCAGCACCAAGCGCTAAAAAGATTGATAATCGCAAATTTCTTTGCGCTGTAGCGAGTGATACCGATACTCATCGGGATGATGACGCGGAAGCCATACATATAGCGCTGCATTAAAATTATCGGCCAGCCGTAGCGTTGCAAAAGCAGGTGCGCGATCGCAAATTTTCGGCGCTGTGCCGCGAGCTTTTTACTGATATATTTTTTATTGTAGCGACCGATATAAAAATAAAACTGATCGCCGCAAAATGCCCCAAGGCCCGCGACAAAGATACCTAGCGGCAAATTTATGTGCCCTTCGTGCGCCATTATGCCGCCTAAAATCAGAGCAATTTCGCCTTCTAAAATACACCAAACAAAAAGCACGATATAGGCGTATTGGTGGTATTCTTGCAGTAAATTTTTAAGTAGCTCTTCCAAAATTACGCCTCTAAAACGCAATAAACATTTGTGCGTCGCGAAAACTCGCCTAGATCGTTTAACTCACGTAAATTTAGCAAAAAGCAGGCTTCGACGCACTTAGCCTGCGTCTGTGCGATGAGATCTAATGCCGCCCGTGCGGTACCTCCGGTGGCGATTAGATCGTCGATTAGCAGCACCTTGGCATCTTGCACGCCAGAGAATGCATCCACATGCATCTCGACCTGATCGAAGCCGTATTCAAGGCTGTATTTTTGCGAAATCGTGATATAAGGAAGCTTCTTTGGCTTTCTAATTGGCACAAAAGCAACCCTCAACCTCGCAGCAAGTGCCGCTGCAAAAATAAATCCGCGACTTTCTATGCCTACTATGTAATCAAGTCCATAATCGGCGTAGCGCTCGGCTAGATGATCAAGCAGGAAATTAAACGCCTCGCGATCGCCTACGAGCGTCGTGATATCGTAAAACAAAATACCGGGCTTTGGGAAGTCGCGCACGGTGCGGATCGAGCGAAATAAATAGCTTTTTTGCTCGCTGCTTAGACTTTTCATAGCTTACCTCTTTTCAATCTTGCGTTTTGGATTTTTAAGCTGCAGTTTTCGCTCTCCTCATTTTGCAGGGCCTCAATGCCGAAGCGAAGGGCAGTTTTGAGCTTTTCGTTATCGCTTTTAAGCTTTGAAATTCTTTCTTCGCTCTTTCGAAGTAAGGCGTAAATTTTAGAATTTTTTCGGATCGATAGAATAAGTAGTGCTGCAAAAAATAGCGCTAAAACGCCTAATACTACGCTCATTGCTCGTCTCCTTCATTTGGATTTGCAAAGCGCATAGTAACGGGAGTCGCGCTAAAATAGACAGATTTTATGCTCCTAAAATACGCACTAGAAAGATTTGCTCCCTTTAAATTTACGCTCGTAATAGCAGAATTCTCATCTGTTAAACCCGCACTAGCGCAATTTACGTTTTCTGGCTTAACGCTCATGCAAACAGAATTTTTAGCCTTGAAATTTATAATTGCTGGGTTCAAACTGACAAAATCTTTGCGGCTAGCTTTTTGAGTGAAATTTTTATCGCAAACATTCTCACGCGTAAAATTCAACGTAGAATTTGTGCTAGTGGAATTTTTATCTAGCGGATTTTTCTCATTAAAGATTATCTTTGCGTGCGTCGAATCTAAATTTATATGACGTGCACCGCAAAAGCTTATCAAGGGATTCTTGCCGGTAAAGAAGGAATTTTTATCGTTAAAGCTCCGTGCACAATTTAATTCGGAATCCGTGTCGATAGGATTTTTGCTAGAAGGATTTTTGCCACCGAAGCTTAATTTGGAATTTCGTCCGTTTAAATTAGCGTCACAGATTTGTTCCGCAAAATTTTGAGCGGAATTCTGCATGAAATTCTCCCCATCAAATCCATGCGTAAAATTCGCACTGCCGCAAGCAGCTAGCTTTGCGACGCGCTTAATGTGCCTACCGCCCGCAAAATCAGTGCCGAAAAACGCCCTAATCATATCTTCAATCACTAGCGCGCCCATCAATCGCTCACCGAAGGCTAGGACGTTGGCGTCGTTATGCTCTCTGGCTAGTCTAGCGCTCGTTGCGTCATGACACAGCGCGCAGCGGATGTGAGCGTGACGATTTGCGGCGATGCTGATACCGATGCCCGTACCGCAAATCAAAACGCCGTAAATGCCGTAGTCGGTGGAATTTAAAATTTTATCTTTGCTCGCATTCTGGCTTACGGCTGCATTTGCGCTGGTAGTCTTGCTTTCGCTAGCGTTAAAATTTTGACGACTAGCGTTTTTAACAGAGTTAAAATTTTCATTTTTCTCGCTACATTGTACGGCGTCGTTAAAATTTCCGCTACCGTTTATACTCGCGCTGGAATTTTCGCTGCCGCCATTACCGCCTGCTTCAGAATTTTCCGCGGCTGCAGCAGAATTTATGCCGTCGTTTTCTTTAAAATTTTCACTTCTCGCGCAGGCTTCACATTCAGCTAAAATAGCTTCCGCCAGTGCGCCTGCAAAATCGGGATAGTCCACGCTCGCTTCGGCACTATGCGTGCCAAGATCGACCGCTTCGTAACCTAAAGCGGCGAGCGTTTTTTTGGCTTGCTCTTTGGTACGAAAGCCCGCGTGATCGCTCGCTATGAAAATTTTATTTATTTGCATTGCCACTCCTTATTTTTGCTCGTAGATCAGGCTCTCGTCGTTTTGCAAGGTATCGACGAAACGCCCGATTCGTTCCCAGCGGATCTTGCGATCAGCATCGATACTAAAATATGTAAACCACGGCTTACCGACGATCAGACGATAAGGTACCGGACCCCAGAAGCGGCTATCGGCGGAATTATTTCGATTATCGCCTATCATAAAATACTCATCCTGCGGCACTTTGATGTAAAAGGCATTAAAGCTTATCCCCGCAGCTTCGAAGCTGTGAGGAATTTCGCTTAGACTAATGGGCTTCATAGAAAATTCACCCTTCTCAAGTGCGATTTTGACATTTGTTAGCATCGAGTTCCTAGCATTAGGGTCGTAGTGGATGCCCTTAAATTTATACGGCTCTTTAACATATTTTTCGCCGCCCAAAATCACAATGTCGCGGGCATCATAGTTTGCGGCAATGAACTCATCGCCTTCATGCGGGCGAAGGTAGAAATTATTCAGATCAAATATCACCTCGTCACCGCCTACGGCAAAATTTCGCTTTACAAAGTGCATTTTTTCATTAAGCGGATAGCGAAAAACCACGATGTCGCCGCGCTTCGGACCCTTGCCGCGGATGATATGCCCATCTCCGTCGCTGTCTGGAGCTACCTGCCACTCTACAAAAGGAATATGCGGAGTCGGGATGCCGTAGCTAAATTTTTTAACGAATAAAAAATCGCCCTCCAAAAGCGTAGTGCGCATCGATCCACTGGGGATCACGAAGGCTTGCGCAACAAAAAGAATGACGAATAAAACGACGATGACCGTTCCCGTCCAACTCGATAAAAAGTGATAAATTTTGCTTAGTATTTTCATTTAGACTCTTTGTCTTAAGCGATTTTTCGCCGATTTTATCGTATTGCTTAAAAGCATCGCAATCGTCATCGGACCCACGCCTCCGGGCACGGGCGTGATGAACGAGCATTTTGGCGCTACCGCATCAAAATCGACGTCGCCCCTTAGTTTGCCGTCCTCGCCGCGATTGATCCCCACATCGATCACTACCGCGCCTTGTTTTATCATATCGGCGTCCACAAAATGCGCCCTACCGACCGCCGCGACCAAAATGTCGGCGTCTGCGCAAAGTTGCTTTAGGTTTTTCGTCTTACTATGAGCGATAGTGACGGTGGCATCGGCATTTAACAGCAGGCTCGCCATCGGCTTTCCGACGATATTGCTGCGACCTAGCACGACGGCATTTTTGCCCGAGATCTGCACGCCGTATTCCTCAAGCAGGCGCATCACGCCAAGCGGAGTGCAAGGCGCAAAACCGTCCGAAAGCCCACTAGTAAGCTTGCCTACGTTTATCGCGCTAAATCCGTCCACGTCCTTTTGCGGGCTTATTTTTTCTAAAATTTTATTCGTATCAATGTGCTTTGGAAGCGGCAGCTGCACCAAGATGCCGTCGATACTTTCGTCTTCGTTTAAATTTTCTATCAGTTCTAAAAGCGCCGCCTCGCTCACATCGGAGTTCAAGCGGTGCGCTACGGATCGGATCCCACAGGCGGCGCAGGCTTTTTCCTTACTCGCGACATAGGTCTTACTAGCCGCGTCCTCGCCTACCAAAATCACCGCCAGCGCGGGCTCTACGCCCTTTGCGGCAAGATCCGAAGCGGCTGATTTGATCTCATCTTTTACCTTCGCGCTTATGCTTTTGCCGTCGATTAAAGTCATTTAAAGCCTTTTTGAAAAATAAGGCAAATGTTACCCTAAAATTTATAAAATTTAGATTTATTCAGCGGGATTTTATGGGAATTTGAAAGAATTTTAAAAAGAATTTCGTCCTGAATTTATGCCTGCTCAAATAAGCCTAAATTTTATCGTCATTATAGACGGATGGACGCCTTGTCGCCGCTACATTCAGGCCACGGCTTGTATTGCAGAATGAAGCCTTGTTTGAGCAAGAACTACTACGACCTTGTTATTTGCTCGCCTTTAAACGCTCCGCATCGCGCCCACCGCGCAATATACGTCTTATGCGTAATAGTAGCCTGTATAATGGTAGCCGGGCGCCTTATTTTGCTCTGGCTCTGGGACATCTTGCGGTCCGCTCCTAGAGCAGCCGCATAGAAACAGCGCCGCGAACAGAAACAAAACGATCTTTTGCACCATAGCTCCTTTCAAAATTTTTATGATTTCATCTTTGAGTGATTTCAAAATTTTACAAAATTTAGAAAGCATTTCATAAAATTTGCCCTCTTTTTAAATTTAAAATTTTGGCGAATTCTAACGACACAAATTACGTCAAAATTTAGGCTTCGCGCAGCTTACAATCTCGCGAAAGAATCAAAATTCTGGCGATGCAAATCATATTTAGTGCGACATTTACGCAACGCGCGCCGTGCAAGATCGCGCAGCCTCCGTCCGCACGCCGAAATACCGCTCCGAACACAGCCGCGCCGCTCTGAAATTTTAAAATTTAGCTAAATTTTAAAGCGCCGCGTAAATTTACTCGTTGCGCAGCGTTTGCAGAACGTCGATTTGCGTGGCTTTTTTGGCCGGGTACCACGACGATAGCGCCACGATAAGCACCGCGCCGATTAAAATCATCGCCAAATCGCCTAGCGAGAGCTCCATCGGCAGCTTCGAGCTTCCGTAAACGTCGGCCGGTAGATTTACGATGTCGAAGCTTCCGAGCAGCCACACGCCAAATAGGCCCAAAATAAGCCCGAATATGATGCCGCCGCCGCCGATCGTGGCTCCGAGCGCGAAAAAGGTTCTTTTAACCTCCTTTTTGCTGGCTCCCAAGCTAAGTAAAAGCGCGATCTCTTGGCGACGGTTCATCACGGTCATCAGGAGCGAGCTTACGATATTTAGGCTCGCGACCAGGATTATCAGCATCAGCACGATGAAAAGCGCGCGCTTTTCAAGCGCAAGGGCGCTGAAAAAATTGCCGTTTTGCTGCCACCAGCCCACGGCGCTAGCACCGCCGGGGAGGCTTCTTTTGATGCGCTCCAGGTCTTTAAACGGATCGTTTGAAAAAACATGCACGCCGTCGAAGGTCCCCTCGTCGTAGCCCAAAATTTTGGCTAAATCGCTTGCGTCCGCGTAGGAATACGCCTTGTCGTAGGCGATCAGCCCCGAGCTGAAATCCGCGCGCACGTCAAAGCGCTTCATCTTAGGGATCAGCGCAAAGCCGCCCGGATCGCTCTTCGTAAAGATCATCGTGATCTTGCTGCCCTCATCCAACATAAACTCGTCTTTGATCCCGCGCCCTATCATGATGCCGTAGTCCGTTAGATTAGCGTCTTTGGCGCCTGCCGCGACGACGGAGTTGATGCGCTTTTCGTCGTTTAAATTTACGCCAAAAATCAGCCCGCCCTCGAGCTTCTCGCCGCTTTTAGCGATAACTTGCGAGCTAATATACGGGCTAAAGATTAGATCGGGAAAGTCCGCCCGCAGCCCCTCCACGTCGTCTTTTGAAATACCGCCGCGAAAATGGCTGTGGATCGTGATCGGGTAGTTCATCGTAAAGAGCTTGCGCTCGAATTCTTTATCAAAGCCGTTCATTATCGCCATTGCAACGATCAGCACCGTAAGCCCCACGCCGACGCCCAAGAACGCAAGCAGCGCTGAAAGCGTAATGAAGGGCTGAGAGCGGTCGAATCTGAGATATTTGAATAATAAATACTTTACCAAAAAGCCGTCCTTGTAAAATTTCACATAAAATTTAGCGTTAAATTCTATGTGAAATTTTAAGTATTTTGGAATTTTAAAATTCCAAAAACAGGTTTTGCAGCGTCAAATATAGAAGCTCCAGCCGGCTTTGAAATTTAAAATCGCGCCGAAATCTATTTATACGCAATGAAATTCGCCCCAAGATATCCGATACGGCAAATCAAACATATCGTCTTGCCAAAACTTTGAAATTTTAAACCCGAATTCTAAATTTTAAAATTTCAAATGCCTCGAAACTTTAAAATTTTAGAAATTTAAAACTCTTTAGAATTTTGAAATTCTTAAAATTTAAGGCTGATTTCGCTTGTAAGCTCGCCCGCGTCGCATAAATTTAAAATTTCAAATGCCACGCAGTGTCCTAGCCGTACGCTAAATTTAAGTATCACGCGCTGATTGGCTTGCGTTTTGCCGCACCGGCGCACCGCAACGGCGCTGCGAAAACAAGTAGCCAAGGGCACTAAGTGTGCTTTGAAATTTTAAAACCAAAATTCCGCTCTCTCGCGCAGCTTTGCGCACCGTCCGCACCGCCTAGCGATCAAGCTCTTTTAAAATTTCTGTCCGCGCCGCCTCGCGATTAAGCCTCTTTTAAAATTTTATGACGCTTTCCGCCCGCGACCGATCCGCTAAATACCAAAGTAAGGCAAGGTCAAAAAGCGCCGATCGCGCAATGCTCGCAATCGAGATCACCGATCGTGCGATACTTAGGACCGATCGCCACGTTTACCTTGCAAAGCCGCCTTTTTTCGGACCGCCCTTGCCGTGGCAGTCTTTGTATTTCTTGCCGCTGCCGCAAGGGCAAGGATCGTTTCGCTTAGGCTTTTTGTCGCCAAACTCATCAGGGCCCTTTAGCTGCGCTTCATTCGTGCTTGCGGCGGCGAGCTCTTTGGCGTTTGAGCTCTCCATGCGCTCCTGCATCGCGCGCTGCTCGGCTTCGATCTCCTCCCTAGATTTAAACTGGATCGAATGCAGCAAGCGGATGCTGTCGGATTTGAGGCGCATTACAAGCTCCATAAAAAGGTTGTAGCTCTCCTTTTTATACTCCGTAAGCGGGTCTTTGTGGTTGTAGCCGCGAAGTCCGATACCCGCCTTTAGGATATCCATCTGATACAGATGCTCCCGCCAGTCGCGATCGACGATCTGCAGATAAAGCATCTTTTCGATACTTTTGCGCTGCTGCGGATCGATCGGCTCCATTTTATTTTCATACGAAACGGCAAGCGCGCCGACGATCTTTTCTTTTAGCTCTTTGAAATCATCGACCTTCTCAAGTTCGCTGTTTTCGAGTACCTCGCCCGTTTCTTGAGCGATTTTGGCGACGATCGGGAATTTATCGACCTCTTTGATATTTACGCCGTCGAAAATTTCAAGCTCCTCAAGCACGCTAGAGATGTACTCCTCGCGGTTTTGGACGATTTTATCTTTCAGATCGTAGTCGGGGTCCAAAAGCTCGTTGCGATATTTATAGATCGTCTTGCGCTGCTCATTTGCGACGTCGTCGTATTCTAGGATATTTTTACGCGCTTCAAAATGCAAGCTCTCGACCTTTTTTTGTGCATTTTCTACTGCGCGCGAAACCATGCCTGATTCGATATGTTCGCCGTCTTTCAAACCCAAGCGATCCATGATATTTTTGATCTTGTCGCTACCGAAAATTCTAAGTAGATTATCCTCCAGGCTTAAGAAAAATCTACTCTCGCCCGGATCGCCCTGACGTCCGCTTCGACCGCGGAGTTGGTTGTCGATACGGCGACTTTCGTGACGCTCGGTACCTAAAATATACAGCCCGCCCAAAGCGCGCACTTCATCGTTTATGCGGATATCCACGCCGCGTCCGGCCATATTCGTAGCGATCGTCACCGCGCCTTTAGCACCCGCCTCGGCGATAATCTGCGCCTCGCGCTCGTGATTTTTGGCGTTTAGCACGGAGTGCGCGATGTTTTCTTTGACCAAAAGCTCGTGCAGCTTCTCGCTCTTTTCGATAGACGCCGTACCTACTAGCACGGGCTGACCTTTGGAATTTAGCCGCTTGATCTCATTTATGACGGCGTCAAATTTCTCGCGCTCGGTCTTGTAGATAAGATCGTTTTGATCCTTTCTGATGACCGGCACGTTTGTAGGGATAGAGACTACTTCGAGTTTGTAAATTTGAGAAAATTCCGTTGCTTCCGTCTGCGCCGTACCCGTCATACCAGCAAGTTTTTCGTAAAGACGGAAGTAGTTTTGAAAGGTAATGTCGGCAAGAGTTTGGCTCTCCTCCTGGATCTGCACGCCCTCTTTAGCTTCAAGAGCCTGGTGCAAGCCTTCGCTGAATCTGCGCCCTTCGCTAAGACGACCCGTAAATTCATCCACGATTATGACCTGCCCGTCGCGCACGACGTAGTGCACATCCTTTTCAAATAGATAATTCGCCTTAAGTGCTTGATCAAGGTAGTGGCTAAGCACGGCATTTTCAAGGCTATAGAGGTTATCCACGCCAAAAAGCTTCTCGGCTTTTGAGATTCCTGCCTCTGTAATCAAAACGGCGCGGTTCTTCTCATCTACGGTAAAATCGCCCGTCGCCTTGCCTTTAGGATCTGCTGGCGCCTCACCGCGGATCATTTGGTGAGCTACTTCATTTGCCTTGATGTAGCCGTCTAGAGTGCGGTTCGTAGGACCTGAAATGATAAGTGGCGTCCTAGCTTCGTCGATCAGGATGCTATCTACTTCATCGACGATTACGAAATGATGCCCACGCTGCACCTTTTCATCCGCGCTAAATTTCATATTATCGCGCAGGTAGTCAAAGCCAAACTCGTTGTTTGTGCCATAAGTGATGTCGCACGCGTATGCAGCCTTGCGCTTGGCGTCATCGTATTCTCCACCTACGATCACGCCGGTGCTAAGCCCTAAAAATTCATATAGCTCGCCCATCTGCTCGGCATCTCGCTTGGCTAAGTAGTCGTTTACGGTCACGACGTGAACGCCCTTGCCCTCCATCGCATTTAGCACTACCGCCAAAGTTGCTACGAGGGTCTTTCCTTCGCCCGTTTTCATCTCGGCAATCGCGCCGTCGTTTAGCACCAAACCGCCTATCAGCTGAACGTCGAAGTGACGCATATTTAGCACTCTTTTGCCCGCCTCTCGCACGATAGCAAACACTTCGTTAAGCACGTCATCCGTGCTCTTTTCGCCCGCGCGAACTTGCGCTCTTAACGCTTCAAATTCCGCCTTAAGCGCCGCATCGTCCATCGCCGCGTAGTTTTCTTCAAGCGCGCTGATCTGCGCCGCGCGCTTGGCGTATTGTTTGACGATCCTATCGTTTTTAGTACCGAAAATCCCGTGGATGACCTTTTTAAACATCTCAAACCTTAGTTTTAAAATTTTAACCGCGCATATTAACATATTTTTAGTTTCTATTTAATTAAATCCTAGAAAAACGGCTATAATACGCGCAAATTTTCAAATAATAAAGGCAAAATTTATGAAAAAAACTCTTATTTCTTTAGCGGCAAGCTGCGTTTTTGCGTTTGCGGGCGGAATAGAATTTAACACGCTGAGCGCAAATTTTTCGCAAACCGTGCAGAGCGACGATGCGAAAATTAGCTACGGCGGCGATTTTAGCGCCACGAAAGAGCACGCCGTGTGGCATTACAAGACCCCTGCGATAAAAAATATATTTTTTAGCTTCACAAAGGTCGTCGTAATCGAGCCGGAACTCGAGCAAGCTATCATCACAAATATCAAAGAAACGCCGAATTTAACCGCGATCCTAGCGAACGCAAAACCCAATAAAAACGGCGTTTATGAGGCGAGCTTCGACGATGTGAAATATCTAATCGAGCTAAAAGGTGATCTGCCGAGCAAAATCAGCTACACCGACAAAATGGACAATAAGGTCGTCATCAATCTAAGCAATGTCCGCAAAAACGCGCCGGTAAACGAGGCGATCTTTAAGCCCGCAATCCCCAAAAACTACGACATCATCACGCAGTAGGCGCGTGTGAGGCTACTTTTCGTCTGTCACGGTAACATCTGCCGCTCGCCGATGGCGCAGTCCGTGATGCAAAATTTTATTAATCAAAGCGAACTTAAAGCGCGCGTGAGCGTAAATTCCGCGGCGACGCACACCGACGAGATCGGCTCGCCGCCCTATTACGAAACGCAGCGCGTGCTAAAAGAGCAAAAGGTGCCACTCGTAGCGCATCGCGCCGTGCAGGTCACACCCGCAGACTACGAGCGCTACGATCTCATTCTTTGTATGGACGATGAAAATATGCGCTCGCTGGGGCGAATTTTTCGCGGCAAGGATATGGCTAAGGTAAAATTTCTTTTAGAATTTGAAGAGAGAAATTTTACAGACTGCGATGCGCCAAATTTTAAAGGCGCGCTAAAACAAACCGGCTTAAATTTAAAAGACATCGGTTTAAATTTGATCGATCCCCGACGCCTACAAATCGCCGATCCCTACTACACGCGCGACTTTGAGCGCTGCTACGCAGATATCAAGCGCGGCTGCGAGGGGCTCTTGCGATACATTAAAAATTCAGACGGAATTTGCTAAAATCCGCGATTAAATTTTAGCGTCTTTAAAGAGGCGCGGCTTAAAGCGATAATTCAAGGAAAAATATGTTTAGGCTTTTGATTGTTCCATATCTGATAATTGAGGCATTTACGACCTATTATTTCGTAAGCGCAAACGGCTTCGCGGCGTATGCGGTAGAGATCGTCATAAGCGCGATTTTAGGCGGTTACGTCGTAGCAAACCGCTCGTGGATGGGCTTTTTTAATCTAATGAAAATCTCGCCGAAGGAAATTTTAAGCGGCGTGGGCTTCGTCGTAGGCGGCGTTTTTCTCATTGCACCTGGCATTTTCGGCGATATTTTGGGCGTTTGCATAATCACTGCGTCGTTTTACTGCGTCACCAGCGACGTGCCTAAATTTAACGCTAGCAGCGAAAATTCCGAAAAAAGAGAGCGAAAATTCTGGCGACGCAGCCGCGCAAGCAATGACGTAATCGACGTTGAGGTGATCGAAGAGAACGAAATTGAGATTAGAAAAAGCATAGGAGAGAAAAAATGAAAAATTTGATCATCGCTACTCGCGGCAGTGTGCTTGCACTGTGGCAGAGCGAACATATCGCGTCGCTGCTTGAAGCTAGCGGCATCCAAGCGCAGCTAAAAAGCATGAAAACCAAAGGCGATAAAATTTTAGACACGCCGCTTGCAAAGATCGGCGGCAAGGGGCTTTTTACGAAGGAGCTTGAGGAGAGCATGCTTCGCGGCGAAGCACACATCGCCGTACATAGCCTAAAAGACGTGCCCGTGGAGTTTCCGCAGGGGCTAGTGCTAGCGGCGATCTGCGCGCGCGAAGATGTGCGCGATGCGATGATCAGCGAAAAATACTCTAAATTCGGCGAGCTACCTCGCGGCGCAAAAGTCGGTACCACGAGCCTTCGCCGCAAGATGCAGCTGCTTAGCATGCGGCCTGATTTAGAGATAATCTCCTTGCGCGGCAACGTCCAAACTCGCTTGCGAAAGCTCAAAGACGGGGAATTTGACGCGATCATCTTGGCGATGGCGGGCATCAACCGATTAAATTTACGCGCCGAGGTAAAGCACGTAGCGCCCTTTGAGGTCTTGCAGATGATCCCTGCGATGGGGCAAGGAGCGCTCGGCATCGAGGCGGTGGACGAGCCGCAAATCCTGCGCGCGATAGAATTTCTAAAAGACGAACGCGCGATTATCGAAACGACCGTGGAGCGGGATTTTGTCAGAGTTTTGGAGGGCGGCTGCCAGGTGCCGATCGGCATCAACGCGCGCCTTGAGGGCGAAAATATCCACATCAGCGCGATAGTTGGCCTGCCCGACGGCAGCGAGAGTATCCGTCAAAGCATCGTCGCGCAAAAATCTCAATACCAAAGCGTAGGCACGGAGCTCGCGCGCGTTTTTATCGAAAAGGGCGCAAAGCAGCTTCTTGCGCGCGCTGAAGCGATGGCGAACCTATAAAAGGCGAAAATTTACGGAGTTTTAAAATTTGCAAAATTTTAAAACTTCCAGAATTTATAGACTTTTTAAATTTATAAAATTTCAAAAGGCTAAATTTTGAGCTTATTCAGATTTTTTAAAACGGCAGGATTTTCAAAAATTTTTGCTCCTCTAATACTTTGCGCAAGCTGTGCGTTAAACCTAAACGCGAGCCCCAATGAAGAGCTCGTCCGCTCGCTGTTTAGCGACGCAAACTTCGATAAAAATCTTTATTTCAAAGGCGAGATGAGAAGCTATTTAAAGCGCAAATTCTACGCGGCGGATAACTATAGCGAAATCACGATCGCTCCGCTTGGACGCAGCGACGAATTTAGCGAGATTTTTCATGTATTCTTGGGCTGCAAAGAGAAGCACTTCGATCTTTACGTCTATACCAAGGAGGACGGGATCTACGCCGTGAGGGTTTTGGCGCAAACTGCCATTATTGAGGCCGTTGTAAGCGAATATGAAAAATTTAGCGAGGCGCAGAAGCGGGAGTTTGAGCAAAAAACCGATGCCGATATCGCAAATTTAAAGCTAATCTTAGCGCCCGATAAAGAGCTCATGGAGTTTGGAAAACAAAATCTAGCGGCATTTGAAAAAATTTACGAGCTTTACGCCGGCGGCGAGTCCGAGCGCGCAAAGGCGGAGATCAAAAGCCTGCATCTCTCTCACGCCGAGACGGAGGGCAAAAGATTTATGCTGCTTATCGGTGGGATCACCGATAACTCCGTGGGCTTTTTGCGGGTGCAAGATGAAGCTGACCTGCCGCAAATGAGCCCTAGCGAGTTTATAATGATAGAAAAAATTGCGCCGAATTGGTATCTTTTTAAAACCACATAAAAAGCCGCGCCACAAGCGAGTTTGTAGCTTCGCGGCGATCTAAATTTAAAAGCTTTACCCGCACTTTAACCATACCGCCAATCAAAAAAAATCGCGCGAATTTTAAATTTAAACAGACGATCTGTAAATTCCGCACGCCGTAAATTTTTAAAAAATTTAAAATTTTCTGAAGTCTAAATTTAAACAAAGCGTCGCCAAAGCGCGCCGCGTTGCGCTAAATTTAGAATCAAAAGGCGAGATGGCGCAGCCTTAAACGCCACCCGTCCCAGGCTTAAACTGCGCAAAGTCCACTCCCGTCGCGTCCAAAACCGCCCGCGAATAAAAATAGAGGCTGTAAAATAGCTCATCGTCGTAAAAGTACTCCTCCCAGCGCTCCTCGTCATTCTCATCGCTCTGCGGCCACAGATATTTTTCCGCAAGCATATCCGAAAAGTTCGACAGCGGCGCTGCGTACGAGATCTTATCGGCATCATCGCAAATCTCAATCATAAACGAAAAAAACCTGCCGAGCCGAGCCGCGATAAAGCCTGCCGCTTCGTTTTCGCAGTTTTCGTCGTTTCTACTCGCCGCATCATTTTGCCAGCTTTTATCCGCATTTCTATCCGCCACGTTCTGATTATTTCCGCCGATTTCTTCCGCAGCGGCGTTTTGATTATTTTTATTCGCGTTTTTGCCCGCAGCCGCTCGCGCCCGCATAAAGATGCGCGCCAAAAAGAGCAGCGCAAAAGGGGTTGCGTGCCAAAGCGTACTTTGATGCTCTATCTCGTTAAAAATCTTACTAAGCGCGTCCTGGATAGCTTTGGTATCAAATTTTTCCCGCTCGCTCGCATCCGAGCTCTCATCCGCCGCGCTCGTTTTAAATTTACTCGCCTGGCTCGCTTTAAATTTTATCGCCGCGCTATCCGCACTCTTAAATTCCGCCTCGCCGCACTTCGCCGCGTCTGTTTTAAGCTCCGTCTCTCCGCCCGCTTTAAATTTCGCAGCCCCGTTATCCGCCTTTTGAAATTTGGACTCGCTCTTTTGCGCTAAATTTACGGAATTTTGCGCCGCGCCGCATCTTACCGCATCCGTAGAATTTTGCCAGCAACCGGGCTTGCTTTTTAAATTTTGCCCTGCGCCGGGCTTGCTTATTAAATTTTGCTCGCCACCCGAACTGCGCGCCGCATCACAAGCTTCGATTGCCCGCGCGAGTTTCTCAAAAATTTCAGCAAACTCGCTCGCCCTGCCGTAAGCGGTCGTGAGCCTGCTCCACGGCACGTCCTGCACTTTTAAATTTGCGATATATTTTAAATTTTGCTCATTCATCCGCGCTCCTTGCGAATATTTTTAAATTTAAGCCTCACGAGCCGCTAAAATCTGCGCTCTCGGTTCAAATTTAGCCTCTTTCGCACGCAAATTTAAACCTAACCCAGGCGCAAAATTCTACCTCGTAAGCTCCCTGCTATGCTCGATTAGATCCTCGATCTGCTCGCGCGGCACCGCATCAAGGTAGACGCTGATCCAGTGCTTTTTATTCATATGATAGGCTGCAAAAATTCCCTTTTCGTCACGCAAAATTGCCGCCAAATCGGGCGAAACTTTTAAATTTATCACGTCGCTTGAGCCAGGAAGCGCACGACCGAGCTTTTCGTTTGCAAGCCCGCGCATCAGAAGTGCAAACCACTTGCGCTTCCCTCCTGCGTGACGAAAAACCGCAAAATTGGGATATTCATCCCACAGATATTCGCCGTCCGCGCCATAGCGCTGCTTCATTAGTTTTAGGACGCTGCTGAAGTTCATTCTCGTTCCTTAATATCGATCTTTTCTTTGCGCAATCGCGCCAGCCACTCATCCAGCGTCTTTTCAAAGCCGATACCCTTGCTTTCGTAAAATTTCGCCGCCTCGCTCATATAGGCCTGCTCAACCCAGCCGCCGAAGTCGTGCGGGTATTTGTAGTCTGCGATCTGCTTATCGGAGTTGATGAGATAGCGCGGCGTAGGCAGCGGAGCGGCGGAGCGGACGAATTTCAAAGCGGCGTTGATGCCCAAATACGCGGCATTTGATTTGGGGCTGTGCGCCAGATAGATCGCGCATTGCCCTAAGATGATGCGAGCTTCGGGATAGCCGATCTTGCTGACGGCAGCTAGCGTGTTAGTAGCGATATTTAGGGCGTTTGGATTGGCGTTGCCGATATCCTCGCTAGCTAGGATCACCATCCTGCGCGCGATGAAATCCGCGCTCTCGCCCGCATCTATCAGCCTTGCGACATAATACAGCGCGGCGTCGGCATCGCTGCCGCGTAGGCTTTTGATCATCGCGCTAGCAAGCTCGTAATGCACGTCGTCGCTGCTAACGCCCGCAGCCACGGCATTTGCGCGCAGCGTACGAAGCGTATCCAGCGTAATGGCGCTGTCTGCCAAAAGCGCAAATTCTAGCAAATTTAACATACTCCTTGCATCGCCGCTGCTGGAGTTTAGCAGGTATTTTCGCGCCTCCTCGTCCATCTCAAAGCCGATATCGCCCTGTACCCGCGCCAAAAGAGCCTCCAAATCCTCGTAGCTAAGCGGCTCGAACTCAAAGATCATCGAGCGCGAGCGGATGCCGCTGCTTAGCACGAACTGCGGATTTTCCGTCGTCGCGCCGATGATGATCGCGGCGTAGTTTTCCATCGGGATTAGCAGCACCTCCTGCTGCGTCTTGCTGAGGCGGTGAATCTCGTCGATGAAAATGAGCGGCTTGATGAGCGAGCCCGCGTGCGAGGATAGAATTTTGCGGATATCCTCGACCTTCAGGCTCGTGGCGTCAAGCTCGTAAAAATCGTAGTTCAGCTCGCTTGCGATCACGCGCGCCATCGTCGTTTTGCCGCTGCCTGCGGCGCCGAAAAATATACTGTGCGGAATGCTACCTGCAGCGACGAATTTTTTAAAAACCGCTACGATCTTACCCTGTCCCACGATCTGCTCTAGGCTTTTGGGGCGAAATTTCAAGCTCAAACTCATTTTGCAACCTTAAAAATTTTGTCCCGATGATAGCGTTTTTATGATTAAATTTTGAAATTCGGCTAAATTTAAAGAGCGGTTCTAGGTTTTACATACGGCGAGGTTTTGAAATTTATACACGGCGTTGGCTTGGAATTTATGCGCGGCGCAAATTTGGAATTTTAGCTGCGCGAGCGAGCTTTAAAATTTCAGAATAGGATTTTAAAATTTTATGCCGCGTGCGCGGGCTGGCGATATAAAATTTTGCGGCGTACGGATAGCGCAGATTTGACGGGCTTAGCGGCTCTAAATTTAATGCCTGCGTATTGCACGGTCGCGCCGTATACATAGCACTCCCGCAATCAGTGAGGCGCGTAAGATGAAATTTTAAAATTTAGCCCTATTTTGGGGCTAAATTTTATCTCTCAACGGGCGGCGAGCCGCTAAATTAGCAAATCAATAAACGCAAAATCAGCAAAGCCTAAAAAATCGTTGCTCTCTCATAAAATCATCGCGTAACCATCGCAACTATCGCCTCGCCCGCGTAGAAACTATCGTATTAATTCTCACGCCTACGTAACGCGAAAATGTAAAATATAGTCGGGCAATCGTCGCAATAACCCGCGCGATCGCGCAAAACTCATCGTGCCAATTTCGGCGCCTGCGTAAAATTTAATCTCGCGAAGCTGCACGCCCGCGTAAAATGCGTAAAATTACCGCGCTAACGCCGCACCCACGCAAAACCGCCGCCTATTTAAAAAGCTCGGTAGAAAGATACCTCTCGCCGGTATCGCAAAGGATCGTAACGATCACTTTGCCCTTGTTTTCGGGCTTGGCAGCGATCTGAGCGGCAGCATAAACGTTCGCACCGCTTGAGATACCCACGAGCAGACCCTCTTTTTGTGCCAGCTGTCTAGCTGCCGCAAACGCATCGTCGTTCTCAACGCTCAAAAAGCCGTCGATGACGCTTCTATCAAGATTATCAGGGATAAAATTTGCGCCGATGCCCTGAATTTTATGCCCACCCGCACTGCCGCACGTAAGAAGCGGCGAGCTAGCAGGCTCCACACCGTAGGCTTTGAGGTTTGGATTTTTAGATTTTAAAAATTTCGCCGTGCCGCTGAGCGTGCCGCCGGTGCCAAATCCCGCGACTAAAATATCTACCTTACCGCCGCTTTGCTCCCAAATTTCAGGTCCAGTGCTTTGAAAATGCGCTTTTGGATTGCTTGGGTTATCAAACTGGCTCGGGATGAAGCTATTTGGAGTGCTCGCAGCCAGCTCATTTGCCCTATCTACCGCGCCTTTCATTCCAAATTTCGGATCGGTTAGTTCGATTTTAGCCCCGAATGCGGCGATGAGCTTTTGGCGCTCGATACTCATCGAGCTTGGCATCGTTAAAATTAGCTTCATACCGAGCTTTGCTGCGATCATCGCAAGCCCTACGCCCGTGTTTCCGCTGGTAGGCTCTATCAAAACGCTATTTTTATCGATTTTGCCCGAGCTTAGCGCGTCTTTTACGATCTGCCACGCGATGCGATCTTTGACCGAGTGGCTTGGATTTAAAAATTCCGCCTTGGCTAGGATGAGGGCATTTTTGCCAAACGTATTGATTCTGACTAACGGAGTATTGCCGATGAGCTCCGTAACATCGTTTGCTATTTTCATATTTTTCCTTTAAATGCTGAAATTTAAATACTGGACGCTTCGCGCCATCATCTCCTCGTAGCTGCTTAGAGGCTCGTTAAATATCTCTGCAAGCTTGACGTCAAATTTCTCAAAAAACGCCCGCAGTCCGGGATCGCTCATCTGAATGCTAGTCATCCGCAGATCCTTTTCAAGCGCGGTAAAAATTTCACCGAAAGAAATCTCGCTAGCATCTCTAGCTAGGTGGTAACCGCCGTTTTTACCTTTGATGCTACACACTAGCTTTTCGTTTCTAAGGGTATTTAAAATTTGCTCCAAATAATTCTTAGAAACTCCCGTACGCTCGGCGATCTCTTTTATACTTATCGGCGCTACTTCGCTAGCTTTGGCGATCTGCAAAATCGCAGCCAGCCCATAAACGCCCTTTGTGCTTAAAAGTGCCATTATTTCAGTGCCTCGCTAAGATCAGAAATCAAATCGTTCACGTCCTCTATACCCACGCTTAGGCGGATTAAGCTCGCAGGCACGCCAGCGCGGTTTAGCTGCTCCTCGTTTAGCTGCGAATGCGTCGTGCTCGCAGGATGAGTGATGATCGACTTCGTATCGCCGATATTTGCTACGACGGAGAAAATTTTAACCTTGCTAACCGCCTTTAGCGCTGTTTCTTCGCTATCTACGATGAAGCTCATCAGACTGCTTGCATAGCCGTTTTTAAATTTCGCTTTGATTGCGGCATTAAACGGCGAGCTTGCAAGCCCCGGATAATTGACCTGCTTTACCTTCGGATGATTTTGTAAAAATTCTGCTATTTTTAGCGCGTTTTGCGAGTGTTTTTGCATACGAAGCGGCAGTGTTTCAAGCCCCTGGATGAGCTGAAACGCGTTAAACGGCGATAGAGTTGCACCAATATCGCGAAGCAAGGACAAACGAATTCTAAGCGTGTAAATGTCGAAATCATCTACTAAATCCGCATAAACTAAGCCGTGATAGCTCTCATCAGGCTCGTTGAAATGTGCGTAACGCGGATTGCCTTTGAGTTTAGAATTTAATCCTTTGCTCGAAACGATCGCACCTGCGATGCTAAGACCTTGCCCACTTATATATTTGCTAGCGCTGTGGATTACGACATCGGCGCCGTCATCAAGCGGATTGTAAAGCGCAGGGCTTGGGATCGTGTTATCCGCAATCGTTACTACGCCGTGCTTATTTGCGATTGTAGCGATTTTAGCGGTATTTGCAACTGAAATTTGAGGATTTGAAAGCGTCTCGAAAAAGATCGCTCTAGTCTTATCATCGATTAAACCTTCCAAATTATCTGCCGTTTCGGAGTCAAAAACCCTAGCTTCGATGCCAAAGCGCTTGATCGTGTGCGCTAAAAGCGTGGTCGCGCCACCGTAAATTTTCTCGGCAATGATGATATTTTCGCCCGCTGCGGCTAAATTTGCTACCGCAAAAAATATTGCCGCCTGCCCACTAGAGACCGCGATTGCGGCTTTGCCGTTTTCCAGCGCCGCAAGTCGCGCCTCAAAAACATCAGTAGTAGGATTTGTCAAACGCCCATAAATCGGTCCTAGATCGCGAAGTGCGAAGCGATCGGCGGCCTTTTTGCTAGAACCGAAGTTAAACGCGGTGCTTTGATAAATGGGAACAGCCATCGTGCCGTAGCCGGCGACGGAGTCGTAACCAAAATGAGTTGCGAGGGTTTCTTTTTGCATTTTCGTCCTTTGTAAAAAATTTGGTGAATAATAGCTAAATTTTAAAATAAAGTCAAGTATTTTTATATGGTTTTAAAACGCCTATAATAACGGGATTTATAGAAAAAATATTATTAAAATATAGTTTTACAATATGCGTAATTTTGCCAAAATTTCGAATTTTGCTATAATGCGCGCTTTAATTAAGGAAAGATCATGCAAATCAAAGAAAAAGATGAGCGCGTTAAATATATCCGCGCACTAGAGCGCTTTGTAAAATCTGCCGTAGCACTGCTAAAGCGCGAGGATTTCGATGCAGAGCTTTTTGCGAAGCGAACAGCTAAAAACTACGAAATTTTATCTAAAGCGGCCGCTGTAAATCTCGATAGTCCCTACACCAAGGCGCTTGAGAGCTTTGCTAAAAACGTCCTTGATGCTAGCGAGGCAGGACAGACCAGCCATGCTGCGTTTAGATCGGCACTGCAGCATGAAGCAAACGCTTTGCAAAAGCTCAAAAATAATAAGAGTTACAAAAAAGACAAGCACAAAATCGATTTTTTAAAGGATTATTAGATGAAAACCGTGATTTTTGATATGGATGGCACGCTGCTTGACTCTTCTCGCGCGATCGAAATCAGCGTCAATAACACTCGCCGCGAGCTCTACGGCCTAGCGCCGCTACAAAAGAATTTCATCGTCCACACCATCAACGATCCTAGCAAAAACGCCTTTTTGGAATTTTATGGCAAAACCAAAGCAAGCGCCGAAGAACTTGCTTTTTTCGAGAAGGAATTCGTAAGCAATTACCGCGATTTTGCCGTGCTTTACGAGGGTATCGAAGATCTTTTGCACTCGTGCAAAAAAGCAGGATTTTTTCTCGCAGTCGCCTCCAATGCACCTTCCTACACCCTAAGCGCGATCTTAGAAAAAACGGGCGTGCGCAGGCTATTTGATCTGGTCGTAGGCGCGGACGAGCAGATGCCATCAAAGCCCAACCCTGCGATGCTGCTACACGTAATCGCACGCTCACCGCACAAAAACGCGATTTTTTTAGGTGATAGCAAAAAAGATGAGCTAGCCGCGATCCGTGGCGCAGAATTTTTACAAAATTTAGAATTTCAAGGCGTCAATAACGGCGAGAGCTTAAATGCTAGCCGTGACACGAGTAGAAAGAATTTCAGCGCTAGCAGCGAGGGCTTAAACTCTTGCGACAAAAATCTTAACGCGGATGAAAAATTCTGCCCTAACGACTCGGGCGCTAGCAAGGCGGCAACTCTAAGCTTTAAAGGCGTTAAAATTTCCGCAAAAGCAGAAGCGACGGAAAGCGCACAAGCTGCGGCGGCGCGATATTTTCAGGCAAACTTGGCAGATCTAAGAGGCGCAAAACTTGAGTATTTGCAGGTATGCTGGGGGTTTGGCGAGCCTAGCGAACTAAGTCGCAATGCCCTAAACATCGCACAGGCGCGCGAAATCATCGGCGGAATTTAAGCAGCCTGGCTTTTTAGACATAGCTAATTAAAAGCAGTATTGCAGCATGGCAAAATCACGCTTAACTCTTAAAACGGAGCAAATTCCATCCTCGTGCGCAACGTAAGCAAAATTAAAATTTAAAAATAATCCTTGCGCGAAAAATTCCGCCAGCACGAGAAACCGAAATTTCATCTGCACGAGTGGAATTTAAAATTTTAAAAGTAGCTCTTGTGGCACGCGATTTTATCTGCGCGAAAAATGAAATTCTATCTGTAAAAGGTGGCGAAATTTTAAAATTTAAAGGCACCCTATCGCAGCTTAATTTAAAATTTGCCTCGAAAACCAGACTTAAAATTTAATGTCAAATGCGATTTTAGCATTCTACCGCGTCCATGAAATTTCAAATTCTCGTAAAGCGGCGGAATTTTAAAATTTTAAGAAGCCTGATGCGTGTTGCGCGCACGAGTAGATTTTGCATAAGTAGAATTTATCCGCCGCTCAGAAATCAAAATTTTACCGCACAAGCAAAGCCAAAATCCTCTCCGCCTGCGCGAAATTCAAGAATTTTATCGCTCAAACAAAGCGAAATTCTGTCCGCTCACAAGAAATCTAAAATTTCACTCGCGCCACAAAATTTTAAAATTTCCGCAAAAAATTAAGCCGCTTATCTGTAAATTTAAAATTTCGCCTATCTGCAAAGATTCGCGTTTAATCCGCCACGCAACCAAGATTAAATTTTTAAATTTCGCTCGCTCTGCCTATCTCGCAAACAAGTAAAATTTTAAAATTTATGAAATTCAAAGCTCAAAATCCCGCGCTTAAGTTTAAAATTTACCGCACGCAAGCGCAAAATCTATGCAATCGTTCCTGTTTAAAAGCCCCGATAGTTTGCCGCGCCCTAACCTAAATTAAATTTTACATTTGCTATAATCGCGAAATTTTAAGGAAGGTAAATGGATATTTTTGAAAGCAGCCCAAGAGAGAAATTCTTTGAAATTTTATCCGCTGCAAGCCCTACTTTAGTGCAAAACGAAATCGAAGAAGCTCTAATCCGCCTCATCGCCTGTGAGCGGCTCTGCGAAGCGCGCGGCATTAGCGAGCGCGAGATCGAAAGCTTCATCGCGCAGCAGGATCTACAAGACGAGCTAAACGACAAATTTTTGCAAATGAGCGGAAATATCCTAAGCAACAACGAATAATGCAAGATCAAATTGATTTAATTATGAAAAGCTTCATCGCAGACTGCGGCTACGAGCCTGCTAGCGAGATGTTTGATAAGCTAAGCCCCGGCAAAAAACTGCGCTCCAAGCTGCTGCTAAACATCGCGCAAAAGGATGAAAAATCGCTGCGTCTGTGCGCGATCATCGAGCTCATTCAAGCCGCAAGCCTGCTTCACGACGATGTCATCGACGAAAGCTCGGTGCGCCGCGGCAAACCCTCGATCAACGCCACCTACGGCTCCAAAAACGCCGTGATGCTGGGCGACATACTCTATTCCAAGGCATACTTCGAGCTTAGCAAATTTGAAAGCCGCATCGCCGCTGCGCTTTCGCTCGCCGTCACGAAGCTCGCAGTGGGCGAACTGATGGACGTGAGCTTAAGCAACGATTTCAACGATGATGCGAGCAAATATCTGCAGATGATCTATCTAAAAACTTCCGCTTTGATCGAAGAGGTCGCGCGCTGCGGGGCGTTTTTAAAATTCGGCGGCGCGGAAAATCGCGACGAAATTTCAGATATTAACGGCGCAAAAAACGAGGGCAGGAATCCAAAAGCCGCGAAAGATCATGATGAAATTTCAAGCGCGAGCGCAAAATTCGGCGAATATGGCAAAAATTTGGGGCTTGCCTTTCAGATTATCGACGACATCTTAGACGTGACACAAAGCTCAGAAGCGCTGGGCAAGCCGAGCCTGAGCGATTTTGCGGAGGGCAAAACCACCCTGCCCTACATCTATTTATACGAAAATTTAGATGATTCGGAACGTCAAAAGCTAAAATCATTTTTTAAAAAGCAGCTTTGCCAGAGCGAAATTTCATGGATCAAGGCGAAGCTTAGCGAGCACGGCATCATCGAGCGCTGTATAAACGAAGCTCGCGCCTACGGGCAAAAGGCGCTTGAAGCCGTGGCGGAATTTAAAAACGACAAGCTGGAGCAAATCGTGCGAGATATGATAGATAGGGAGTTTTGATGGCGTATATGAGCGTGAGCTTCACCCACAAAAACACGGACATCACGGTGCGCGAGAAACTTTCGTTTTCAAACGACGTGCGCAAGAAAGAAATTTTGCGCCTTTTGGCTTCGAACTCCGCGATAGAGGAGTGTTTGGTGCTAAGCACCTGCAACCGCGTTGAAATTTTTACCGTCGTAAGCGACTTTGATGAAGCGCAAAAGTTCGTGCTTTTGGCACTTTCGCGCATTAGCGGCGTGAGCTTTGAAGAGCTGCAAAACCTAGCCGACATATATGAGGATCGCGGCGCGATACACCACCTTTTCGCCGTTGCAGCCTCTCTTGACAGCCTCGTAGTGGGCGAAACGCAGATAGTAGGCCAGCTCAAAGACGCCTATAAATTCGCGATGCAAAACGCTCGCGCCGGCGCTCAAATCGCAAAAGCCATAGATGAAGCGCTAAAGTGCGCGGCGCGCATCCGCAACCAAACCGAAATTTCAAAAAATCCGATCTCGGTCTCAAGCGTCGCCGTGGCGATGGCAAAGGACAGGCTGGGCTCCTTGCAGGGCGCGGACGCCGTGGTAGTGGGCGCGGGAGAGATGAGCGAGCTAGCGTGCAAACACCTGCTCGCAAACGGCGTTAATATCACGATCTTGAACCGAAATTTAGCCGGTGCGCAGAGGCTAGCCGCCTCGTTGCTTGGCGAGAATTCCTTGGATGCGAAAGATTGCGCGGATGAAAATCCCGCGCAAAAACAAAATTCCAAAGACGGCGTAAATTTTAATAAAGAGATTTTCGCAGACAGCAATGAATCTCGCATAGCAGGCGAAAATCCCAAGGACGATAAAAATTCCACCGCCTGCGCGAATTTCTCCGCACAGGCGCAATCCCGCATTAAAATCGATAGCCTTGATAATCTCAAAAAATACCTAAACGTAAATAGCCTATTTTTCAGCGCTACTGGCTCGCAAGAGCCGATCATTACCGATAGCTTGCTTGAGCCCAAAAGCTTTAAGCGATATTTTTTCGATATAGCCGTGCCGCGCGACGTAGAGCTTAGTCAGAGCGAGGATGTCGAGGTTTACAGCGTCGATGATTTGGAGGAGATCGTAAAGAAAAATTTGCTGCTTCGCGAGGAGCAGGCGCAGATCGCTTACTCGATCGTGGCGAAATGCACGAATGAATTTTTCAAATGGCTCAAGGCAGCGGCATCCACGCCGATCATCAAGGCTTTGCGCCAAAGCGCGAAACAAGTAGCCGAGCTAGAGCTAGCCAAAGCGCTTAAAAAGGGCTATCTAAAGCACAGCGATGCAGAGGAGGCGCGCAAGCTTATCCATCAGGTTTTTAAAGCGTTTTTGCACGCTCCGACGATAAATTTAAAAAACCTTGGCGACGCGGATAATGCCGATAACGCGGTAAACGCGCTCGTCGAAATTTTTGAACTGCAAGAAAACTACGAAAAATTTTTAAATCAAGAAAATGAGAAAAAGGACAGACAGAATGAAATTTAGCAAGCTTTTCGCTCCGAGCCTAAAAGAGGCCCCCAGAGACGCGGTACTACCTAGCCACGCGCTTTTGATCCGCGCGGGATTTATCGAGCAGCTGGGCAGCGGGCTTTATAATTTTTTGCCGCTAGGAAAGATAGTGCTAGAGCGGATCTGCGCCGTCATCAGGCAGGAGATGGACGCTGCGGGCGCGCA
>NZ_CAJPRT010000009.1 GCF_905373215.1 uncultured Campylobacter sp.
TAATAAATCTTTTTAAAAATAACCTATGCGCTTCGATTTCACATCTAGGCGCTCTAGCATAAACTCAACGCAAAGCTAAAACAAGAAGCCCCATAGGCGGGGCTTGGCTCGATAATTTATTTTGCTTTTTTAGCCTTTTTGCTTCGCGTAGCCTTAGCATGAGTTCTAGGAGAGCGGTTTGAGATGATCGGCTTACCATCAGGGTATTTTTTCTGCACGTGATTTACAGGTATCGCCGCACTGCCGCTAGCGCCGTATTTCTCGCCGTTTGTAAAATACTTCCTCATCACTTCTTTCCATCTTTTTGCGTATTTATTCGCGCGTGGAGAGTCATTTAAGATGTCCTCGTAGTCGTAAATTCTCTCGTAGAAGTCGTTAGTTAGTTGATCGTCGATAGTGATTCTGCCGTTGTCGATCGATACGCCTAGGTAGACGCCTGTTTGCTCGCCCGGGCTTACCATCCATGCAGAAATATCAGGTAGATCGGTTGCGCGACCGGTTCTTCTGCCTACGCCACCTGCTGCAGCACCTACATTGATCTCAAGGGTGTCTGTGCCGGTAAAAATGTCTTGATATGACTTTGTAGTGTGGAATATCATAACAATGTCGCTCGTCTCGTAGCCTGCTTGTAAGCCTACGCCGTAGCCTTTATATTTGATAAAAATCGGCGAACTCCACTCGCCGTTCTCGCCTTTGACGCTAAAAATTCCATCGCCGTATTGTAGCGATGCGCCCGCAGCTAAACGTTTTACGTCGGTTAGGATTGCGACGGCTTTGGCGCTGGTTAGATAGCGCTCATCGGTGCCGAAGTTATTAGCCGCTACGAAAGATCTAACGACGTTAGTCGCCGCTATAACCTCTTGATTTGCCACGACGTCCGCGTGCAAAAGACCGCAAAGTGCAACAGATGCTAGAAGCAAAAACTTTTTCATCATTTAATCCTTTTAAAATTGAATTTTCGTTATTATAACAGCAATTTCATTTGTTTTAGCTAATTTTTAACAAAAAATTGATGAAAAATAACGAATTTTGGAAAATTTATGAAATTTCTAGCTATTTTTGCACTTTTGGCGATCAAAATTTTCGCTTTAGACATAGTAAACGGTGATGTTGTTATCTTAAAATTAGATAAAAGCACAACCGAGTTGAGCTTTGGCTCAAAGCAAATTCCTCTCATCGAGGCACCAAATTCTAGAGATAAAATCGCCGTTCTGGTGGCAAACTACCGCGCTAAGGGGGATTTCGTGCTGCGGATAGTAGATCAAAGCGGCAGCCACGAGCAGATCGTCGCTTTGAAAAAGGGCGAGTACAAAAAAGAGGCTCTAAGTGTCGCTCCAGGCAAGGTTAAACCACCCAAAGAAGCCGCCGCGCGCATCAAAAAAGAGCTCGACGAAGCCAACGCGATCTATGCGATCACCACGCCGCGCTATCTTTTTTCCACGCCGTTTGAGCTGCCTTTAAACTCCAAAATAACTTCTGCATTCGGCAATGCTCGCACCTTCAACGGCGAGCTTAAAAGCTACCACAGCGGCACCGATTATCGCGCCGCAGTAGGCACTGCGGTGCGCGCCGCCAATGACGGCGTCGTAGTCATCGCCAAAGACCGCTACTACGCGGGCGGCTCGGTCGTGATTGATCACGGCGGCAGCATCTATTCGCAGTACTATCATCTAAGCGAGATCAAAGTGGCGCTTGGCGATCACGTTCACAAAGGCGATGAAATCGCGCTTTCGGGCGAGAGCGGTAGAGTTAGCGGCCCACATCTGCACTTCGGCATCGCGATCAACGGCGTGAGCGTCAATCCGCTAAGCTTCGTCGCTAAATTTAATGAAGTGGTTTTTGGCGAGCGCTAAAATGCCCTACAATCCGAAGGAGTTGATGAAAAAAATTCTCGCAGGTAGCGATTTTAAGCTAAAAGGCTCGGTCAAAGGCCGCGTGCGCGTCGCGAGTAGGGACGGAGCGATCGTAAATTTTACCGCCGCAGACTTCGGCGTGCAGAGCCTAAACGACAAAATTTCGCTCAGTGGCGAGCAGTTTGAGCGCTTTAGAGCTAGAATTTTTGGGATTTTAAACTCCGGCGGACGCGAGCTTGCAGGTAGGCTCACGCTCCCTTCTACGCCCAAAAAGAAAGCCCGCGCAGATCGTCTCCGCGCAGCGGATGGTTATGGTTATGCGGAGTTTGACGGCGCCTGCGATTTTGGTAGCTTTTGCGAAGGAGATTCGGGCGCAGTTTCGCCCGAGGCTGGCGGCAGCTTGGCAAAGACTTCGTATGCCACAAATGCGAGGCGCGGCGAGCGAGATTTTTCTGCGCGCAGCGCTCAGAGTGTGCGAGATTTTGCTTCACGAGCAGAATTTCAAGATGTTTTGCAAGCAGAATTTTATGGTGTGGCTCAGGCGGAATTTTGCGCAGATACCGCGTGGGATACGACGCGCGAGAATTTAATTTCGCAAAATGACACTGCGCAGGATGATATGAGCGTGGGGCTCGCCGCTAGTTTCGAAGAGAGCGCAAATGCGAGGAGTGAAAAATTTATGCTGCAAAGCTCTGCGCCTGCGAATTCTGCCAAAGAGCAAAGCTTCATTCCTACATCGCGAAATTTTGCTTCCACGCAAAGCTCTGCGCTCGTGAAAGATTCCGCATTTGAGGCGCAAAATTCTAATTTTATGGCGCAAATGGAGAATTTTGCAGCTGAAAATTCGTTTGTAGCAGAGCAGGGCACGGACTTACGAAGTAAAAATTCTACGGCGCAAAGCTCTGCATCAAAAAATTCCACTTTCGCAAATTCTGCGCTTGATATAAAGTGCGCAAATGATTGCAAGTCTCAAGGCTCCGAGTTTGCCAAGAAGCAAAGCGCTAATTTCGCTAGCCGCCGTGCTGCAAATTTTGTCTCAGAAAATACCTCGGAATTCGCGCCTCAAGATGAGAATTTAGTCGGTGAGAATTCCACGTTTTCGGCAAAAGGGCAAAATTACGCGCCCGAAAATTCCGCCGGGCAAAATTTAGCACAGAAAATCTCTGCACAAGAGTGGCAGCCTTTAAATTTGCCGCCGCAAGCAGGAAATGAATTTGCGCCCGAATTTGAGCGATCAGCGCAGCCCGCGTTAACGGGTGAGAATTCTACGGTTGCTTCTTCTATGGCGGAGGGGGCGCTTGGTGATGAGCCCGCGTCTGCTGCTTTTGGGAGCGAATTAACTTTTGCGGCTAAGCCCGTAAATTTCTATGGTAAGCCTGCGCGCAAAGCGCCTACGAAAGAGCGCGCGAGCCTTCGAGAGCGTCCGCAGGCTCTGCCTATTACAAGCGCTTCGCGTCCTATCTCGCTACCGCAAGCGCCTAGAGCTAGGCTCATCGAGCTTGAGCCGCGCTTCATAGGCATCGCGCACAGGATTAAAATTTCGTTTTTGAAAAAGAGCGCGAGCGAGCCTGGTGAAGGGGTTTTGGCGCGCGTTCGTATTCCACTTTTGATGGAGAATTTCGGTCTTAATGATATTTTGTCGTCCACGGCGAGCTACCAAATGGCGAAAAAAATGGTGCGCACGATCGCCGATCTTTACATCGCCAAGGACCTACGCGGCGTACACATAGGCATGCCGGTGCGCCTTGAAATGGGCTTTAAAAGCGGCATCTCCGACGTCAGCAACCACGCCTTTATCTTTAAGCTCGTCGAGGACAGCCTCGTTAAAAACGGCGTCATCGACGATGATAACGCAGATATCGTGCGCGAGATCAAGCTCTTTAAGCAGGACATTTTCGATGGGGTTTTAGTAAACCTCGTGCGGTTTGAGTAGAGGCTTTGGGGCGCCTTGCGTGTAAATTTTAAAAAATTCGCGTTACCGCATTAAATTTCGCCGTTTTCGAGCTTTAACTCGCACCGCAACAAGCGCTTTTTAAAATTTTTTGATCAAACCAGTAAAAATTTGAAAGGATTGAGATGCAAAAAGCCTTTTTTAATTCGCCCATTGGAATGCTTGAAATTTGTGATGACGAGATCGGGATCTGCAGCATCGACTGGGTCAAAAGCTCTGCCTGCAGCCCCATTGATGAGATCTTTAAAAAACACGACGCAGGGCTTAAATTCGGCTTTGTGCGTGCAGCGGATGATAAAGGACGCGATTTAAAGCTTAGTGATTTAAGAAAGAATTTGGCTCTTTGCACCGACGAGCTTAGCGCCTATTTTAGAGGCGAGCTTGAAAGCTTTAGCGTTAAACTGAGCCAAAATGGCACGCAGTTTCAAAAGTCCGTGTGGAGCGCGCTTTTAGAGATCCCCTACGGCGAGGTTGTAACATACAGCGAGCTAGCCCGGGCTATCGGCAGACCGCGCGCAAGTCGCGCAGTAGGCGGCGCAAATGGCAAAAACAAAATCCCCATCATCGTGCCGTGCCACCGCGTCGTAGCTGCGGGCGGGCTCGGCGGATACAGCGGTGCGGGCGGCGTAGCAACCAAAGCGTGGCTGCTAAACTTTGAAAGAGAAAGCCTAGCCAAATTGGGCAAGTGAAATTTCGTTAAATCCAGCCTTGCCGTTCAGGCGCTGATTTTAAAATTTTACCGCGCGACGCTGCGAAATTTCATAAAGCGATTTTGTAAATTTCTAGTTTTTACAGCAATTGAAATATTTAAAATTTAGCAAGGAGCCTGCTAAGCCGGCTTAAAGCCCTAATCTGGAATTTATCGCGCCGCAGATGCTTGCTATGAGTGGTTGAAATTTTTCACGGCGGTAAAATTTAGCCTCACGAAATTCTGCGCTGAAATCCTTGCGGCGATAAATTTCATCCTACACGCATTTGGCGCGGTAGCGTGCGAGGCGGTAAAATTTTGCCGCTACTTTCGTGCAAATACGGCGAGGATAGCAAATTTTGAGGCGGAATTTTGAATAGGTTAAAAATTCTGCGTCGCCACGCTGCAAGGGTAAAATCCAACGTCGCCGTATCAAAGCAAAGTAAAATTCTTAAATCGCGCTTGTCAGGCAGGGTTAAAATCCGCGCAGAAGCGGTAAGCGGGGCAGAATTTATCTCAGCGGCAACGTGACTAAGTAAAATTCTATAAACCCACGAAGCGGGCGGTATCCCAGCAGAAACGGCATTGTCTTAGCCAAGCTCTTGCGTAAGCGGCGGGCACGCCAAAGATAAAATTTTTCACGGATATGACAAAGTACAACAGTATGCCGCTAGAGTCACCTGACGAAGATGAAATTCTACGCAAAGAGAGCGAGATGAATTTTGCGCAAAGACCGCGCTATTTGCTGAAATTCGCGCAAAAGCAGTATTCTTTTAAAAAATTCCTAGTAGCGGTAGCGTTCGTCGGCGAAGCTCGCCTTTGAGGTGGTGGCGTTTTGCTAAGGCTTCTTGCGAAATCGACGTTGCATAGCAAAGTAATTGTAAAAGCGACGAGCGTGCTGTAGATAAAATTCTTAGCAAAAGCGGCGTAGCAGGGCAAAATTTCTACGCAATACGCGAGGCAAAGATAAAATTTGCCAAGTAACTACGAGTAAAATCCCCATAAAATTCGGCGAAGCTTGGTAGAACGAAGAATTTTTATCAAATCTACGCAGCTTTGCCAAATTCCTAAATTAGCCAAAATTTTCTATCAGATCGCTAAAAATTTTAGCTAAATTTTCGACGTCGCTAATCTCTACTCGTTCGTTGATCTGATGGATCGTGTCGTTTCGCACGCCAAACTCCGCCGTCTCCACGCCAAACTCCGCGAAGTATCTCGCATCGCTCGTGCCGCCTGCAGTGTTTAGCTCGGCTGCTGCGCCGCAGATCTTCTGCACGCTAGCGCTTAGTTTTTGCACGATTTTGGAGTTTCGCTGAGTTAAAAAAGGCTTTGAGGAGCTTTTTAACGCAAGGTGTAGCGACGCGCCTGCTCGTAGCTGCGCGGTGCAGCTCATTTCTAGCTTGCCGCAGGATTCGCTTTCGTTGCATAGCGCATCTTTTGCATCCAGCTCAAATAATCTCAGTACGTAGTTTCGCACATCTTCTAGTCCCAGCCCTACGCCGCCGCGGACGTTGAACATCACGCGTACGTCCTTGGGTGTTACGTTTACGACCTGTGAGCCACCGCGAATGTCGGTGATGACTATCTTGGCTGGAGCGAAATCATCGCTACCCGCGTCCAGATCATGCCCCGCTAGACTTGCAAGCGCCGGCGCTAAAATGTGGACAGGATTGATGCATTTATCAGGGTAGGCTGCGTGCCCGCCGATGCCAGTGAGTGTGAGGACGCCGTTAATTGAGCCGCGGCGACCGATCTTTATCGTGTCGCCGAAGCGCACTTCGCATGTAGGCTCCGCAACGACTGCGAAGTCGGGTAGGGCACCTTGCTCGCGCAATTTAGAGAGCATTTCGCGCGTGCCGTAGATGCCGTCGCCCTCCTCATCGCTGGTTAGCAGCAGGCTTAGCGTGCCCTTAAAATCGCGTGCCGCCGCTAGCGCGCAGATTGCCGCTGCGATGCCACTTTTCATATCCTGCGCGCCGCGCCCGTATAAAAAGCTATCCGCTTCTACCGGCTTAAACGGATCGCTCGCCCAGCCCTCGCCCGGCGGCACGACGTCGATGTGCCCGGCAAAGCATAGGTGCGGACCAAGCCCTAAGCGCTTGGTAAAAATCGCGTTAGTTACGCCGTTTAGCTCGAATCTATCCTCGCTAAAGTCCGCCAGCAGCATCGAGACATAGTTAAAAGCCCCGTCGTCGCTAGGCGTGAGCGAGCGGAATTTGATGAGCTCTTTTAGAATTTCAATCGGTTTCATAAGCCATCCTTTGGTTTAAATTTTAACAAAAATTATAGCGTATAAAAGCTTTAGTGCGAAAAATACCAAAATAAACGCCGAGATATATGCAAATGCCCGCACTACTATGTTTGGAAGCTTGCTACGGGCTAGATATATCGCAAGCGGAAAAAGCGTGATCCAAGCTAAGATTCCGCTTACAAGCCCCGCAAGGGCAAGCGCAAAATCTGCTCGCGCGGTGCCGGCAGAGACGCTGAGCCAAAACATAATGACGTATGGATTTAGTAAATTTATCAAAAAGCCTTTGCCGTAAAGCGCCGCGCCCGAGCAAGCCTCGACGCTTGCAGGCTGCACCGAGCGAGTCGCGCCATGCCAGATCGCGTACGCCGTGTAGAGTAAAAAACATGCGCCAAATACTGATATGCAGGCAAAAACGATCGGGATTTTGGCTAGCTGCGATATGCCAAACGCCGATAGCGCCAGATAGAGCATATCCGCGCTCATGGCACCGAGGCCCAAGCACAGCGCCTTGGTGTAGCTTCGCAGCGCGTAGGACATCATCAGCACGTTTACCGGCCCGATCGGCACGCTAACGCCCAGCCCCATCAAAACCCCTTGTACGAACGGTTGCATCCCTCTGCTTGTACTCCCCAAACTGCTCTAAAATTTCGGCACGCGGCGCTGCGAAAAAACCTATGGACGCGGCTTTGCGAATAGATCGATGACGCACAGCTTCGCGAATGGATCAATCCTAAAATTCCGCGCGCCCGTCGATTGGTTTTAAATTTTACGTGATCGCTGCCGTAATGTGCTCTGGCTCTAAAATTTTAATGCAAGCGTCGTAGTGCGCTCGGCTCTGAAATTTTTAACGCGAGCGGTCGCATGCGCCTCGGCTTTTAAATTTTAACGAGCGTTTCACATACACGCTCAGTCGCAAAATTTCAATACGAGCATTATGTGCTTGAAATTTATACGAGCATTCGTGCGGCGGACCCGCTCACTAGACTTCAAATTTAGCTTTTAAATTTTAACGTACGGATCGCGGTTTAAATTTGCGTTTTAAATTTACGGCTCGAATTTTGCGAGGTAAAATTTGCCGTTTCGCCTGCGTCGCTAAGTTTTCGAGTTAAATTCCGCAAGTCGAAATTTAAATTTCATCGCTGGTAGCAGAGCCGTCACTCTAGTCGTGAGCTAAATTTAACAAGGCAAAATTTAGATCGGCGGTAAACGGCGGCTCGCGCAAGTCAGTAAGTTTTAGTCGCGTAAATTTTAAGATCGCGGCGATAAAATTTAACCCGTCGAAATTTTGCTTTACGAAATTTCGCATATTTGCGCTCATAAACAGCTCATGATCGCAGATAAAATTTTGCTTTGCGAAATTCGCGCCTTAAAATTTTATCCGTAAATTTTAAAAATCCGACCGCGGAGGCCGAGATCAACGTTTGTCCGCTTCAATTAGCCGCGTGCCGAATTAACCGTATGTGCGTTTGAAATTTAGCCGCACGCCTGCAATTTAGCTACGCCCTCATTTTAAATTTTATCGGCCGCCGCAAAACCTGGCCCGCAAAACAGATGCGCCGCAGAGTAGACCCGACCGCAACACTAAATCGCGCCGTAAATTTTATCGTTTCGCAGTGGGACAAATTCCGTGCTGCAAAGTAAGAACCTGCGTGCCGCCGGATCAAATTCGCATCGCATAGCAAATTCCGAGCGAATTCCGCGCCGCAGCTTGGTTTGCAGAAATCTTGCGCGCAAAGCTCGCTTTGCAAAACCCCGTGATGCGAGAGCTTTAAGCAGTCTGCTTTGCAAAATTTCGCGATCGCAATAGCCAAATTTAAAACGAAAAATCCCCCGTCGCGCCGTGCGACATGCTCTCATAAACCGCTTTGACGTATTTGTCGCGTACCGCGCAATCTAGCAGCTTCTCGCACTCCAGGCAGCTGGTGAGATTGTGCTCTGCCTGGCACGCTTGCAGCGCGGCTAAGCTTTTATCTAAAATTTCGTCATAAACGTCGCGCGGCGCGCTGCTCTCGGTATCAGCCATCAGTTTTTCTCGCCGTAAATTTCATGCATCTTCGCGATCTCATACTTCGAGCCGAAAAAGCAAGGGCTGCTTTGGTGGATTTTCTCGATTTTAAGCTGTAAAAGCGAGCCGTTCGCGCCGTCGCTGGTGGCGCCTCCTGCGCGCTCGAAGATGAACGCAAACGGCAGAACCTCGAAGGTTACGCGAAGCTTGCCGTGCGGATGATCGCTAGTAGCGGGGTAGCTGAAAAGTCCGCCGCCTTTTAATAAAATTTGATGCAGATCACTTACCATCGCGCCGCTGTATCGCAGGCGGTAGCCCTCATCAAACAGCGTGCGCACGAGCTTTCGGTGCGGTTCGCTCCAGCCCTTTTGCGTCGCGCCCGTGGCGTTTAGCTTGCCTTTTTCGTTCAGTCGCAGATCTTTTACGAAGCTAAATTTACCCTCGCGATTTAGGCGGTAGAGCTTCGGTGCATCCTCGCAAACGACCATCTCAAGGCGCGGCCCGTAGATGCAATAGATCGCCGCTTTTAAGTTTGCGGGCGAAATTTCATCCTCGTAGATGCCGAAAATCGAGCCCACGGCAAAATTTACGTCCACCAAGCTCGAGCCGTCGAGCGGATCGTAGGCGATGATTAGGCGCGCGTCCTTTCGAAGCTCTAGCGCCTCCTCTTTCTCCTCGCTGATTAGTGCACGCACGAGCGGATTTTTGCGAAATTCTGCCTCGATTATGGCGTCGCTTTTTACGTCGAGTTTGAGCTGTGTATCGCCCGTACTGTTGTGATGATCGGTGTAGCCGAAGTCCGCGTATTTCAGCTCCTCGGCGATTTGTAGCGCGATATTTTGGATTGATTTTATGATCTCTTGCATTTTATTCCTTTACATTTTTTTGGCGTTTTTTAAGATCCATTCGCTAATGCCCGCAGCGTCGTTGATGTCGAAATTTACCAGGCAAAACTTATCCATCTGCTCGCCGCTTAAATTTGAAGCGATCGCGTCCGAAAATGGCAGATACGCCGGATCGATCTTGTCTCGAAACAGGCTTATGCGCGGCAGCGGCAGCGTCTTTAGCCCCTCTACGAGCAAGATATCAAACTCGCCTAGCATCCGCACGACCTCGTCAATTTGCATACAGCGCTGCGAAAAATAGCTCGTTCGCGTCGGGCTCATCACGACGGTTTCGGCGCCGAGCTCGCTAAATTTGGCGCTGTCCTTGCCCTCTACGTCAAAGCGCGCTTTATCGCCAGGATCGTGCTTTACGATCGCGATCCGCAGCCCGCTAGCGATAAAAATTTTAGCGATCTTGCAAATTAGCGTCGTTTTGCCGCTGTTGGAAGGGCCTGAAAATGCGATAACAAGTCTTTTCATTTTTAAAATCCGGCTTTTTAGGATGAGCAGATTGTAGCGAATTTAGCCTTTTAAAAAGCAAAATTCGTTAAAATGCACCTAAAATTTCAAAGGAAAATCGATGAAGAAATTTGATTTTAGCGGCGCGCTAAACGGCCTGCTAAAGGGCGCGCTCCTAGCCGCGCTAGCGCTATTTTTAAACTCCTGCTCCGCAAACGATCCCCGTCACGATCCGCTTAAAAACGAGTTTTTGGCCTACACGCAAAAATTTGAATCGGTGCGCGCGGGCGATCGCTATTTGGGGGTGGCGACCTATCTAAATCCCGTCGCGCCCGAGCTTAGAAACGCCGCGGAGGACGAAGTGTTTTTGCTCACCTCCTATCCTAAAGAGATCCAGATCCTCGCGGTGCAGATCAACGGCGCAAACGCAAACGTAGTGCCGCTAAGCGACGGCGATCCGCTTTTGCAAAAGGAGCTTTTTAAGATCGCGTGGGCGAGCCGCTACAAGATCACCGCGCCTAAGAGCGATAAGGACGAGCTGGTGCTTAGCTACCGCACCTCAAATGGTCTGGATGCCACGATGAAATTTCGTAAAATTTCAAAGTCGCTGTATTGGCAGCCGCAGATCGATCTGAAAGATTAAAGGAGAGAGGGTGGGCTACGACATAAGCTATCACGCGATCGGCAAAGATGAAATTTCGCAGTGGTATTTTAAGCCGCTAAAGCTCGCGCAGAAGGGAGATTTTGAGGCTATCGCTAAAATCGCGCGCGAAGCGGGGATGGATGAATTTTATGTAGAAAAATACGCGGATGGCTTCCGCTCGGCGCTGCAGTACGGCACGCAGGGGATTTTTAATAAAACGCACGGATTTCACCTTGCCGTGGCGCAGGGCTATTTTAGAGAGTATTTTTACACGCGCGGCACGGCGTTTAGTTTTTTAGCGGAGCAAAGCTCTAAATTTAAAACCTATATAAGCGATTGGCGCGAGGTTTTGCCGGCGGAATTTCTAGCGGAATTTAGCGGCGAAATTCACAACGAGATCGTCGAAAACTATTGCTGCGGCGCGTATCTTGGCGCCGATAACGTGCAGAAACTGCTGCGCGATTATGAGGCGGGCGGCGAAATCAAATCTGCCGTAGATGAGTTTTATGCGCAGAATTTGCCCGTGTTTTTAAAGGCGCTAAATTTGGCGCGCGAGCTTGAAGTGGGACTACTTGAGGCTACCGAGGTGGTTGAGCCCAATCCGATTGATCTTAATAGGTCCGAGTCGTTTTCAAATCTTTTTAATTGCGATACTCAGGGCGCGCTGATATACGCGGAAATCGCCGCGCAGCAGATCGGCGAGGCGATAGAGCGAGATAAGGCAGGCGGAGGCGGTACGACGGGCGGAGAGAATTCTGCCTTGCGCGGCGTCGATGTAACGGGCGGCGGCAGTGTGATGGAAGCGGATGGCGGCGCAATGAAGGTAAGCAGTGGGAATTCCGTCCCGTACAGCGGCGATACGATAGAAGGCGGCAGCGAAAATTCCGCCGCAGAAGATCATGAAGACGCAGCCTCCGCAGGCGGCGAAAAGTCGCTTTTCGGCAAGATCAAAGGGCTTTTTAAATAGCAATTTGATCGCTAAATTTTATTCCGCAGAAGCTCGCGCGGAGTTAAGGTCGTAAAATTAAATCATCTTGCGCTCGCGAGCTCTGCGCTGCGCGGTTAAATTTAGCTAAAACGGCGCAGTCGGCAAGCGCAAATTTAAAATTTGAAACTTGCCGAAATTTTAAAACGGTGGCTTGCATATCCGAAGTTACGAAATTTTAAAGCATCGCAAATAGGTCGCAAAAGAGGCTAAATTTAAACCCGTCGCGGCCTTTGCGGCGGATAAGCTGTAGATAGTTTATCTGTTTAAATTTTTGATCTTTTGTTGATCCAGCGGCAGTATTGATCGAATTTTTATTATGACCGTATCGTCTTTATGGGCGTCTCCGCCTATTAAAACGCCTCCGTCATCCGTGCTTACGGCGCTTTTGAGCCAAAAGTCTTGCAGTTTCGCTTTGTTTTCGCTCAATATATTGCCGTCCAAATCGAGCTCTAAAAATATCGTCTGATCCTCCGAGGCGTCGTTTGCGCCGATCAAAAGTAGTCCGTCTTTGTAGTTTGCTAATTTATAGGTTGCGTTTAACGTGTCGGACAGATCGCAGACGCCGCGATCTCTTCCGCAAATTTGCTTTCTCCAAATTTCATTGCCTAAGGCGTCAAATTTTGCGATATTTGCGCCGAATTTTGCCAGTAGAAATATCGATCCGTCCTTTGCTTTTAGCAGCTGCGCTTTCTGATCGATTACAAGCTCGTCCGAGGCGCCGCCATCCTTCGTGCGGGCGAAATTTACGCTCTTATGCCAAAGCTCGTCGCCCTTAGCGTTAAATTTTAAAAATCCGTCTTTTTCGATGATGAGCAGGATCTCACTTTCGGATATTTTGGCTATCCTTGCCATGGTGCCGTCAAACGGCCTTTTGCTCTTTGCGATATTTAGCTTTTTCTTCCATAGCAGTTTTTCTCTCTCGTAAAAGCGCAGATCGTCGTTTTCATCTATCGCGGCAAATTTATCGCCGAAGCTCGCTACTTCTTTAAATTTAAGCGGAAATTTGTAGATTATCTTTTTCGTTTTGGCATCTAAAATTTGATTATCCAAAAGCGCGTATGAATCCATCGCCGCTACCGGCATATTGGCTGCGGATACCACATTTAATTTTTTGCGCCAAAGTTCCGCTCCCTGCTCGCTTAACGCAACTAGCGAGACTCGGTATTCGTCGTTTGCGCTTGCAAGGAGTAGATATCCTTGCGGAGATTTTATTATGTTATCGACGGTTCGAAAGCCGTTTTTAGCGTAAGGAAGATCCCAGATCGCGCCTTTTTCTTCAAAGCCTTTTTAGGCTAAAATTTCATTTTGCATCTGCACAGATTGAGCGGATCTCTCGGCGGAGTTTAACGAGGCGAGATCAAGCCCGCTTATGAACGCTCCGTTTCTCGTAAAATAGGAAAAAAATAGATATTCGCCGCGAGATTCGACGCTTACGCCTTTAAGCTCTGCGGAAAGAGATATCTTTTTATCAGAGCGGGGTCGAGTTTGTTGCTAAAATCGATCAGATCCACGCTTGGAAATTCCCCTTTTTCGGATATTTTTTTGCCTAAGTAAGCTAAATTTAGATCCTCTATGACTTTAAAATTATTTAAATGCGCGCCGCTGTAATACGCGCTTGATTGGGCCGTGTTATTTTCGCCTAAATCATACAGCCCAAATTCGCTCCAATTTGATGAAAATACTCGCTTGCCGTCTTTGGATAGCGCCATTTTATCGATTTCTAAATACGGATGAGCGATATAGCGGATCTGCTTTAAGATATTAGAGCTTTGCGCGGCATTTGCGCGGTATTTATCCATATCCGATATGTCTAAAATATAAAACCCCGTCCAGCTTGCCAGCAAAAGCTCATTCTCAGAGAGTAGTTTCAGATCGCCGAGTTCCTTTATTTCGGACAACCTATGCGGCGCGCAAGCGTAATCGTATTCCCGCTTAGTGACTTTGGAAGGGGCGATAAAATAAGCAAACTGCGTAAATTTATCATCTTTTACGTCATAGGCGGTAAGGGTGCTGAAAAAATCCTTCGCAAAGAGGGTGCGTCCGTCGCTGGAAAGCTCTATTTTATTTACAAATCGCGCTTCAAGCCGAGCTGAAATTTTAATATCCCTTCGGTCGCTAAGATCCAGCTTATAAATTCCGAAATTCGGATCGGCGACGAATAGACTTACTGTCTTTGCTCTGCGTGATATCTATGTAGGCGGGATCAAACTCATGCTGCGGAAAAGGAAATATGCCTGCAAGCCTTAGAGTGCGCGGCTCGGTAACATCGATCAGGACGATGCCGCCCTTGTCGTCGCCCAAGCCGAAGAGCGTATTTTGATCCTCAGAAAGGCGCAGCTCGTAAATTTCAAACGGAAGCTTAAGCGCGTTTTTTGCAAGCTCCCTTTCCTCTAAATTTACCTCTTGCAGCGCGCCGCCCTGTTTTTTAGCGGCGGCAAGATCGCTTTTAAGGATTAAAATTTCATCCTCCTTAAGCGATTTCGCGGTATCTTTGGTAGGCGAAAAATTTTGAGTCGCCGCGCAAATTTCGCAGATAAAAGCCGAAGCGGCTAAAATTTTAACTATAAAATTTCGCTTTGCTTTCATTTCGCCGCCTCGCAAATTTATCTAAAATCGTCGCTTCTGCTCGGTATCAGCAGATCTTGCAGCTCCTGTTGTACTGAGATTTTCGCGCGCGGATCGAGGATTTGCGAGTAGATGATGAAGTTTGCGAGCACCTTTTTACCGTAGTCCCTACTCTCGGCATACGGCACGAGCTCCATGCTAAGCCACGGCTCAAATTTGCCCTTATTAAACATATCGCCGCGCTGAAGCATCTTTTTGACGAGCCCGAGCCCGCCGTTGTAAGCGTATGCGATGAAAACCGGACTATAAATTTTGCGCTCCAACCAGTCGATATGGATGTTGGCGAAGCGGTAAGCGACCTCCGGGCGGAACATATCGTCTTGATCGAAGCCGTCGATTTTGAGTTGCTTTTTGCCGATCTCGTTAGCCAAAAACGGCATAAATTGCATCATCCCAAGCGCATACGACGTAGATACCGATGCGGGTACGAAGCGGCTCTCTTGGCGTGCGAGCGCCAAAATTAGCGCCTTGCGGCGGTTGTCGCCGTCGCCGATATATTCCATAAACGGCGTCGGATAGAAGTTATCCTTGCCGCCGCTTGCTTTATTCATAATGTATGAGTACTCGCCGATGCTTTGCTTAGTATCGAATTTTTTGGCAAATTCCAAAAGCTGCTCGCGCGACATCCGATCAGCGCTATTTTTCGTGCGAACCCAAGCGAAAGGATCGGTGATATCGTAGCCTTCGATGGAATTTTTAGCAGGATTTGGGATGATTATGTTTAAATTCCTATCCCCTAAGACCTCCTTGGCATAAAGCGCATAGAGGCTGTAATAATCGCTGCTAGCAAGCTGACGCAAGACATTTTGATCTCCATTTAGCAGGTAGATCCAAAATTTCGCATTGTGCACGTCGTGAGGTTTCTCAAAGCTCGCAGCCGCGCGGCTAAAAAATGCAAGTGCAGCCCCTTCATCGCCATGCATGACGGCATTTACGCCTAGCATAAACGCTATGTCCTTTTCTACGGCCGACGGATCGACGCCCGTAAGCGAGCGGCGCAAGTGCGGGTATTTGCGGTTGATTAGCGCGTCGTTGAGAACCGCTTTGAAGCCTTTTTGCGAAGCCAGTTCGCTTACGAAGGCTGCGTCGGCGTCGATATCGATCAGAGCGTCCTTGCCCGCGCCTTTTAAGTAGTCGTAATATAAAAAGTAGTTTTGCGCGTTGCGGCTCTGCATAAAATACTCGCTCGGATTTTTGTCGTTAAATCCGCGCAGTAAATTTACGGCGTTTCTACTTGCTGCGTCTTGGTGCTTTTCAAGCTGCGAAGCGAGCGTCTCGCGCACCGACGGGCTTAGCTTGGCGATAAAATTTGGATAGGAGCGCGCCTTTTTGCAGGTTAAATTTGCATCTAAAATATTGGCGGAGGTAACGCCTGCGCAGCGATCCGGACGCTTAGGAGGGCGAATGGCGCCAAAAATTCTATCTAGCTTCTCTTTTAGCTTGCCCTTGTAGCGAAAGATGCTCTGTTTTAAAGCTCTAATCTCCGCTTTGTTGTATTTCGTCTCATCTATTAGGCGATAGATGTAATAGTCCTTGGCTAGGGATTTGGGCTCGTCTTTGATCTGTTCGTAGCTTAAAATTTTACCGCTACTTACGGCGCACAGCAAAGTTAAAATAAGGCAAAATTTACAGATGGCTCTCAAAGAACGCTCCTATTTAGAATATAAATTATCATATTATCAAAAAACATTAAAACAAATAAAATCACTAACGGCGAAAGATCAAAGCCGCCGAAAGTCGTAGGCAGATAGCGACGCACCAACGCAAACGCAGGCTCAGTAAGCGCAGAGATCACGCGGATGATTTTATAAAATTTACCGAACGGATTTGGGCGGATGAAACTTAAAACGCAGGCGACGAAAATGAGCATCATATAAGCTTGAATCACGTAGTGAATACTCACTAAAATGCCGTAAAATACGCTATTTAGTAGCATCGAGTATCTCCTTTAAATCGGCGCGGATCAGCGGATACAGCTCGCTAAGCTCCGGACCGTGAGGCACGCCGGTTAGTAAAAATCTAAGCGGCATAAACAGGCTCTTGCCCTTTAAATTTGTAGCCTGCGAAAGCGCCGCTTTGAAATCATTAAATTCCATTGGAGCGCCGTTTGAGCTTAATAAATTTAAGATCGCCTCTCGCAGCGCCTGCGCCTGCGCCGCCCACTCCTGCGGGATATCTTTCGCGCCGTAGATCGCTGCGATCTTTTCTTTAATCTGCGGGATTAGGCTCGCTTCTTGAGTGTAAAATTTTATCAAAGGCGCAAATTTCGGCTCAAGCTCAAAAAGCTCTGCTAGGCGCTGCTTGCTCGCTCTTTTGATATGCTCGCGGTTTATAAAGGCGAGTTTGTCCTCGTCAAATTTCGCAGGGCTTTTTGAAATTTTGGCGATGTCGAAAAACTCCACCGCCTCATCCATGCTAAAGACCTCGCGCGGCGTTTTGTTGCCCAGTAGGATCAGATAGTTCGCGATCGCTTCGGGCAGGTAGCCGCTTTGAAGCAGCCATTTTACCGAGGAGCTATCCTCGCGCTTGCTCATCTTTTTGCCTTCGGAATTTAATATGATCGGCAGGTGCGCGTATTTGATCTTACCGTCGTAGCCGAGGCTTTGGCGGATCCAGTTTTGCTTCGGGGTGTTTGAGACGTGATCCTCGCCGCGAATTACGAAGCTAACGCCCTGCATCATATCGTCGCAGGCGCAAGCGAAGTTATATGTAGGCGTCTTGTCCGCGCGCATGATGACGAAGCTGTCGATATTCTGCGGCTCAAATGCGATACGACCCTTGATCGCGTCGGTAAATTCCAGCGCGTGATCCGGTTTTTTGAGGCGGATGGTAAAGGGCTTTTCGCAGCCAAGCACCTCCTGCGCGCTTAAATGCTCGCAGTGCCCGTCGTAGCGATACGCCTCGCCCGCGTCTTTGGCGGCTTGTTTTTTCGCTTCAAGCTCCTCCTCGCTGCAAAAACAGCAAAACGCCTTTTGCTCGGAGAGCAGCTTGGCTGCGAACTGCTGATGAAATTTTAAATTTTTGCTTTGATAATACAGACTCTGCCACGAGATGCCGAAGCGCTTTAAAATTTCGATTATCTCTTGATCTTTGCCTTCGATATTGCGCGCAGTGTCGGTATCCTCGATACGCAAAATAAAGCCGCTTTGATCCTGCAGCGAGCAGATGTAGTTGAAAATAGCCGCGCGTAAATTTCCGATATGCATATCGCCGGTGGGCGACGGAGCGAAGCGATACAATTTAAATCCTTTGAGTTTAAATTTAAGCTGGGATTATACTTTCTACTTCCTAATAAAAAGCAAAAACAAAGCAAAAATAAGCTAATATCGGCGCATCTTATTCAAGGAGACAATATGGGTTTCATTCAGGAATTCAAAGAATTCGCGATGAAAGGCAATGTCATCGATATGGCGGTGGGCGTCGTCATCGGCGGGGCTTTCGGTAAGATCGTAACCTCGCTCGTAAGCGACATTATGATGCCGATTTTAGGACTTCTTACGGGGGGGATGAATTTTACCGATCTTAAGATCGTGCTAAAAGAAGCGGTGGGGCAGACTCCGGCCGTTACGATAAACTACGGCTCGTTTATCCAGGTAACGGTCGATTTTATCATCATCGCGTTTTGTATATTCTGCGCGATCAAGGCGATCAATAAGCTTAAAAAGCCTGCTCCTGCGCCGGAACCTGCCGCACCTGCCGAGCCTAGCGAAGAGATTAAACTTCTTAGCGAGATAAGAGACCTGCTTAAAAAATAGGTTACGGCGATGCTTGAGAGAATCCCTTATTTTAAAGCTCTAAGCGCAGCGCAAATCGATCGTTTGGAGCAGATTAGCATCCATAAAAGCTACAAAAAGGGCGAAATTTTATTTTTCGAGGGCGAGCGCTCGCAGTATCTATTGATCCTGCTAAAAGGAATTTTAAAAATCTATAAAACCTCCGCAAAGGGGCGTGAGATCCATATGCGCGAGATCCGCCCCATCTCGCTCGTGGCGGAGATGGTAAATTTCGAAGAGACGAGCTATCCTGCAAGCGGCGTGTTTTCAACAAACGGAGAGGTGCTAAAGATCGATTATGAAAAATTTAAAAACGAGTTTATGAGCGATCCAAAGATTTGCCTGGAGCTTTTAAAATCGATGTCTGAGAAGATCCGAGCGCTAAATGCGGTCTTTGATAATCAAGTCGTGCTTAGCTGCGACGGCAAGATCGCTAAGTTTATCAGCGAGAATTTCGATATTTTTATGAGCACGAAATACACCAGAATAGCCAGAATTCTAAACGTGACTCCCGAGACATTTTCGCGCACCATCACTAAATTTAAAAAGAGCGGCGCGCTAATTTTAGACGATAAGCAAGAAATCACGGGCTTTGATAAAGATAAGCTGGACGAGTATATCCAAGGCTAGAGTTTGAAAAGCGCCTATATTTTCCCGATCGTCGGCACGGTTTTATTCCTGTTTTTTAATCTTTACGTCTACAGATCGATCGGCGCGCGCTTTACGCCATATAAAGGCTTCGCTACGTTTCGCCCCGCCTTGAGCTTGCTTTGCGTAGCTTTGGCGATTTTAGATGCGATATTTTTTGTGGGTTTTGGGCTTAATGGAAGCTTCAAAAACGAGCTGCTTTATAAGGCTTGCGTATTCTGCACTGCGGCGTCCTTTTCGCTCTTTTTTATCTGCCTTGCTTACGATGTGCTAAGCGCCGCTGCGCATGTGGTTAAATTTAGCCAAAACAGGCGAAAATTTTTAAAAACCTTTATAGACGTAACCTTTGTAATAATGGCGTTTAGCTATATTTTTAAGGGGCTTTATAATGCACTAAAAATTCCAAAAATCACCGAGCGCGAAATAAAAATCAAAAACTTAGCTCGCGAGCTAAGCTTCGTCGTCATCTCGGATGTGCATCTGGGCGAGTTTTTGAAAAAGGAATTTTTGCAAGGCGTCGTAGCGCAGATAAACTTGCTAAATTACGACGCGCTGCTGATCGTAGGCGATATGTTTGATCTGCGCTCGGATGAGCTCGGGGATATTTTGCAGCCTCTTGAGGCGATCAAAAAACCTATATTTTTCGTCACGGGCAACCACGAGTATTACCGCGGCGACGCAAGCGGGCTTATCGCGGCGATGCAAAAAGCGGGCGTGCGCGTGCTGCAAAACGAAAGCGTGGAATTTGAAGGGTTAAATTTAATGGGCGTGCACGATCTTAGCGGCTTTCGCTTCGGATACATGCAGCCAGATTTAAGCGCTGCGCTAGCGCAGGCAGACCCCGATAAACCAAAAATTTTACTCGCGCATCAGCCCAAATACGTCGTGGATTTCGTGCGCGACGAGGTCGATCTGTGTATCTGCGGACACACGCACGCGGGGCAAATTTTTCCGTGGACGCTTTTGGTACTGCTTAGCCAGAAGTATCTTTACGGGCTGTATAACGACGGGCTGAAGCAAATTTACGTAAGCAGCGGCGTAGGGTTTTGGGGCCCGCCGATAAGGGTCTTTGCCGATGCGGAGATCGCGCTGCTTAAGCTTAGAAAGGCATAGATGAGAAGTTTTATTTCGAGAATTTTCGGGGTTATCGCCGCGGTGAAATTCCCTAAATTTATACAAAATTTTATCAACCGCAAATATGTGGAATTTTTCAAAATCGATATGAGCGAATTTGATCCGCCGCAAAGCTACGTGAGCCTAAACGCGCTTTTTACTCGCCGCTTGCTGCGTCCGCGCGAGATAGCGGCAGACGAGCGAGCTTTCATAAGCCCCAGTGACGGCGTGATCTTTGAGAGCGGGACCTGCGCCGATATGCGGGCTTTTAGCGTAAAGGGCTGCGAATATAGCCTTAGCGAGCTGCTAGGTCGCACGTTTGCGGCAAGTGAAAGCGGCGGAGCGGATACCCGCGACATTAAAAATTCAGATGACACCGCGGACGCCGCGCAAGCAAAAATCATAAGCGGCGAAAGCAGCGCAATTTATACTGCAAGCGACATGCGAGCTGAAATTTACGGCGATGAAAATAGCGTGAGTCGCAAAACGAGCGCAGAGGACGCCCAAGGCGGCGAAAATACAAGCGGCGTAAATTTAAGCTACGCAAACATCTATCTAAGCCCGCGCGATTATCATCATTATCACGCGCCGTGCGACCTGAGCGTGCTGCAGGCGCTTTATATACCCGCTGATCTCTACAGCGTGGCGAAGAAATTTTTACTTAAAATTCCAAACCTCTACGCTAAAAACGAGCGCGTAATTTTAAAGTGCAAAATGCCTGGCGGCGGGATTTTGTGGATGGTTTTCGTGGGCGCTTTAAACGTCGGCAAGATGAAATTTGATTTCGATACGCGAATACAGACGAATGCATGCGCAAGTAGATCTGAGGCGCTTTACGAATATGAAAATTTAAACTTTAAAAAGGGCGATCATTTGGGAAATTTCGAGCTGGGCTCGACGATCGTGCTCGTAGTGCAAAGCGAGTTTTTAAAATTTGAAATCCCGGCTGATACGTCCGTAAAATTCGGACAAAAAATCGCAGAATTTAATGAAATTTCATAAAATTCTATTTAAAATGCAGGATTTTTTCTTTAACTAAAATTAATTTTATTTAAATTTGGCTATAATCATCTCACTTTAAATCAAAGGATTTAACATGAAAAATTTAAAAGCTTTTACGATGATAGAGCTTGTTTTCGTCATCGTCGTTTTAGGTATTTTGGCGGGCATCGCGGTGCCTAGATTAGCCGCTACGCGCGATGATGCTACGATTGCTAAGATGCGCGGAGACATCGCTGCTATTAGAAGCGGACTTTCGCTAGTTAGAAGCGAGAATATGATGAGGGGCGTGACTACGTGGCCTGCTTTGGAGGGCTCGGACAACGCCACTCTTTTTGATGGCGTTTTGCAGCAACCTATCTACCCTATGAGAAACGGCGGCAGAAACGGCTGGACTTTGGTTAGAAATGGCAACGATAATGCCACATCTACATATACGGCTACCGTAGCAGGCAAAAGTACTAACTTTACTTATTATCCAACAAGAGCTAGTATACCTACTTCCGGTGCAAATAAAGATAGAAATGTAGGCTCATTCGACTGCAATCACGCTGATGATCTTTGTCAATCCTTAGCTCAATAGCTAAATGCTCTATTATGAAGTTGCGGTTTTGGGCGCTAGCCTAAAGCCGCTTACTTATAGTTCAAATTTTAAAATCCCAACTTATCAAATCGTATCCGTTCCCGTAAAATCAAGTGTCAAATCCGCCGTGATCCTGCGCGAGGTTGCAAAACCGACTTTCAAAACCAAGGAAATTTTAGAGATTTCGCAGCTTAAATTTAGCCCGTTTCAGATCGCACTTGCAAATTTTATCGCGTACTACTATGTCTGCGAAAATGGCGTTGCATTTGGGATCTTTGAGCCCGCGAGCGATACGGCGCAGGATTTGCGGAATTCGCAGGAGGATCCTACGACCGAGCGGAATTGCGCTTGCAAGCAAACTTCTACTTGCGAACAAAATTTTATTTCCGAGCAGAATTCCATCACCGCACAAAATTCTGTGCTCGACGATGATTTTAGTGCCACACACAATTTCGCCTCAATCCAAAATTCTGAATTGACGAAAAATTCTACTACCGCAGAAAATTCTGTTACCGTCATAAATTCCGTCATCGCGCCGGATTCCACACAAAAGCAAAATTTGAAGCAAGCGCTAAATTCTATCTCGCAAAATTTGGCGTCAAATTCTACCTCCGCTCAGAATTCTATCCAAGAGAGGGACTTTGTCGATGAGCAAAATTCCGTTTCAATTCAAAATTCTACATTGGCTCAAAATTCCGCTATGACAATAAATTTTGTTGCCGAACCTGATCCTGCACACAAACAAAATTTTGCCATAGCGCAGAATTCGATCCAAGAGTGGGATTTTACCGAGAGAGAGAATTCTGTTTTGATTCAAAATTCTACTTCAGCGCAAAATTTTATCTCAATTCAAAATTCAGACGCCGCGGCACAAAGCCCCGCCCCGCCGTCGCTATCCCTGCTTCAAATATGTAAAATTCCAAACCTCACCCCCGCGCAGGAGCAAGCGCGTAAATTTGCCGAAGCCAATGAGACGTCGCTTATTTTCGGCGATACGGGCAGCGGCAAGAGCGAAATTTATATCGCGCTGATCGCGCAGGCGCTCGCTGCAGGCAAGCAGGCGCTGTTTTTGATGCCAGAAATCTCACTCACACCGCAGATGACGAAGCGGCTACAGAGCTATTTCGGCGGGCGGCTCGGCGTCTGGCACTCCAAAATTTCGCCCAAGAAAAAGCGTGAAATTTTAGCGAAATTTAACGCAGGCGAGATCAGACTCATCGCGGGTGCCCGCTCGGCGCTGTTTTTGCCCTTTAGCGATCTGAGTCTCATCGTCGTGGACGAGGAGCACGACGACAGCTATAAATCGGCCGCCGCGCCGCGTCTAAATGCCCGCGACGCCGCGATTTTCGTCGGCAAAAAGCTTGGCATCCGCGTGGTTTTGGGCTCTGCGACGCCCGCGCTTAGCACCTACGCGAAGCAGCCGCATTTCCGCCTGCGCGGCACCTACTTTAGCAGCGCCAAGCGCTTCATTTTCGACGAGAGCGAGACGGGGCTGAGCCCCAAAATTTTAACCGAGATCGAGCGTAGCCTCAAAGCCGGCAAGCAAGCAGTCGTATTTTTGCCCACGCGCGCGAACTACAAATATATGGTCTGCGAAAACTGTGGGCAGATCGTGCGCTGCCCGTTTTGCGCCGTCGGGATGAGCTACCACGCGGACGCTGCGGCGCTGAAGTGCCATTACTGCGGCTTTAGCACGTTTTACAGGGCGTCTTGCGAAAACTGCGGCAGCGAGGTGATGCAGGCGCGTAAGATCGGCACGGGCGAGCTTGCGGCACAGCTTGCGGCGCATTTCCCGAACGCTCGCATCGCAAAATTTGATCGCGACGAGATCACCACGCAGCGCAAGCTTGAGGCGCTGCTAAATAACTTCAACGCCCATAAAATCGACATTTTGGTAGGCACGCAGATGCTTAGCAAGGGACACGATTACCACGGCGTGGATCTTGCGGTGATAATGGGGATCGACGAGCATCTGAGCTATCCCGATTTTAGGGCGCGTGAAAAGACGCTGGCGCTTGCGATGCAGGTGGCGGGCCGCGCGGGCCGCTCGGGGCAGGGCAGGGTCGTCATACAGACGCGTCAGAGCGGCTTTTTTAGGGATTATATCGAAAACTACGACGATTTTTTGCGCGACGAGGCGGAGTTTCGAGAGGGGCTCTATCCGCCGTATATGCGGCTTTTGCGCGTGCTGATCTCGCATAAAAACGAAAAGGCGGCGGGCGAGATAATGAACGTGGCGCTTGATCTTTTGCGCCGCAAACAGGCGGGAGATAGTGCGTTTATATCGCATGACGGGCTGAACGCGAGGGGAGCAAATTTAAGCGCTTTGAATTTAGAAAATTCTGCGCAGCAGGGCAGTAAGCAGATGTTAAATTCTAAATTTCAAAGCTTGGATTTGCGCGGGAGCAACGCAAATTTAAACCGCCAAAACGCTTCAAATTTGAAAAATAATGTGCAAATTACAGCTCGCGACGGGGATACGGGTAGCGTAAATTTAAAGCCTGAAAGAAACGGCGTCGCACAAAATTTTATAAATTTAGCAGCCGAAAATCTTGCCGAAAATTCCGCGCAGTATTTGAAAGAGAAAGCGAGCGAGAGCTTTGAGATCATCGGCTACGGTAAGGCTGGTATCGCCTATATCGCGTCGAAATTTCGCTTTGAAATTCTGCTGCGCGCTAGCTCGCACGTGCCGCTGATTAATGCCGCGCGCGCGCTTGAGCATCTGCCCGTCGAGATCGATATGGACCCCGTAAACTTCGGCTAAGCGCGATTTATAAAATTTTATCCGCATAAATTTTGTCCGTAGAATTTTACGCGATACTCAGATGAATTGAGGTAAGAAAGTAGATTTTGGCGGCGGTAGACCTTGCTACCTTGTATAATCAAATGCAGCGATACCATAATAAACGGCGAAAATGGCCATTGCAAAGTTTATTACAACCTCGATTTCGACTATATTCATTTTTACGACGGGCGAAATCAAGATATCGCGCTGGGCTACGACTTTGATAACGAAAGCATCGAGTTTTATAAAAAGCTATCAGATTACTATGATTACAAAGGCAAAAAATGCAGATCGCGCAGAGTATACAGCGAGTACCATGCGACATTTGCGATTGACAATTTTGAGCACGCGACGTTTTGGTTGGGAGATCATGGCGAATTTACCCTAAAAGATCCATACATTCATGAATGTGAATAAAAATGATTATGCTTTAAACGTTGAAAACTCGCTGTATATATCGGAGTATATAAATTCATATATATGGATATGATAACATATTTTATATCAGATTAAGTAATTATGTTATATAAGCTTATATAACCGATAATAAAAAACGCTTTTAGGATTCCAAAATCCCATTTTAAGGAGCAAGGGATGCAAATTCGTGCTTTTATTTTAGCGATCTTGTTTGCCGTATCGTTCGCAAAAGCGGACGATATAAAGCATCCATCGATGCCATGGCAACTGGAACCTATTTTATGGAAAATTCAAGATAAAAAAGTTGTAAGAAAAGCCCTCCACGAACCTATGATTCGGGGTGCAACTACGTTTAACAGCAAGAGTTTTTATTTTTTTACGATAGAAGATAATGCAACGCTCAAAAAAGAATATGAAGAGCATTTATCAAAAGAAAGAGACTTCTGCAACGACTTTTACAATGATCTGTTTGAATGGAAAAATATAAATATAATCAAACCTCTGGTTTTTGATACGACGGATTACAATAACCCCATTTTAAAGAAAAATATGGGCGATTGTTGGTATATGGATATGAATAAAACGATTAAAGACGGCTTTAGCGGGCGCGGATTTACATTGTATAAATTTGATAATAAGCTTTTGTATATTATGATTTATAAAACCACTCCTTATATATATCAGACGGATGATTTCGCAAATCTTGCTTACATTTTAGATCCCAAAGAGTGTAGTAAAATCACAAAAGATCCTCGTAGCAGGGTAAATTTGGAGATTCCAGGCAATATCATATATAAACCACGTCTGTTTTATGCCGAACCGATACGTTATAAAGATATAGACTATCTACTTTTCATAGATTTCGACAATACGCACAGCGGTCAATTACTAAACGTCGCAATCAGGAAATTTAAAGACGGTATTTTACAAATGCCTGTTTGTAGCAATTCATACTTAAACACGAAGCTTTATCGATAGGGGCGGTTATGTGGGTTCATATTTTCATCTTAATGATCGCATTCGTACTATTTGCGAATGCAAACGATGTAAGCGATACGGAAATTCCTTTTGATTTAAAAATAACTTTATGGAAAGCTAATGATAGGAAAGTAGTAAGAAGCAATCCTTCCGGTATGGTAGAAGGAGAAACCACTTTCAACGGAAAAACCGTTAGCTTTTGGCAAATAGATAGAAATGCAACGCTCAAAAAAGAGTATGAAGAGCATTTATCAAAAGAAAGAGACTTCTGCAACGACTTTTACGATGATCTATTCGAATGGAAAAATATAAGCGTAATCAAGCCTCTGGTTTTTGATACGACGGATTACAATAACCCCGTTTTAAAGAAAAATATGGGCGATTGCTGGTATATGGATATGAATACAACGATTAGAGACGGCTTTACGGGGAGAGGATTTACGTTATATAAATTTGATAATAAGCTTTTGTATATTATGACGTATAGAGATTTTCGGCAATACGAGATGTCTTTTGCAAATTTTATGTATATTCTAGATCCGCAAGAGTGCAGTAAAATTATAAAAGACCCCTCATACGATTCATATTATAGCAGGGCAGATTTTGAGGATTATCAAAATAAAATTGAAAGAAACACCCTGATTTATTTTGGACCGATAAAATATAAGGATAAAGACTATCTGCTTTTTATCGATTCCGTAAATTTAATAAACGGTCTTAAAGCGGTTTCTATTAAAATTAGTAAATTTAAAGACAAAGTTTCGCAAACATCCGTTTGTAGAAATTTGTATTTAAATACGAAAATTTACCATTAAGTAGTTAATCATACAAATACATTCAGTTGCGATTGATAATTTCGAGCATGCGAAATTTTGGTTAGGAAATCATGGCGAATTTACCTTAAAAGATCCATATATTCATGAATGTGAATAAAATTTAAAAAGGATCAATTTGAGCGCCAATGAGCCGACGACGGAAGCTATAAATTTATAAAACAACTCTAAATTTTTAAGGAGTTGCACTATATCGCCGAGTTTTGGTTTGCTTAATTTTGCTACTTGCGCGTTATGTTTTATCGCTGCGGTTTTGGGCTTGCAGTTTTTGCTCCCCAATCTGCGTTTTTAAAATTTGATTAGAATTTTCGCCGCCGCACATACCTTGCTCGCCCTTTTTTGATATACAGCGCCTACTCCTCGCTTCCTTCCGTTCGCACGATCAGGCTTTTTGGAAGGCGGAATTTCTCGATGATCTCGCACTCTTTGGCGCGCATCTGTCCGTCGTCGCTCTCGTGGTCGTAACCTAGCACGTGCAGCAGACCGTGCGTAAAAAGCAGCGCCGTCTCGTCATCCCTGCCGTGCCCCAGTTCCGCCGCCTTAAGCTCTACGAGGTCTAAATTTATCACGACCGAGCCGAGCAGTGCGGGGGCGAAATTTCCGCTGCCAAAATTCTCATTCTTTAAATTTTCGTCGTTAGAACTTTCACCCTCGGAATTTTCGAAATTTATAGTATTAGAATTTTCCCTCGCAGAATTCGCAGCGCTTGTATTTTCACTAGCGGAATTCGCAGCGTATGGATTTTTATCGCCGCTGTTTTCATGCGCGGAGCTCTCTTCGCTAAAATCCTCGCCGAAGCCCGCAAACGCCGCAGGATCGAGCGGGAAGCTCAGCACGTCGGTCGTCTTATCGATGCCGCGCGTTTTGGCATTTAGCTGCCGCATCTCCTCGCCGCGCACGAAAATTAGCTCGACGCTCCCGCCGCCCAGCTCCGCCGTGATAGCGTCCAAAATTTCGGGATAGGGCTGCTCGCAAAGTATCATTTTTACCCCTCTTTTATAAAATTTTCGTATAATTTTAGCAAAAAAAGGACGAAAATGAGAGCTTTATGCGTGATCAGCGGCGGCATGGACAGTGCGACCTGCGCCTATATCGCGAGGCGCGAAGGTTACGAGATCGTAGCGCTGCACTTTGACTACGATCAGCGCACGATGGGCAAGGAGCGCGAGTGCTTCGGTAAAATTTGCGACGATTTGGGGGTCGCAAAAAGGCTGATTTTAGACGCTCGCTTCATCGCGCAAATTGGCGGCAGCGCCCTTACGGACGGTACCTTGCCGATAAGAAAGGGCGCTGCGGAGCTTGGCGCCGCGGTAAATTCCGCTAGCGCCGAGTTTGACAGCGCGGCAAATTCCAAGAGTGCCGAGCTCGGAGAGCTAAATTTTATCGAGACAAATTCCGCCGCCGAACTAGAAGGGCAAAATTCTATTGCGGCGAATTTTACTAATGCCGAGATTGGCGGGCAAAATTTTACTGCGTTAAATTTCTTGACGAGCCCCGCGGACGCTTCGCTCGCCGTAGATTCGGCGCGGAGCGGTTGCGCGCAGAGCGGTGAAATTTTAACGCAAGACGCTGAAATTTTACTAGAGGGCGATGAGCCTTCGCCGCATGGCAGTAAAATTTTAGCCCGCGACGATGAAATTTCACCGCAAGACGGTGAAATTTCATCTCGAAACCTGCCCCAGCCGCAGCAGGGCGATAAAATTTCATCGAAGCACGCAGGGGGTGAAATTTCATCGCAAAACCAAAGCGATAAAATTTCACCGCAAGGCGGTGAGAGCGTGTTTTCGGATTTGCCTAGCACCTACGTGCCGTTTCGCAACGGCGTGTTTTTGAGCATCGCCGCCGCGCTTGCCGAGAAAGAGCGCTGCGATGCGATTTTCATCGGCGTGGTGCAGGAGGACAGCAGCGGCTACCCCGACTGCGGCGCGGAGTTCATCGGCGCGTTCGAGCGAGCGCTTGAGCTGGGTACGAGCCGCGACTTTCATCCGCGCATCAAAACCCCGCTCGTGCACCTTAGCAAGGCGCAGATCGTCTCGCTAGCGCTTGGGATCGGCGTGCCGCTAGAGCTTACGTGGAGCTGCTACGAGCGCGAGGATGCTGCGTGCGGGCTTTGCGACAGCTGCCTGCTGCGGCTTAAAGGCTTTGCGGGCGCCGGCGTGAAAGATAAAATCCCTTACGTGATAGAAGCTTAGGCACGCCGCGGCGAAATTTACCGAGCCCGCGCGACTCGGCGCGTCATCAGCGCCTGATATGCGCGGATTTTGAATACGTAGTGCCGCATAGTTTATAGCGGGATTTTAAACATACGGCGGCGGCTTGCACTTTGGCGTACGCCGAGCTGCGGCTATAAATTTAAACCGCGCTTTGAAATTTTAAAAAATTTAACGAGAGCGTAGCGCACGGTTCAAGGCAAAAATCAATTATAAATTTAACTCCTATGCTTATATTTATTAGTGCATTAGCGCATAGGTAGGTATAAATATATCGTAGTATAATCCGAGAATTAAATTTTGAGGAGGAGAGAATGGCGTTTGTTGCGGAATATATTTCTAAAGAGGATATTAAGAAATATGATATTATAAATCGTGTAGATCAGTGCTTGGCAAAATATCATTATGATCCACAGGGGCCTAATGAAATAAAGTGGTTAGACTGGGTCATCGACAGGCAAAGAGATATTTGGCTTATCTTTGTTTGTAGCCCGCATCTGCCTGATCCAAGAGACGGATATACCGGAGAGATGATTTGGCTGCTTTATTATAAAGGTAAAGAAATCGAGCTTGACATTAGACGGGTCTATGACGAAACCACAAGTAAAATGCTAGTCGATAATCCGTTTTTTATCAAATATAAGCTGGAAAATATAAATTCTAGTATTGACGGAATTTCGTTAGATGAGCTCTATAAGGTGCTTAATGAGGCTTTAAAAGAATATGGCAATCGCGGTATTGACGGTAGAGAAAATTTACCAAAAGAGCATGAAGTCGTAACTTTTTTACACGATTAAGAAAGGATAAAAAATGACGAGTAAACAAGCCGATCAAATTTTAGCAGATATTGCAAACGGCAAGGATGTGCGCACCAGTAGCGGCGCTAAGGTAACCGCTGAAAATTTTGAGAAATTTTTTCTAAACGATATGGTTAGAAAGCTAGGCACTAAAAGCGAAGGCGATATCTACGAGCATATAAGCGAATATAAATATGTCGTAGATATAATTAAATATTAAATTTAAGGAGTAGAAAATGGCATTTGTAGCAGAATATATTTCTAAAGAGGATATTAAGAAATATGGCGTTATTGACATAGTAAATAGCTCCAGAGCAAATTTTGGTGAACTTCCATTGGGCGATCAACGTATAGAGCAGCTTGATTGGGTCATCGATAGGCAGAGGGATATTTGGTTTATCTTTGTGTGTGATCCGCACTTACCAGATCCGCGAGATGGATTTATGGGTGAGGAGATTTATATTTTATGTTATAAAGGCAATGTTATTGAGCTTGATATAAGGCGAATTTATGACGAAACCACAAGTAAAATGCTCGCAGATAATCCGTTTTTTATCAAATATAAGCTGGAAAATATAAATTCTAGTCTTGACGGAATTTCGTTAGATGAGCTCTATAAGGTGCTTAATGAAGCTTTGATAGAATATGGAGAAAGTGGTATACACGGTAGAAAGTTCTTGCCAAAAGATCATGAAGTCGTAACTTTTCTGCACGATTAAGAAAGTGCAAAAAATGACAAGCCAACAAAACCCATAAAATTTTAGCAGATATTGCAAACGGCGAGGGCGTGCAAGAGTAGCGGCACCGATGGTGGTGCGAGTACGAAAGAAATTTGGCAAAACGTGGCGCGAGCCCGAAACGCTATGTGTAAATTCAAAGCGAATTTTATCCAAAAACCTAACCGTGAGCGAGCGCGAGATAAAATTTTACTCAAACGCCCAATGCGCGAGAATTCGCTAGCGGGCGCAGACTATTTGTAAATTTTAAAATTTTACTCAAACGCCGAGCGTAGATTTAGATGCGGAATGATTTGTAGCTCTGCGGGTGCGACGAAATCCTTTTTACGCAGCTTTTCTATCGCCGCGCGCGCGATCATAGCGGCATTGTCGGAGCAAAATTTCATCGGCGCGAAAAGTATCTCGCAGCCCGCCCGCTCGCACAGATCTGTTAGAAGTCCGCGCAGATGCAGGTTCGCGCTCGCTCCGCCTACGACGCCGAAGCGCGCAAAGCGGCGCAGCTCAAAGATCCGCTGCAATTTATCCAGTATGTGCGCGCACGCCGCGTCCTCAAAGCAGCGCGCCAGATCGCGCATCGCCCGCTCATCCAGCTCGCCCGCCTCTTTTAGCTTCTCTATCTGCACGCGTACGGCGTTTTTAAGCCCCGAAAAGCTATACTCCAGCCGCCTGTCGCCCTTTAACGGCACGGGCAGCTCAAACCGCGGCTCGCCACCTTTTGCGAGCTCCTCGATGAGCGCGCCGCCCGGATAGCCAAGACCTAGCATCTTTGCAACCTTATCGAAGCTCTCGCCGAAGCTGTCGTCGCCGGTGGTCGCTAAAATTTCGATACCTCCCGCCGCGCCGATATCCAAAACCATCGTATGCCCGCCGCTAACGAGCAAAACGCCCATCGGAAATCGTGCCTCGCTGCCTAAAAACAGCGAGTAAACGTGACCTACGAGATGATTTACGCCGATGAGCGGCAGATTTAGCGCGAGCGCGAGCGCTTTTGCCATATTCACGCCGCCTATTAGGCTCACGCTGAGCCCCGGGGTGTTGGTCGCTGCGACGGCGCTAAGCTCGCTAAAATAGGGCTTTGCGCGCTGTAAAATCCGCGGCAGCGCCTCAGTATGCAGCCTCGCGGCAAGCTCGGGCACGACGCCGCCGTATCTGGCGTGATCGGCCTCCTGGCTTATTTTTTCGTAAAATTTCAGCTCGAAACTGCGCTCATCCATCACCGCGACCGAGCTGTCGTCGCAGCTGCTCTCAATAGCAAGTATCACACAAAATCCTTAAAATTTTTCGCTCATTATACTCAAAAATCGGCGCTATAGAATAGATGAAATTTTAAAATTTAAAGCGGCGTGCCCTAAATTTTGTCTTTATCGCGACATACTCGCGCTCGCGGTGCTAAATTTTAAAATGCGCCGTTCGGCTCGGTGCACTAACGGAATTAAATTTAAAATGCGCCGCCACCGCACCATGTTTGCCACTACGATGCGCGCCGTATCTGCCGCGGCGGGTAAAATTTTAAATAGATAAAATTTTGGCAGTTGAAATTTAGCGAGCAAATTTAAAAAGGCCTTTGGATTTAAAGCTCCAAAGGCCGTTGCGATTAAATTTAGCGGTAAATTTAAAGGCTAAATTTCGGGCTCTTGCTCCTGTTTTTTCTCGCCGCTTGGGATCGCGGTGTCGTACCAATCGAGCTTGCGCGTAAAATACATCACCAAAGAGATCACCGCGAATATCATCAGACTTCCCATTAGTAGGGCGTAGTCTTCGGAATTTAAGATGACATAGAGGATCGCGTAAGAAACGAGCTGAACGCAAGTGATGAAAACGCCCCAGCGCGCGCCTTTGAAAATCGCGCTCGCGTAGAAAAACACTATCACGCTTACCGCGATCGCCGAGATCGCGTAGCTGATCGCAAAGCCGATGTGTTCGGAGAGCGAAAGCACCAGCAGGTAGAAAACGACATCCTCAAGCCCTATTAATAGGTATTGGATCGGATGGATGCGCTCGTGAGTGTAAACCTCGCACAAAAAGATCGCTAAAAACGGCACCGCTAAGAATAACAGCGCGTAATCCGTGCAGCGCTTAATCAGCGAGTAGTTATTCACGGGCTCGATGAAGCCGATGCTTACAGCATCATTTCTATCGTCGTAGCTGCGCCGGCTCGTCATCGCAATCTGCGTGTCTTGATCTGCGAGCCACGCAGGAGCAATGCCCGCGGCTAAGCCCGTAACTTCCCACGAAGCTTTAAAGCCGCTAGCGCTTACTTCGCGCGATTTAGCGATAAAGCCGCCGCCAAAGCTAGGCGATGCCCAAGTAGAGCTAATTTCAAAACGGCTATTTTGTGCGATCGGAGCTAGATGAAGCGCCTCGCCGCCTTGGATTTTAAGCGTGCCGCTGATGCTAAAATCAGACGACAGCGCGGAAGCGGGGAGCTTGTAGATTAAACTCCGATCGAAAATTTTAGCCTCAGTGTTGCCGTGATATTGCTTAAGCTCCTTGCCGTTTAGGCTTAAAGCAGGGGAGGCGGTGAAGGATTTTTGATTGCCTACGCCGAGCACTAGCACGGCTTCGTCGAAATTTAGCCGCGCAGGATCGACGCCGAGCTCGGTATAGTTTATCGCCTCAAAGTCCGCCTTAAGCGCAAAATCGCCGTTATAGATCGGAACGCGAAAAATCCCGCGCTTTAAATAGGTGGGGTTGATCTCCGCCGCGAGAGAGTAGTTTTTAGGCACGATGATGAAATTTTTCTCTACGCGCCTTTTTACGAGCTCGTTGTTGCTTTTGTCTATCGCTTCGATTATCTCTGCGTAGGGCACTACGATCGCAAGGCCCTGGATTTGCAGCTCACCACCTACCGGCGTGAGGATCGAATCCTGCGCGAGCTGCTTGGTTTCGGAGCGCGAGTAGGTGAGGTTATCGATAAAGCTTAGCGGAATTAGCAGCAGCAAAAGCAGCACTAAAACGATGAACGGTTTCGTCCAAAACGCGCCGCGAATGGCGTTTTTAGTAGAATTTAACAAAGGCTCTCCTTTTAAGTAAAATTTAAAACGGAATTTTAACGACGAAGAGTAAACGGACGGCGCTTTAAGCGGGAGGAATTTTATAAATTCTAAACGAGCTTCGGATGTGAAGCGCTGCGGATATCGCCTTGAATTTTTGGAATTCCGCTGCACGCTAGAATTTCATTGCGAATGAGAATTTTGCTATTCGCAAAAATTTTACGAGAAAATTTCTGTTAGTAGAATTTAAAAGCTTGAAATTCTAAGTCTAAGAATTTCAAATTTCCAAAGCCCTAGGAATTTTGAAATTCCAAGGGCTTTGAATTTTTAAAATTTCGCCGCTTTAGCGTGCAAAATTTCGTACGGTCTCTCGCGTAAGCTTTAAAATTTATACGCCACGCTTAGCTTGAAATTTCGTCCCGGCTCCCAGTCGATAATGTTTGAATCTCCGGTGAAATCGGCACTGCGCTGCGAGTGCGATGCGTAGGCTTTATCAAAGAGATTGTAAACACCCGCGTTGATCTCAAGCCCTTTAAATCGTCCGCTATCCGGAGCATAGGTGACGTATAGATCGTGAACTGCGTAGCTAGGCACTTTTGTTTTTTCGTCGCTATTTGCGGCAACTACGTTTTTGGAGTCGAAAAAGAGCAAGTTATAGCCCAGCAGTAGATCCGCTGCAGAGATTGCATACTCGGCATTGAAGGTGTATTTATCTCCGTAGTCGCGGTAGCCGATAATGTTTGAGCTTAGATAGCCCGAGCCGCTGCGCACGCGGTCTTTATATTCTACGTGCTGGTGGGTGTAACCCGCAGCAAGGCTCAAATCATCTAATATTAATCTTGCGAAAAGCTCGACGCCGTCAATATCCGCACTGCCTGCATTAGCCCTGCATAAGGTGCCCTGCGCGCCTCCCGGGCAGCCGACGATTCCGCCCGCCGCATTGTTATCTACGATTAAATTTTTATATTCCGTTCTGAAATACTTCGCAGTTAGGCTTACTGAGGAGTTCTCCCCCAGATCGCTTTTGTAGCGACCGCCTATTTCGTAGGCATTACCCGTGGTGGCTTTTAAATTTTCGTTAGCCATCCAGCTTAGCGGTCTGCCACGGCTTGTACCTGCAGCCATCATGCTCTCCATTACGTCAGGTCCTCTAAATACTCGCGCATAGCTGGCAAACGCTCCGAATCCCGCGCCGATCTCGTAATCAAGCGCCAAGGCGGGGCTCACTTCGTTGAATTTATATTTGTAGCTAGAGATATTAGCGCCTCTGCCGTTGTAAGTCTTTAGCTCGTGCCTTTCGTAGCGCACGCCTGGAGTTACCGTAAGCCCGCCGTAGCGCATAGCATCCTCGATATAAAAGCTATAATTATCAACCTTCTCGGGGCGTAGATTGCCGGGCTTGACGTAGTTTTCCGAGCGGTAGTAATCAAAGCCGTAACGCAACGTATCAGCCAAATCGCCCGTTTCAAATTTACTCTTAGCGCCGATTTTGCCGCCCTTAGTCTCGACGCCCCATTTTACGTTCGTCGAAGTCGATCCGATGCGTTGATGCTTCGTGTAGTATCCCGTGATGTCGAGTTCTAGCAAGTCGCTTGGATTATATGTGTATTTGATCGTATGTGTATCGCGCTCGTATTTGCGGTTATCCAGCTGTCCGTTCAGCCAGGAGCCGAATTCCGGTCGCAGCGGATAAAGACCTTTATATTGCATATGCTCGGTAGACAGCGAAATTTTATGAAAATCCAAAAAGCTATAGCCCGCCTTGAATAGATAATTTATGTCGTTGCCATCGCCGCCCGTAGGTTTGCCATTGCCAGATTTGCCGAAGCCGTATCCGTAGTGCTTGAATGCGGCAAGCATATCTAGGCTATCAAATGCTCTGCCGTAGAGCATCGCGCTTTGCGAGTAACCCTCGTTATTGCTCGTATAGCCCACTTTGAGCTTCGCGCCGATATTTTGACCGTCCTCAAGCAGATCAGAAGCATCCACCGTCTTAAAAGCTACCGAGCCGCCCAAGGCGCCTGAGCCATTTACGACTGAGCGCGCGCCGACATCGACCTCTACGGCCTTGATAAGATCCGGATCGATTAGTAAATCGGCGTTGTGATGAAAGGTATTGCCGTTTTGCTTCGCGCCGTCAATCGTGATATTTAGACCGCGATCGCTTACGCCGCGCATATAAATTTTTTGATTCATGCCGTTGGTGCCGCCCACATACACGCCCGGAATATCGCGAAATACGTCTTTTACGAGCGTGGCGTTACGGGTGTTGATTTTGACATCATCCACGGTGCTAGGCGTGCTAGAATCGCTAGTAACTTCGATTACGCCTAAGCTTTGCGTATTTGAATCCTTGCTTTTGGATGCGTCTGTAGCGCTTGATTTCTCGTCTGCTTGTGCGCTTAAGCAAAGAACCGCGCACAAAGACAAAGCCAGATGAAATTTTTTCATACGAAACTCCTAAATGATAATGAGATTAAAAAAATGGCAAATAATATAAAATTAATCCTTTATTTTATATTAATTATCAAGACGTTTTAAAATCATTAGAATTTTATCTTCGAATGCTTTATTATCATTAAATAAAGCTAAATGATAAAATATAATTTAAATATCGATCATCAAAATTTTAGTAAAAATTAAATCTATCTTTGATAAAATCACTCATTTTTTTGGCAAGGCGATTTGCTGAATTTATAAAAATTTTTAAAATTTTTAAGGAGAGCTTATGGGCATTATGGAATTTTTGGCGCATTACGTGGATTACATTATCTTTGCGATCCTCGGATTTATGAGCTTTTTAGTCGTGTGGTTCAGTATCGAAAGGCTGCTTTTTTATTCGAAGGTTAAGGCGAGCGATTACAAAAGCAAGGCGCTATATGAAGAGGCTCTGACAAAAAATTTAACGACGCTTTATATTGTTTATTCAAATGCCCCGTACATCGGTCTTTTAGGTACTGTCATCGGCATTATGATCACATTTTTTGATATGAGTACTGCAAGCGGTATCGATACCAAGGCTATCATGCAAGGTCTATCGCTTGCCCTTAAAGCTACCGCTACCGGTCTAGTCGTCGCCGTGCCTACTCTCATCATCTACAACGGTTTCGTCCGCAAAGTTGATGTTTTACTCAATCGCTACGATGAGGTTAAATAAATGAGCATTCCTAGACGAGACGGGCTAAATATCGTCCCGTTCATTGACATTATGCTGGTGCTGCTAGCGATCGTGCTTAGTGTCTCGACTTTCATTGCGCAGGGTCATATCAAGGTAAATCTTCCATCTTCTTCAAGCTCGCAAAATCCGCAAGAGGATAAAAAAGTTACCATCAAAGTGGATAGCGAATCTAAAATTTATCTAGACGATGTCGCAATAAGCGAGGATGAGCTTGAGGAAAAAATTGCCGCGCTCGATAAAAACGATCTTGTCGTGTTGAAAAATGATAAAGACTCGAAATTTTCCTCTTTTATTTCGATCATGGATGTCCTAAAAAAGGCGGGTCATGAAAAATTTGCGATCGTGACCGAAAAAGAGCAATGAATAAAGATAGCGCAGTAGGTTTTATCGTATCTTTGGTGCTACATTGCATCATCGCTGTGGGTGTTTTTGCTCTTTTATCGTCGGCACCGAAGCCGCCTAGCATGCCCGATATGATAGCTTTTTCCATCGATAGTATAATGGATGATGCCAAGCAGGGCGATATCTCCGATGAGCCCAATATCCCGCCTCCTTCCGATCAGTCCGAACCGGATCCTGAGCCAGAGCCCACTCCGCCGGAGCCCGAACCCGAACCGGAACCGGAACCAACTCCGCCTGAGCCGGAGCCAATACCGGAGCCCGAGCCGATTCCTGAACCGGAGCCTATACCAGAGCCTGTAGTCGAAAAACCAAAACCAGTCGAAAAGCCTAAGCCAAAGTCGGTAGAAAAACCAAAACCGATCGAAAAACCTAAGCCTAAAAAAGAGCATAAAGTTCAAAGCAGCGATAGGAATTTAACGGCGAAGTTTGATCCGACAAAGCCTATTTCGCTAGGTAGCGGCGGGGGCGGCGGCTCCAGTAGCGCAGGCGGCGGTAGCGACGCTATAACAAGCCGCGGCGATCCTAGCAATAGCGATGTCGGCAAGAAAATTTTCGCCATCATTTCTCGCTACGCGCAGTCGCACTACCCTAAAAATGCCCAACGTATGCGAAAAACAGGCACCGTAGGCTTGCACTTTACCTATACGGCAAGCGGTGAGGTCAAGGGCCTTCGCGTTACGTCTTCCTCGAATGTCGATTCGCTCGATGAGGGGGCGCTTCAAGCGGTCGAGCGCACCAAGGATAGTTTTCCAAAAGTTTCTAAAGATGAGGATTATAACTTTAGCATAAAGTATACGCTAAATTTTAACTAGCCTTAAAGATTCTACTAAAACTTCTGCTGGAGCGGTAAAATTTTAAAATTTCACCGCTCTTGCCGCTTTATCTTAGCTCGCAAAATTCCATCTCGGCGAAGTAAAATTTTAAATTCGCCGCTTCTGCAGCTTCTGCCGCGCTAGTTTTTACAAACGGATTGGCGCCGTGAAATTTAAAATTTAAACGAAGAAAATTTTATCTTTTTAAATTTAGCCAAGCAAGCATCTTAAAGCGTTAAAATTTTAAATTAAAGCCGCGAAATTGCTAGGAAATTCCACTGATTTTAATGGAATTTTTACTATAATTTTATATGAAATTTAAAAGATTAAAGGAAATTTATGATAGACGTTTACGACTTGGCGGTGATCGGCGGCGGTCCTTGCGGCATAGCTTCCGTAGTAGAAGCCAAAAGAAATGGGCTCGCGCATGTGCTTCTGCTTGAAAAAGGCGACAACCACTCTCAAACAATTAGGCAGTTTTACAAAGATAAAAAGCGCGTAGATAAAGAATATAAGGGCTTTGACAGCGAGACGCGCGGATCTATTTCGTTTGAAACCGGCACAAAAGAGAGCGTGCTAAATTATTTTGACGAGCTCTTAGATAGCGACGAAATCGATACGAATTTCAAAAGTGAGGTCGAAAAGATCGAAAAGCACGCAGATGAGTTTTATATCACGACTAGCTCGGCTGGATACCGCGCGCGCAACGTCATCGTCGCAATTGGCAGGATGGGCAAGCCCAATAAGCCCGCCTATAAAATTCCGCCTTCGATCACGCAACGCGTAAATTTCAATCTAGATAAATGCACGATTAATGAAAAAATTTTAGTCGTCGGAGGTGGTAACTCAGCTGCGGAATACGCTATAGCGCTGTGTAAAACCAATGTCGTGACGCTTTGCTATCGCAAGCCTAAATTTACCCGCCTAAACGAGACGAACGAAAGCGACGTAATGCGCGAGACCAAATACGGCAGCATCATCTTGCGCTTAGGCATCGATATAGAGGCTCTAGAGAATGAAAACGGCAAGGTGCTGGTGAAATTTGATGATGGCACCGAGCTCGTATTTGACCGCGTGATATACGCGATCGGCGGCACGAGCCCGATCGATTTTCTTAAGAAATGCGGCATCGCTTACGATGAAAACGGCGTGCCGATCGTGGATGAAAATCTCCAGACTGCTACTAGCGGGCTTTACGTCGGCGGAGATCTTATCAGCAGAAGCGGCGGATCGATCGTAGTGGCGATAAATCACGCCCATACCATCATCAAAAACATCCGCAGATGAGGCTTTATCAGCCGAAAAAGGGCTATCGTTACACGAGCGATACGATTTTTTTGTGGAATTTTATAAGAAGCTCAGGCGTGCGTAAAGCTGATGCTGCGTCACAAAATGACTCTTGGGCGCTGGGCTGTGACGCGGAATTTAAAGACGCGACAGATGGAGGCTTTAATGCGCAGTTTTGCGCCGCGGATTACGCAGGCGACGAGGTGGAATTTTGCGCCGAGGATTGTGCTTTTAGCAAAGAAGAGTTGTATGCCGCTAGCCATAGCGTGGGGGGTGATCGCGATTTTGGAGATAAGGGCTGCGCCGAATTCCAGGCGAAATTTCAAAGCGAGCACTGCAAAAATTCCGATTTTCAAAACGACGAAGCCTGGCATACTTTAAAGCCTGATATCGCAAGCGGTGAAAATTTTAAAATTTGTGACGAGCAAATCGCGCAGCCTTTAGAATCTAAAAAGACGCACGATAAAGATTTCGCGAGCAAATTTGAAGACGCCAAAGCGCGCGAGGATTTTGCTGCGGAGTGCTTGTTTGACGGCGGGTTTGCCGCCTGCAATGAGCGTAGCCCCAAAGGCGCGCTAAATCCGCGAGCGATATACGGCGACGTGCTGGATGTGGGCGCAGGATGTGGAATTTTAGGGCTTTTGCTAAAACGCGATTTTAAGAGCATTAATCTAAGCTTGCTAGAAATTCAAGAGCGAAATTTAGAAATCTTAAGGCTAAATTCTTTGCAAAACGATCTACCTGCCGAGATTTTGCACGCGGATTTTGCGGAGTTTAAAAGCGAAAAACGCTTCGACTTTATCGTCTCAAATCCGCCTTTTTATCGAGAGCGCATTTCGCTTAGCAAAGAGCCTCATATGGCGCTTAGTAAGAGCGCAGCAAGCCTTAGCCTACCGGATTTCGTGCGATCTGCGAATGCTCATCTCAAGCCTGGTGGCACACTTATTTTTTGCTACGAGGCGGGCAAGCTAGCTAAAATTTGCGAGCTTTTAGGCGAGTTTAGGCTAAATTTGACGAGGCTTGGTTTTGTCTATCCCGACATTTCAAAGCCCGCTAAGCTCGCGCTTTTGCAGGCTCGTAAGAATTCGCGCTCGCCCTGTGAGATCACCCTTCCGATCTACGCTAGCGCGCACGGAAGGCGTACCGAGCAAGCCCAAGCGATCTATAAAAGCGCAGATTTAACGAGCGTGGATTATGAGTGAGTTTGGCTTTAGCTTCGATGCGAGCGCGTGCGAGCGCTGCGGCGGCAAGTGCTGCACCGGAGAGAGCGGCTATATCTGGATAGACGAGAGCGAGATTGCAGCTGTAGCGGTAAAATTTAAAATTTCGCCCGCAAGGCTTAAAGAAATTTATTTACAAAAAATAGGCGCTAAATTTAGCGTAAAAGAAAAGCCCTTTGAAGGCGGCTTAGCGTGCGTGTTTTTTGACGAAGCGCGGCGCAACTGTGGGATTTACGAGCTGCGTCCGAAGCAGTGCCGTAGCTTTCCGTTTTGGGAATATTTTAAAACGCATACTAAAGAATTGGAGGAAGAATGTATCGGGGTAAGGTTTTTGGCGGAATTTTAATTGCGGCGATGATTTTAGCGCCGCAGTATCTAAGTGCGGAGAGTGGGACGAATGCTGCAGTAGCGAAGCAGTCCGTTACGGATAAAAAGGCGTCTGATCGGAATTCCAGCATTGGCACAAAAAACGGTGCAAAAGATGCAATTAAAAAGAGCTTGATAAATCGTGGCGTAAGCGCCAAAAGTATAACCAAAGAAAAGCTAAATCACGCGATGCGAGCGCAAGAGGACGCCGAGCTAAATTTCGATTTGCTTACGGCTTTGGAGCTACTGCATAAAGATCCCGTCGCATCGATGTTTTTATACGAAAAGGCATACAATAAAACAGGCTCGTCCGTTTATCTGCTAGAAGCGCTAAAGACCGCTTTTGCGATCAAAGATCGTAAAAATACGGCGCGCTATTTAAAGCTCGGCGAAAAGAGCCTAAGCTCAGACTCCGAGTATCTGCGAGTAAAAATCGGCTACTACTTAGGCATTAAAGATAATCTAAACGCCAATACCGCTGCTCTTAAGCTAGTCACCGTAGATCCCGTTTCGCGTAGTTACGCGATCTTAGCGGCGACATATTATGCGATGGAGAATTTTACTTTAGCCAAAACCTACTTTGAAAAAGCCTATGAGCTAGACAAAACTGACGAAAATCTCATCAGATTATGCGACGTGCTGCTAAATAAACTCGATGATTCGGACGGAGCGATCCGCATTATCGAGACGCATAGGCGCATCTACGGCTGCGCCCAGGGTATGGCGTGCGAGCTGCTAGCTGATGTGTATCGCGCGAATAAACGCTATTTGGATGTCGCTAAGATCGATGAAGCGCTGTATGAAGCCAAAGGGGATAATAAATTCTTAGACGATATGATAGCGATTTATTACTACTCAAACGACTTTGATAAAATAATCGAGCTTTTGAAAAAATACGACTACAAGCGCGAGCTTCTAATCGACGCCTACGCGCATAAAAAAGACTATAAAACCGCGATTAAAATGGCGCGCGATGAGTTTATGAAAACCAAAAATTACGACTTTTTGGCGATCGAGGCGATTTACGAATATGAAAGCGCGGGCAAAAACGTGGATGCCAAGACCCTATCTAGCGTAGTGGCAAAATTTGAAAATATCGCGCCGCAGCTTAAAGACCCCGTGCACCTAAACTACTACGGCTACATCCTAATAGATCACGATTTGGACGTTCGCAAGGGCATCGAGCTCGTCCGCCGCGCCCTACAAAAAGACCCCGACTCGCCGTATTATCTGGACTCGCTTGCTTGGGGATACTACAAGCTTGGCGAGTGCGACAAGGCTAAAAATGAAATGGCTAAGATCAAAGACGCAGAATTTTTTAATTCCCCCGAAGGCAAAGAGCATTTGGAGGCGATCGATGCGTGCGCCGCTGGCACAGGCGTAGCGCCGCAGAATTCTATATCGCAAAACCCCACTACGATAAAAGGCTCCGCGCCGAAAGATCAGGCGCCGCAAAGTCCGGCAATAAAAACTCCTGCGCCTGATTCCATAAAATCTACGGCGCCCGAAAGCTCTGTGTTAGATTCCGCACGTCCGAGCTCCGCTGCAACGCGTGATTTAACGCCAAAAGACTCCGCTTCGCAAAATTCTGCTGGGTCTGCAAATTCCGCGGTTCAAAACCAGACACCAAATTCTGCGGCGTCTGAAAATTTTGCGACGCCCATAAATTCCGCCGCGCAGATTTCTGTCTCGTCAAGACAAAATTCCGTATCGAGGCGGGATTTTATGCCAGAGCAAAATTCTACGTCGAAAGAGTCTACTGGTTCTAAAATCCAGACGCCAAGGCATTAGAGATGATTTTAGACGAAATTTTAAAGCGCACTCGCGAGGATCTCGCGCTTCGTAAAGAAAGATTGCCCGAGGATCTGCTCGGTCGCTCGCTAAGCGCCAATCCCTACGAGCCGCGTGACGTCATAAGCGCGCTTAGAAGCGACGAGAAAGACCCGCTTCGCATCATCGCCGAGATCAAAAAGGCAAGCCCGAGCAAGGGGATCATCCGCGAGGATTTTGAGCCGCTAAGCCTTGCCGTGGAGTATGAAAATGCAGGTGCGAGCGCCTTTTCGGTGCTTACCGAGCCGCATTATTTCAGAGGCGATTTGGAGTTCATCCCGCAGATCCGCCGCTACACTCGTACGCCCATTTTGCGCAAGGATTTCATCGTCGATCGTTATCAGATCCTCGAAGCGCTGGTTTACGGCGCGGATTTTATCCTGCTGATCGCCAAAGCTCTGGAAGGCAAGGAGCTGAGAGAACTGCTCGAATTTGCCCGCAGACTGGGGCTTCGGGCGCTGTGCGAGATTCACGATAAGGACGATCTTAAAAAGGCGATCTTCGCAGGTGCCGATATTATCGGCATCAACCATCGAAATTTAGAGACTTTCGAGGTCGATACGAGCCTGAGCGAGCGGCTGATCCCGCTAATTCCAAACGGCAAGATCATCGTAGCCGAAAGCGGCCTGCACTCGCACGAGCAGCTTAAAAGCTTGCACGAGGCGGGCGTAGATGCGTTTTTGATCGGCGAGCATTTTATGCGCCAAAATGACGTCGGCGCGGCACTGCGCGAGATAAAGCTCGGCGCAAGCGACAAAATTTAAATTTAGCTCGTTTGATCGCGCGAGAATGGATCGGAACGAGAAGTTAAATTTAGCGAAGGGAGTGAAATTTTAAGGCGGTAAATTTTAAAATTCGTAGAATTCGGCGGACTTTAAAATTTAGAAGCTCTTTAAATTTAGGGGTTGCGACACGATCTAATATCGCACGCCGCGTAAGCATTCGCGCTGCGCTTTGGCGTCGTGAGTTCATTATCGTGTGCGCTGCACGAGCGGCTGCGGAGTGAGGTTTAAATTTACGCCTTTCGTTTGTATAGCTTTCCGTCGCATCACGAGCCGGTGCAAAAAGCGTGGGTTTAAATTTAGCTTTACGTTTGCGAAGCTTCGCGCGCGCGCGGCGGTTGCGCTTGTAGCATTGAGCGCCGAGAATTGCGCGTCTATCGTAATGCCTTGTATGTCTAGCGCGCGCTCTCAAGCTCAGTATTGGCGATTGTACGGCGCCGTAAATTTAATCACAGCTCGCGACCTAAGCCGCTCAGAGGAGCTGCACGTACGATAACTGCGCAAAGCGAGCTACCACAAAAGCGGACGGTGTAGGGGCTTAGTAGGGCTGTGATACCCTGCAATACGGCGCGATTAAGCCGCAGCTGCAATACAGCTGCGCCGTGACCGCGCCGCGTTAAATTTTACCGCGTGTCGCGATGGTGATTGCGGCGCAGGTTTGGCATCGCGTACCGTGCCTGCGAGTGCGTCAAAGTTTTGTTATAATGCGCACGCAAACTGCTGCGGATTTAATATCGCCCGCCGTGCGCTTTGATTTGTAAAGCGTATGTCGCACCGAAGCGCCTTGCGTAGCACGAGATTCGTAAAGAGCGCGCATAGCTTTGTGCCGTTTGAGCAAGCGCAAGTCGCGTAAATAAAATTCTATGAAATTTAGAAGTTTTAAATTCCAAATTTCATAGAATTTTGCGAAACGCAAATTTTAAAATTCCATAGAATTTTGAAATTTCGGAAAGGAAAAAGAGATGGATTATCTTTGCGCCCCTTGGCGAAGCGAGTATTTTACCGAAAAAAGAAGCGGCTGTCCCTTCTGCGACGCGGCAGCGGATGCGGCGTTCGACGATCGCAACGGCGTGCTTTTTCGCGCGCAGCACTGCTTCGGGGTGATGAACCTCTACCCCTACAGCCCGGGCGCGTTTATGGTGATACCCTACGAGCATGTCGATAATATCGAGTGCCTTAGCGACGATGCGTGGGCGGAGATGAGCCGCTACGTACGCGCCGGAGTGGGGATTTTGAAGCGTACGCTGGGCGCAAACGGCGTAAATATCGGCATGAACCTCGGCGCTACCGCGGGTGCGGGTATTGCCGAGCACGTGCACTATCATCTCGTGCCGCGGTGGCAGCGCGATACGAATTTCATCACGACGATCGCAAACGTCCGCGTAAACGGAGTTTCGTTCGCCCCGCTTTTTGAGAAGCTAAAAGCGGCATTTGTAGAATTAAATTTAAAGGAGCGATAATGATCAGCGTAGAGCAGGCGATCGAGGATCTGAAAAACGGCAAAATGCTCGTTATGGTCGATGACGTCGATCGCGAGAACGAAGGCGATTTAGTGTTTGCGAGCACATTTAGCAGCGCGGAGAAAGTAAATTTTGCTATCACGCACGCTCGCGGAGTGCTGTGCGTGGCGCTTAGTCCGCAGATTGCGGAGCAGCTTGATCTAAATTTGATGGTCGATAAAAACACCTCCAGCCACGAGACCGCCTTCACCGTCACGATCGACGCGAAGGACGCCAAGACGGGCGTAAGCGCGTATGAGCGCAATATGACGATCGAGCTGATGTCGCGCGTGGGCGCTCGTGCGGATGATTTCGTCCGCCCCGGGCATATCTTCCCGCTTATCGCCAAAAGCGGCGGCGTGCTCGCTCGCACGGGGCACACCGAGGGTTCAACGGATCTATGCCGTTTGGCGGGGCTTTCGCAAAGCGCCGTGATTTGCGAGATCATCAAAGACGACGGCGATATGGCGCGCAGGGACGATCTGGAAAAATTCTGCGCACAGCACGGCATCAATATGATCTCGGTCGCACAGATCGTGCAGTACCGCCTAAAGCACGAAACTCTCGTTAAATTTAGCGAGCCCAAAAGCGCTATGCTGTGCGGCGAGGCGGCGAAATTTTACGACGTGAGCGATCACGAGGGCAACGAGCACCGCGCATATATTTTCGGCGAGCCGGGAAAGAGCGCGCAGACGAACGTGAAATTTCATAAAATTTCAAGCGATCTGGAATTTTTAAGCGATGCGAAATTTAACGATTTCATGCGTGATCTGGACATTTTGCGCAAAGAGGGCGGCGTGCTTTTGATGCTAACCGCGCAAAATCGCGCCGATTTTAAGAGCTTCGGCATCGGAGCGCAAATTTTAGCGTATCTGGGCGTGAAAAAAATCAAAATTTTAAGCAAGAGCGAGCCGAAAGACTACGCGGGGCTTAGCGGTTTTGGGATTGACATAGTTTGATAGCCCACATCGATTTGGACAGCTTCTTCGTCTCTGTAGCGAGACTTGCCGATCCCGCGCTTGCGGGCAAAAAGATCGCAGTCGTCGGAGGCGGCGACGAGGAGATTTTCGGCGGCAAGAGCGAGCTTGGCAGCGTGATTTTAAGCGCGAGCTACGAAGCCAGAGCGGACGGCGTGCACTCGGCCCAGCCCGTTAAAATCGCGCTCGGACTCTGCCCGCAGCTGATTTTGGTGCGCGCGCGGCACGGCGAATACCGAAAAATTTCACGCGAAATTTATGAGTTTTTACTAAACTTTACGCCTGAGATCGAAAAATTTAGCATCGACGAGTTTTTTCTAAATTTACGCGGTACGGCATACGACGCGGACGCGCTGAGCTTTGCCGCGTTTTTACAAAGCGAAATTATGCGCCGCTTTAGCCTTCCGTGCAGCATCGGTCTTAGCGAAGCCAAGCTTATCGCAAAGCTCGCCACGAGCCTTGCCAAGCCCTTCGGCGTGCGGCAAATTTTAAAATCGCAAATCGCGCGCGAGCTATCCGCCGTGCCTGTGGCAAAATTCCCGGGCATCGGCAAGGCGGCGCAAAAAACGCTCGGCAAATACGGCATCGTAAGCTTCGGCGACGCGCTAGGGCACAGAGAAATTTTTGAAAAGATGGGCGCAAACGGCAGGAAAATTTTCGCAGCCCTTAGTGGCGAGGACGAGGGCGAGGTCGTCTCAAAGCGCGAGCGCAAGAGTATCGGCTTTGGGCGCAGCTTCGCGCCGTGCGCCGATCGGGACGAACTACGGCGTAAAATTTTAATTTTGGCGCGCCATTTGGCGGGCGAAGTGCTCGCCAGAGGCCTAAAGCCCGCGACGTATGATCTAAAGATCCGCTACAAATCGCGCGAGGAGTTTTCGCACCAGATCAGCCAGGATAGGGCGTTTAGTCTAAGCTTGCTGAGTGAGACCGCGCTTGAGCTGTTTAGGCTCTGCGACGTGAAAAAAGGCGCGCAGATAATCCACGTAGCGCTAAATCTTTCAAATTTTAGCGGCAAATCGGGCAGCTCGCTGCTCTTTGGCGAGATCGATAAAAAGCAGCAGAGCTTAGATCGATCTTTAAGCAGGATTTGGGAAAAATTCGGCATCGAAAAGCTAAAAAAAGCGAGCGAAATTTGATTAAATTTAAAGGAAAAAGATGAAACTAGGCGAGCTATACTCGGTGATCTGCATAATCTTTGCGACGAATTTTAAAGGCGTGATAGATGAGCAGAAGTTGCGCGGCTTGGGCAAAAACTGGATCATCGTAAATAAAAATATCGAGAACAAAAACGGCCATGAGCTTTGGCAAAAGGTGCAGAGCGAGGACTACGCGGCGCTAGGGCGCGATTTTGAGGCGCTAAAAGAGGCGTTTGAGATGGACTTTTTCAAGCTCATAAGCGAAAGCGAAGTGGAGCTGTTTTATGAAAAATGCCGCTTCAAAAAGCCTTTCGCGGAGCTTAAAAGCGCTCACGCGGCCAATATGCTAGCGCTGCTTGCCATGATATTTAAGCAAAACACGGACGCGAAATCGCATAAAATTTTGACGCTATATCTGGCGCAATTTATCATTCCTAGCTTTTCCGCGCTTGCTACGCACGTGCAGATAAACGCCAAAAGTAGCTACTACAAGGCGCTTGGATGGTTTTTGGCGGATTTTTGTCGCGTGGTGAAAGAGACGCCGGGGCTTGGAATTTAAAATTTAGAACGCGCGCTCAGTGTTTTTGCGCGTTTGGCACAGAAAAGTGCTATGTAGAGATTAGGTTTGGGGCTTGCTTTCGGAAATTCCTTGCGCTGTAGCCGATACAGCTCCTGCGGGCGCGACAAGCTAAGCGAGGCGGGCAAATTTTATCTGCGCGGATGCAAAGTATCTGCCTTGCTGTTTTGTGCGTCGGCGTTTGTCGTATCGCGCGTCGTTTTAATTTTGCGTGGCATTCGGTATTTTGCGCATGTGCCGTTCGATGTTTGTTTTGCGCGTACTGCGAGTTTTGCTCGGCGTCCGGTGCTCTCGTTTTGCGCCGCCTGCATTAGAGTATTGCGTGCTTTGTCTGCGTCGCGCCACTTTGCGCGTCACTTCGTATGTCGTCTGGCATAGTCATTTGGAATTTTACGTGAGGCGCCTTACGCCCCATCTGGCGCCGTCGTGCGAAATTTCATGCGAGGTGGTCTGCGCATCGTTTGACGCTATCGCTAAGCATCCGCGCATTACGTGTTTCGCGCGTGTGATCGAGCGTTCGAAAACTGAGGTTTAGTGCCTGCGTATGCGCTGCTTTGCGTCTTTTACCGAGCGTGTATCACGCAGCGTCCGATGCGTGCCGTTAAATTTTAAAATTTAAAACAAAGGAAAAATTTGAATTACTGGAACGAAATTTACGCCCACTTTGATCCCGTGGCATTCAGCGCGTTTGGCATAAATGTGCACTGGTACGGCATTATGTATGTTTTGGCGCTGCTTACGGCGCTATTTATCGCCAAGTATTTCGTGCGCAAAGACGGTCTTGGCTTTAGCGATAAGATGCTTGATCGCTACTTTATCTGGGTCGAAGTGGGCGTCATTTTGGGCGCGCGGCTTGGATACATCGCGATCTATTCGGGCGAGGCGGCGTGGTATTTCAGCCATCCGTGGCAAATTTTCAACCCCTTTCATAACGGCGAATTCGTGGGCATTCGCGGTATGAGTTATCACGGCGCGGTCGTCGGATTCGTGATCGCGACGGTTTGGTTTTGCAAAAAATTTAAAACCGATATGTGGGCGCTGCTCGATCTCGTGGCACTTAGCGTGCCGCTTGGGTATTTTTTCGGACGCGTGGGAAATTTTTTAAATCAGGAGCTTTTCGGACGCGAGACGAGCGAGCCGTGGGGGATTTTGGTAGGCGGCACGTTGCGTCACCCAAGCCAGCTTTACGAAGCGGTTTTGGAAGGACTGGTAATTTTCGTGATTTTATTTTTCTACCGTAAATTTAAGAAATTTAACGGCGAGCTGATATGTTTGTACGCGATGCTATATACGGCGTTTAGATTTTTCGTGGAATTTTTTAGAGAGCCGGATGATGGGCTTGGGTTTATATTTTTAAATTTATCGATGGGGCAAATTTTATCTTTGGTGATGTTTTTGATAGCAGTTTTCTTAAAGCAGTCTTTGAAGAAAAAACTAATTTGCAGAAATTAAATTAATCTAAAGTTAAAAAGTAATATAATCTCTTTACAAAAATGTAAATTTTCGTTTAGCGGGGATTTATAATCATCTTTTTTAAGGAGAACCTATGCTAGGTCGCATTGAAGGCTTTACGGGCAGATCCATAGACGGCAAAAAAAGCCGCATTATGGCTTTGCAAGACGTGGCGCAAAGCATCAGCGGGCTGATTTTGGCCTGTTTTATGCTGTGTCATATGATATTTACCGGCACAATTTTGATCGGTAAGGGCGCGTTTGAGGGCGTCGTACATTTCGCCGAACCGGGCGGAATTTATTTCGTTACAAACATTGTTGCTTTTGTAATTTTCGTGATTTTCGTAGTTCACGCATTTTTGGCGATGAGAAAATTTCCGGCTAACTACGCCGCTTATAGGGCGTTTAAAGCGCACAAAATGCGAATGAAGCATTGCGATACGACGCTTTGGTGGTTTCAGTTTTGGACTGGGTTTTTACTATTTTTCTTTGCGGCGGCTCATATTTTAATGATCGTATTCGGTCCGAAAATTACTGCAGATCTTGCTATTGCTAGATTCGGACAGCTTCATCTATTTTATTTTGTTTTATTAATTTTCGTAGTAACTCACGCTAGTATTGGAATTTATAGACTTTATATGAAATGGATCAGCATAGACGGCACGAAGGCTGAAATTCAAAGAAAAAGAGCCTTCATTAAAAAGGCGGTTTTTATCGTTTGGGGCGCATTTTTCCTGCTTTCGATAATCGCCGATTTCAAATGGTTAAGTTTAGAATAGGGAGCTTAGGATGAATGTAATATATTGCGATTCTTTAGTTATTGGCGGCGGTTTAGCGGGCTTAAGAGCTGCGATCGCTACCGGTGAGAAAGGGCTTAGCACCATCGTTTTGAGTCTGATCCCAGTTAAGCGCTCGCACTCTGCGGCGGCTCAAGGCGGCATGCAGGCGTCTCTAGGAAATTCCAAGATGAGCGAGGGCGACAACGAGGACGTGCACTTTGCCGATACCGTAAAAGGAAGCGACTGGGGCTGCGATCAAGATGTCGCTAGGATGTTTGCACAAACGGCGCCTAAGGCGATCCGCGAGCTTGCGGGCTGGGGCGTTCCTTGGACCAGGATTACTAGAGGCGAGCGAAGCGCTATTATCAATGCTCAAAAAACCACGATCACCGAAAAAGATGAGGTTCACGGACTTATCCACAGCCGCGACTTCGGCGGCACAAAAAAATGGCGAACCTGCTATACCGCCGATGCTACGGGACATACGATGCTTTTTGCCGTTGCGAACGAAGCGCTAAAGCATAACGTCGATATTCATGATAGAAAAGAAGCGATCGCGCTAATTCACGCAAACAACCGCTGCTACGGCGCAATCGTGCGTGATTTGGTTACCGGCGAGCTGATCGCATACGTCTCAAAAGGCACGCTAATCGCTACCGGCGGCTACGGCAGAGTTTATAAACACACCACAAACGCCGTCGTTTGCGAGGGCATAGGTGCTGCTATCGCGCTTGAGACCGGCGTCGCGCAGCTTGGAAATATGGAAGCGGTGCAGTTTCACCCGACCCCTATCGTTCCGAGCGGAATTCTGCTTACCGAGGGTTGCCGCGGCGACGGCGGAATTTTACGCGACGTGGACGGCTACCGCTTTATGCCGGATTATGAGCCTGAGAAAAAGGAACTTGCTAGCCGCGACGTCGTAAGCCGCCGCATAATGGAGCACATCCGCGCAGGCAAGGGGGTAAAGAGCCCTTACGGTGAGCACGTTTGGCTCGACATATCGATCCTTGGACGCGAGCATATCGAGAAAAATTTACGCGACGTGCAAGAAATTTGCGAAATTTTCAACGGCATCGATCCTGCCGATACCGAGGTAATAACCGACGAGCAGGGCAGGAAGCGCGGCAAGGGCTGGGCTCCGATCCTTCCTATGCAGCACTACTCGATGGGTGGTATCAAAACAAAAGCTACGGGCGAGAGTCCGACTTTAGCGGGACTATTCAGCGCCGGCGAGGCTGCGTGCTGGGATATGCACGGCTTTAACCGCTTGGGCGGAAATTCCGTCGCCGAAACCGTCGTCGCAGGAATGATCGTGGGCGAGTATTTTGCGGAGTATTGCCAAGGGCACGATGTCGATATCAATACGCACGATATCGAAAAATTCGTAGATAAAGAGAAAAATTACATTAAGAGCCTGCTTGAAAAAGAGGGTAAATTTAACGTATTCGAGATTAAAAACAAGATGAAAGACGTTATGTGGGAGCACTGCGCGATCTTCCGCACCGGCGAGGGATTAGCCAAAGCCGTAAAAGAGCTTGAGGAGCTTTACAAGCAGTCCTTAGATGTCAAAGTAAGCAATAAAGAGCTTTTCGGAAATCCGGAGCTTGAGGAGGCTTATCGCGTACCAAAGATGCTAAAGCTTGCGCTTTGTATCGCCAAGGGTGCGCTTGATCGCACAGAAAGCCGCGGCGCGCACTTCCGTGAGGATTATCCGAAACGCGACGATCTAAACTGGCTAAAACGAACGCTTGCGAGCTGGAAGGAGGGCGATACTATGCCTACTCTAAGCTACGAGCCGCTTGATATTATGAAGATGGAGATGCCGCCTGCATTCCGCGGATACGGCGCCAAAGGCAATATCATCGAGCATCCGGACAGCGCCGTGCGCCAAAAAGAGGTCGATGAAATTCGCGAGAAAATGCAAGCCGAGGGCAAAGGCAGATATGAAATTCAAGAAGCATTGATGCATTATGAATTGCAGCCAAAATATAAAGCACCTAACGAAAGAGCAGGTATAGGATATGAGTAGAAAAATAACAATAAAGGCATTTAAGTATAATCCGTTAAGCAAAATTTCAAAGCCGCACTTCGCTACTTATGAGCTTGAAGAGACCGACGGAATGACGCTATTTATCGCGCTTAACGTGATTCGTGAGAAATTTGATCCCGAGCTAAGCTTCGACTTCGTTTGCCGCGCGGGTATCTGCGGTAGCTGCGGTATGCTCGTAAACGGCAAGCCGAGCCTTGCGTGCCGCACGCTTACTAAGGACTATTCGGACGGCGTGATCGAGCTTATGCCGCTTCCGGTTTTCAAGCTGTTAAAAGACCTCAGCGTCGATACCGGCAACTGGATGAACGCGATGAGCAAACGCGTAGAGAGCTGGATCCACACCGATCACGAGACCGATATCTCAAAGCTTGAGGAGAAGGTCGAACCTGAGGTCGCACAGGAGGTTTTCGAGCTGGATCGCTGCATCGAGTGCGGCATCTGCGTGGCAAGCTGCGGCACCGCGATAATGCGAAAGGATTTCATCGGCGCCGTCGGTATCAACCGTATAGCGCGTTTTCAGATCGATGCGCTGGATAAACGCAGCGACGAGGATTTTTACGAGCTAATCGGCGATGATGACGGAGTATTCGGCTGTATGACGCTGCTAGGCTGCGAAGACAACTGCCCTAAGCACCTTCCGCTTCAAAGCAAAATCGCCTATATCCGCCGCAAGCTTGCCGCTCAGGGCAAATGCGGCTGCGGCAAATAAAATTTAAGCGGGACTTTCCCGCTTAAATTTATCTTCTAATTTTATAAATTTTACCTCGATAGACAAATTCCAAAATGCTTGAGTCAGACAAGCGAAGTAGCTTTAAATTTAATACTATCCCAAGCGATAAAGAAGTAAAATACGAAATCGCTTAAGATCGATAGCGAGGGATAAGGATGAACGAAGCAAGGCTCGAAGAGCTAAAGAAAATTCTAAACGAACGACATCAAAATTTAGAGCAAGGCTCGCAGGAAGATTTTAGTGCTCAAAATTCTGATGCCTTAAATTTTGATACTTCAGAATCCGATAACTCAAATTTAAACGTAGAAGGAAATCTAAAATTTCAAAATTCAGATTCCGATGATGCCACTCCTAATAAAAATTCTAAAACCGAGGCTAGGGATTACGATAAAGAGCCTATAGTTATAAAAAATTACAGCATTATGCACTTGCTGTTTTATATCATAATAGCAATCATTATTCCGTCTATTTTCATAAAAATTTTGTATAACAAAGGTTTGATAGATTTATATTATGGCGGTAGAACATATTTGCTATATAATCAAAATTCAACTTTTATTTTAAGTGTTTTATTTTTGTGCCTATTCGCCCTGTATTGCTATTTTGCAAAAGAAAAAGACATTATTATCAACAATTTGCACATAACATATTTTGGAAATATATCAAGCGGATTGGAAATTTTTAAAATAAACAATGATAGTTTTATCAAGGAAAACTATAAATTGAGAATAAATGTTTTATGTTTTATTTTGTGTTTGATTTCCCTATTGTCGGGTTTCGTCTATCAAAAAATTATTTTTATCATTTCTATACTTGTTGTTAGATTTTTGCCAATATTCCTCTTTTCGATACTTCAAAATAAAAAATTTGAATTTTATAATCCGGGATATTTATGCATTAAAACAAGAACCGGAAAACAGATAATTCCTTTGGTTTCAAAAAAAGATACAAAAGAGGTAAGAGAATATTTTTTAAATAAGCTTAATATCGATATTATAGATAAAGTAAATTATTTTATGTAATCAAATTTTAATAAAGGATATGTAGATGAGTAGAGTAAGTATTGATAAAATGTGTACCTATTACAGGTAGCCTTAAATCGTTACAAGAATATTTTTCTGATTTGCCGAAAATGTCAGAATTTTTTTATCGTATTAACTCGTTGGGTTTTTTCTTTGTATTTTTGCTTTGCATGTATGTGGCGAATATATTTATAAAATTCGTCGTATATTGTTGCATAAATAAAGGCATAAAGGGATTTAAAATTTTTCCATTTATAAAAGTCGATGAGCCGTGGCATGGCGGATATTTATATTATTCCGTTGTGGTATCGGCACACTACTATTTGATTTATTTGTATAGCAGTGAAATTTACGACGAAGTTAGAGAGTATTTTTTGCAGAAAAATATAAATATAGACTATATTAAAAAGGACTATACGGTTTTTATTTAGGAGGATATGCGAAGGGGCGGTAAATTTAAAACTAAAATTTCAATATTTTATGGTAGCCGCCACTAAATTTCGTAGCGATACCGAGTGCAAATACAGCGTAAATTTAGCGCTAAATTTTATGCGTAGAAGCGCTTGTTGAAATTCTAACCGCCTGTCGCTGGAATAAAATTTCGTCGGTAGAATTTCGCCTCTGCGATATTTCTACGCGGAATTCTATCGGTAAAATTTCGAAGGCAAAAATTTTGCGCCTAAACCCTCTTAAACCTCGCTCTGCGAATTCCGCCCGAGCAAAATTGCCTTGTGAAATTCTGCCCGTTTATATTCGGCTAAGCTCACACTCGGTAGTATTTGTCATTTTATTTGCGGAGGTTGCTTTGAAAGAGATAAAATCCAAGCTCATCATAGCGTGCTTGGTTGTTACGGCAGGCCTATTTTTCTTGATCGCAGGCGGTGCACTTATGGATAGATCCGAAACTCAGCCCGCGCAAAATTCCACGGTGAGTCGCGCCACAACCTCCGGCAACTCCTCCAATCCGCCGCTAACGGACGAGGATCGCACCGCAATAGCGAGGTACCGGTACGAAAGGCTGGGCGCCGAGTTAGATTTGGACGAATGCGTAGTGCATGGCGATGAGCGAATGGAGTATTTCTGCAAGCTTTTGCGCTCCAAGGACACTGCGCGTATTTTAACATTTATGCGAGAGCAGCGCATCACTGCGGGCGATCCGCTGCATTTTGGCATAACGGCGATAATGTATTCCAGTTTTTACAACGATGCAAACACCACCGAAGAGCTGATCTATCACGGAGCGGATATCAACCGCACGGACGATTTTTCTCATTCGGCGCTGAGCTATGCTATCGAAAATAACTCTACCGCCGCCGCGGAAGTTCTACTTAAGCATGGAGCTAGCTTTTCTAGCGTTAAATATGTTCGTCCGTGGCTTGCGACTCCGGGATGCTGCGATGCCTATTTGGTCGCCGATACTAGCGATGCACAGGTAAGGACATATTACGGAACACCTAAAAGCGAGGGTACTAGCGCGGTATCTGATCCGCTCTATTACGCCGTAGCAGGCGGATTTTTGCAGATGACGGAGCTTATGCTTAGCAGCGGCGTAAGACCTGAGATTACCGCTTGGACGGACGATCATTGTATTGCTTTTACGCTCAAACACCGCAAAGATGAGCGGCAGCCGAACTGCTCCATCTATCAGATGCTGCCGCAACGACATGACGCAAGTATGCTAAATTTGCTGCTTAAATACGATTTGGCAGGACTTCCGGACGATGAGCGTATTCAAAAAAAATACGATGACTGCCGTAAGGATTTGGATACGTTGAGGAAGTATAAGAAAATATACCTAGAGCATATGGATGATTATTGTTACGATGAGATTATTTTGGTTTGGAGCTGGTTGGATAGCTTTAATTATGATATAGTTAGGTATATTATGAGGGGGCGCTTGAAGGATTGGGAAAAGGGTGCAATCGGGTTTAACAGAGGTTCGCTGCCCGATCTTAATAGATGCGGCTCAGTAACGCCCAATACGGCGCTACTCGGTATCTACGATACGCTTATAAAGCGCTATTCCGCGCTCTGCGGCGATGAGCTTAATGGCGCGAGTGGCTTTGATCTGGATAAATTTTTTAGATATTCGCACTTAAAAGGCTTGGAATTTGATCTTAAAATAGAGTATGAGGGCAAGGTGATAAGAGTGGAGGAGTATGATAAAATTTTAAGGCGCGATGCTTCTAAGCAGCTAGAACAAGCGGGATCCAAGACTGCAGATACCGCGTCTGCTCATGAGTAAATTCTATAAAATTTACAGACGCGATTATCGGCTTCGCGGTTGCTGTGTATCTTGCAAAATTATATAAATTACGCCGATTTAAAATTTGCGTCGTTTTGCTTTGTAAAACGCATGGAATTTTGTCGCTATGACGCAAGCGGTTTGCAAAATTCCAGCACGTATGTAAATTTTAAAAATTCCGAGAGTTGCAGCGCATTAAATCATATAAATTTAGGCGCCAAAACTCGCCTGATATGGACCCGCGAAATTTTGCCGCTTAAAATTTCGCGCTACAAATTCTTAAATTCCATCTCCAGCTGCTTGCGCCAGTCTTGTAGCGAGCGCTCTGCGTCCGCGGCGTATTTTTCGATCAGAGCGTCCGTTTTATTTAGAAACTCAAATAGCTTGCCCTCCCACACGGCGGGGTTTAGGTTGCTTTGATGCATCGTTTTGATATAGACTAACTCCTTGCTAAGAGCCTCAAGCTCGTCTAGATAACTCTCACGAGCCCCTTCATCGCGCAGCTCTAGCCGCTTTAGAGCTCGCAGTTTGCCCTCTAAAATATCGCAAAATTTCATATACCTTTGCGAGCTAAGCTCGGGGTCTGCGGCGTCTGCGCGCGCGGAAGCCTTTTGGACCTGAAAATACACGAGCGCGCCCACTGCAAGGGCAACTGCGAACATCAAAGCGAAATTAGCCATTTTTTTTCCTTAAGCCATCTAGGCCCACGACCGCGAGCCCGAACCAAATTAGCGAAAAGCTCAAAATTTTATAAGTCTCAAGCTCCTCGCCGTAAATAAACACCGCGATCAGCATACTCATGCTAGGGCTGATGTACTGCATAAAGCCGATCGTAGATAGCGGCAGATACTGCGTGCTTACGGCGAAGGTAAGCAGCGGCAAAATCGTAATCAGTCCGCTTGCAAACAGTAGCGCGCCGCTTGTGCTAAAGCCGAAGGCGCCGCTTCCTTTCAGCGCGCAGTAGATCAGAAATGCAAGCGCGGGCAGCAGCATCAGCGCCGTCTCGCAAAACAGCCCCTCGAAGCTAGGCACTTTTACTTTTTTGCGTATGAGGCCGTAAAATGCAAAGCTAAGCGGCAGCACGAGCGAGATTATAGGAAGCCTGCCTAGCGCGTAAATTTGCACGCCGATCGCCGCAAAGGCTAGCAGCAGGGAAAATTTCGCCGCCGCGCTTAGCCGCTCGCGCAGAAACAAAGCGCCCAAAAGCACCGAAAATAGCGGATTTATAAAATATCCGAGGCTGGTGGCTAAAATTTGATCGGAATTTACCGCGTAGATATAAATGCCCCAGTTCGTGCTGATAAGTAGTCCCGTACAAAGCAGCGTAAGGGCGATTCTAGGGGTGCCAAGAAGCCGCGCGACGTTTTTTAAGCGGTGCGTAAAGCAGAGAAAAACGAGCAGCAGCAGGAAGGACCAAACGACGCGATGCGCTAAAATTTGCACCGCGTCCACGTCCTTTATGAGCTTAAAAAATATCGGGAAAACGCCCCACATAAAAAAGGTCGCAAATGCAAGCATTAGTCCTTTAGCGCGGTTTTCTTCCATAAAATTCCTTCCAAATTGCCTAAAGGCGCTATTTTAAGATTTTTTGGGTTAATAAAAGCTTATTTGGGTATAATCGCGAGATTTACGAAATTTAAGGAGGGGCTATGAGCTGGAGTAGGACATCGTGGAAAGATTATAAAATTTTACAGCAGCCGATTTATCAGGATGAAAGTGCGGTGCAGGCCGCTAAAGATCGACTTTACAAGCTGCCGCCGTTAATTTTTGCGGGCGAAGTTCGCAACCTAAAGGCCGAGCTTGCGCGCGCTAGCGAGGGCAAGTCGTTTTTGCTTCAAGGCGGCGATTGCGCTGAGAGCTTTAATGATTTTAGCGCGAATAATATCCGCGATATGTTTAAGGTAATGCTTCAGATGGCGATCATTCTTACCTTCGCGGCGGGCTGTCCCGTCGTTAAGGTGGGCCGTATCGCAGGGCAGTTTGCAAAGCCGCGCAGCAGCGACTTCGAGGAGGCGGGCGGCGTGAGCCTGCCTAGCTACCGCGGCGACATAATCAACGGCTTTGAGTTTAACGAAGCGGCGCGCAAGCCAGATCCCGCTCGTATGATCGAGGCATATCATCAAAGCGCTTCGACGCTGAATTTGCTGCGCGCCTTTTCTCGCGGCGGTCTTGCGAACCTGCACGAGGTGCATAAGTGGAATTTGGGCTTTTTGAAAAAGGGCGAGCTGGAGGCTAAATTTAACGAGCTGAGCGATGAAATTTCGCGCACGCTTAAATTTATGGAGGCGTGCGGACTGAGCGCCGCTAACTCTCCGAGCCTTGCCGAGACGGTGCTTTACACCTCGCACGAGGCGCTGCTGCTGCACTATGAGGAGTGTCTGACGCGCATTGACAGCACCAGCGGCGATTGGTACGACTGCTCGGCGCACATGCTTTGGATCGGCGAGCGCACGCGCGGCGCGGACGATGCGCACGTGCATTTTTTAAGCGGTATCAAAAACCCTCTCGGTGTCAAGATCGGCCCGAGCGGCACCGCGGATGAAATTTTGCGCCTTTGCGACAGGCTCAATCCGCAAAACGAAGCAGGCAGGCTAAACGTCATCATCCGCATGGGCGCGGATAAGATCGGCGCGCGGCTGCCGCAAATTTTACGCGAGCTAAAGCGCGAGGGCAGGGCGATTCTGTACAGCATCGATCCGATGCACGGCAACACCGTCAAGACCGCAAACGGCTACAAAACGCGCGAGTTTTCTAAAATTTTAAGCGAGGTTCAGAGCTTTTTCGAGATCCACGCTGCGGAGGGCACGCACGCGGGCGGCATCCACCTTGAGATGACCGGTCAAAACGTCACCGAGTGTACGGGCGGCTCGTTTAACGTGACGCAAGAGACGCTAAAACAGCGCTACGAAACGCAGTGCGATCCGCGCCTAAACGCAGATCAGGCGCTAGAGCTTGCGTTTTTGCTCGCCGATAATCTAAAAAAGGCGGAGTAGCCCGTCTTTATCGCGCTAAAATTTGGTCGCGGCTTAGAATTTAAGTGCAGTTTTAGGCGTTTTGACGTAAGCTAGCACTATGTTGCATTTTTTTGCGCTTTAAATTTAATCATATCTTGGCACGAGCGATTTAAATTTACGCGGCTTGGAATACGGGGCGGCTTTGGGCGCAGTCTCGCAGCGGTTGAAATATATACAATTAAAATTTATACCTCGCGCGAAAACGTAAGCTGCGTAAGCCCGCCGCCAAAATACGAGTAATTGAAAATTTTGTGGCGTCGCGCTGCGATAAAATTTCTTTTTGCAGAGGCTTGTAAACTTCTTGGCGGCTAAATTTATCCTTGCAGACTTGCGGCTTAAAATTTAATACGCCCTGCATGGAATTTTAAAATTTGCGCCGCCGTGAAATTTTAAAAATTTAGCGCTAAATTTGCAGCTCGCGGAATTTTATCTTTAAATTTCGCCGTGTAAATTTTGATCGCTCGCTGCTGTGCATGCCGCCTATCTGTGTGTTGTTCAAGCTAGTGCCAGACCGAGCGGTAAATGCAGCGACACGGGCTCACCTCCGTTTTTCGCACATGGCGGTAGAAAATGCTGCGCTATCTGCGGTATTCGGCATAAATACGGCGCAAAAGCTCTTGCTTGAGATGGGCACGACGAACGCACGCCGTCGCAGCGCGCATTTCGTCGTTCACAAACTTTCGTTTAATCCCTGATGATGCGATAGATTAGGCGGAACAGACTTTGCATCCGTTTAAAATTTCAGAGCACGATTTCGCCGTGAAATTTTAATAGAAAGTCTATACTTCTGTTGCTAAATTTCGGATCGAATTTTACATTTTGAGTTGCACCGAGGCGCTGTTATAAAATTCCGTGCCTTAAATTTAAAGCAAAATTCTGCGGCACGGTGAAATTTCAAAATTTCGTTGCGGTAAATTTGTGCTCTAAAATTTCATCCATGAATGTAGAATTTTAAGTCGGCAAATATAAAATTTAGAAGGCAAAGTTTGCTGCCGCATCGTGTACTGCGCCGCGAAATACTACTCTACAAAACCTGCGCCTAACCTCATAAATTTCGTCGTGCAAAATTTATGCAGAATTTACGCGGAGTTCTTGCTGTCGCGCCGCTTCGCTTCGTTACTTTGAACGCGGCTTATTAAGTTTTAGTGCGACTACGGCGATTGCGACGTTTGCGTCGTGCGTGATGCTAAGGCTTGCGGATTTGATGTGAAATTTTTTACGGATTTTTTTACGGATTTTTAAATGCGGCGCGCCCAGGGCGTCTTTGTAAATTTTAGCGTCTTTAAAGCCGAATTCCGCGCCGATGCCGGTGCCTAGCGCCTTGCTAAGCGCCTCTTTGGCGGCATAGATGCCCGCGATACTTTCGTCACGCAGCGCGGAGGAGTGTTCGGATTTTTTCAAAATGCGCTTTAGAAATTTCGCGCCGTATTTTGTGCGCAGCGCCGCGATCCTGCGCACCGCGGTTATGTCCGTGCCGATCTTTATCACGGTCTAGCGCCCCGCGGTTTAAATTTAATCACGATTGCAGGCTCTCTTTAATCTCGACGTCGATGATCTTATCGCCCTGTCTGATCGCGTCCAAAACCGCCAGGCTAGGCTGATCCACGATTTGTCCGAACACCGTGTGCACGCCGTCTAGGTGCGGCTGCGCGCTGTGGCAGACGAAAAACTGACTCCCGCCCGTATCGCGCCCCGCGTGCGCCATCGATAGCGCGCCGCGCACGTGCTTGTGCTTTTGGCGGTCGCATTCGCACTTTATACGCCAGCCGGGACCTCCCGTGCCGGTGCCGCGCGGGCAGCCGCCTTGGATCACGAAATTTGGGATCACGCGGTGAAAATTTAGCCCCTTGTAAAACCCGCTGCGAGCAAGGCTAGCGAAATTCGTAACCGCCTGCGGGGCTTCGCCACCGAAAAGCTCCAGCTTCATATCGCCCTTTTCGGTTTTGATAACTGCGTATTTATCGCGCGCTAAAGCCGCTGTGTCGATGTCGTAAATTTTTAAGCTTTCCATTTTTTTCTCCTATGCGATGTTGGTGTAAACTGCCTGCACGTCGTCGTCATCCTCCAGCCGCTCTAGCAGTGCATCGATGTCGCCGAGCTGCTCCTCGCTAAATTCGTGCTTTTCATTAGCGACGAATTTTAAGCTTGCGCTGATGATCTCAAGCCCTATCTTTTCGATACCTTCGTTTAGAGTGCCGAAGCTTTCGTATTCGCCGTAGATTAGTAGCGTCTTTTCGAGTTCGCCCTTATCGTTTTCAAACTCATTGATCTCAAGCTCGCTAAGACCGAAGTCGATGAGCTCAAGCTCAAGCTCCTCGGTGTCGCGGTTCGGCAGCTTGGTCTCAAAAACGGCCTTGTGCGAAAACATAAATTTCAAACTGCCGCTCGGCAAAAACTCGCCCTTGGCTTTGTTTAAAATCGACTTTACGTTCGCGACGGTGCGGGTCGGGTTGTCGGTGGCGCATTCGATTATGAGAAGTGCGCCGTGGGGCGCCTTGCCGTCGTAAAAGATCGTTTTGATATCGGCGCTATCCTTGCCGCTAGCGCGCTTGATAGCCGCGTCGATGTTGTCTTTGGGCATATTTTGCGCCTTTGCCGTGGCGATCGCGGCGCGCAGTTTGGAGTTCATCAGCGGATCTTCGCCGCCCTCTTTCGCAGCCATCGTTATGGCCTTGCCCAGTTTTGGGAAAAGTTTGCTCATCTTCCCCCATCTAGCTTCTTTTGAAGCGCGTCTGTATTCAAAAGCTCGTCCCATAAAATTCCTTAAAACTTAAATTTAAAACGGGTGATTATAACGAAAAACCCTTAAATTTCAGGAGCGGGCGTTGAAATAAAATTTATTAAAAAGTAGTATAAGTTTTGAAATTTTAATCCGAAGGAGAGACTCATGGCTTTGAAACAAAGCGTAAAATTTAAGGCGCAAAATATCCACTGCGAAAATTGCGCGAGGACGATCAAAAACGCGCTTAAGGACGATTTCGGCGAGATCGAGGTGGACGTGGCAAGCGGAGTGGTGAGTTTAAGCTTAGATCCGCGCGACGAGGCTAAATTTAAAGAGGAGATGGACGATTTGGGCTTTAGCGTCGCAGAAAAGCTAGCCTAAAAACTAACGCAATGTCAAGTAAAATCACTCTAAATATCGTCGGGATGAGCTGCGTAAACTGCTCCAATGCGATCGAGCGGGTAAGTCGAAAGATCGAGGGGGTGCAGGACGCGCACGTAAATTTCGCAAACGGCAGCGGCGAGTTCGTACTTGCTGATCCGGCGCTTGAGGAGACGCTAAAAGCCAAGATCAAAAAGCTGGGCTACGACATCGCCGTCGATTACGAGGATTTGGAGCGCAAAAAGCGGCGCAACCTCAAAGCGGCGCTATTTAGACTTATTCTCGCTCTCGTTTTAGCCGCGGCGGTAATGGCGGTGGAGATGAGCAGTTTTTTAGGCTTCGTTCCAAAGGCGCTACTTTGCGCGGCGATGGCGTGCGTGAGCCTATTTTACTGCGGCAAGAACTTCTTTTATCACGCTTACGGCTCTCTGAAAAACAGAAGCTTCGATATGAACGTGCTCGTGGCGATGGGAAGCTTTTTTGCGTTTGCCTATTCGCTAACGGCCGCGGCGTGGGTCTATACGCACGGCGCGCAGAACGAATTTACCAATCTTTATTTCTCGTCCGCCTCGATGATAATCGCCTTTATCTCGCTCGGCAAATACCTAGAAGAGCGCAGCAAGATGAAGGCGAACGACTACATCAAGGGACTAATCGATCTAAGCCCTAAAACCGCGCTTTTGATCAAGGACGACGGCACGATAGCTGAAGTGCGCGCAGAAGCGCTAAAGCCGGGCGATAAGGTGCTCGTAAAAAACGGCTCGCGCATCCCTTGCGACGGGCTTATCGTAGAAGGCGGCGCGCAGATCGACGCTTCGCTCATCAGCGGCGAGAGCTTGGCGGTTTATAAAGGCGTAGGCGATGAGGTAAATGCGGGCTGCGTCAGCACGGACGGCGTTATCTACGTGAAGGTGACGAAATTTTCGCATCAGACGCTGCTTGCCGAGATTAAAAATCTGCTAAACGAGGCAGGCAACAAAAAGATGCCGATCGCGCGCTTTGCGGATAAAATTTCAAATATCTTCGTGCCCGCGGTGATTTTGATCGCGCTTGTCAGCTTTATAGCGTGGATGGCGCTTGACGGGCGACTCTCATACGCCGCATCCGCCGCTATCTGCGTGCTTATCATCTCCTGCCCGTGCGCGCTAGGTCTTGCGACGCCGATTGCGATCGTTTGCGCGATCTCAAACGCCGCAAAGGCTGGAATTTTAATCAAAAATCCCGAAATTTTAGAAATTTTAAAAGGCGCCGACGTCGCGGTTTTTGATAAAACAGGCACGCTTAGCAAGGGCGAAATTTCTGTAAGCTTCAGCGATCTGAGCGCTCAGGATCTCTATGCTCTAGCAAGCGCGCAAAAGCTTAGCGAGCATCCGATCTCAAAGGCGATCGTAAAATTTGCCGAGCTGAAATTCGGCGAAATTTCTAAATTTAACGGCGAGTTCGAAAGCATCGCGGGCAAGGGGATTGTCGCTAAAAATCCCACCGGCGAAATTCTTTGCGGCAGCGCGGGCTTTCTGCGCGAGCGCGGCGTGGATGCGGGCGTCGAAGTAGAAGCGGAGGAGCTTTTAGACAAGGGCTTCGGCGTCGTTTACTGTGCGATAGGCGGCTCATACGCGGGCTTCATCGCATTTAGCGACGAGATCAGAGCCGAAGCGCGCGGCGTCGTGCAGACGCTGCAAAAAAGAGGCGTAAAAACCGTCATGCTAACGGGCGATAACGCCAAAACGGCAAATTTCGTCGCTCGCAACCTCGGCATCGACGAGGTAAGAAGCGGAGTGCTTCCAAGCGGCAAATATGAGTTCATCAAATCCCTGACGGACGAAGGCAAGCGGGTGCTTTTCGTGGGTGACGGCGTCAATGACGCGCCGAGCTTAAAAGCCGCTAGTATCGGCATCGCGATGAACGGCGGCAGCGACGTAGCCAAGGGCGCGGGCGACGTGATCTTTATAAAAAACGACCTTGAAAGCGTGCTGTATCTATTCCGCCTAGGCGGTGCCGCCATGCGGACGATCAAACAAAACCTCTTCTGGGCGCTGTTTTACAACGCCGTATGTATCCCGATCGCAGCAGGCGCGCTATATCCAGCGCTCGGCGTGCTTCTAAAGCCGATGTACGGCGCTGCCGCGATGTGCTTTAGCTCCGTAACGGTCGTGCTAAACTCCATCAGATTGAAATTCGCTAAATTTTAACGCGGCGGATTTTGCGCTAGCCGCGGAATGTTGCGCGGCGAAATTTTAATTCTACTCCGCGCAGAGCGCGTAAAATTTTATCCCGCGGCTAATCGCGCGCGGAATTCCGCGGGATTAGCGCTGCTTGCAAAATTTTATCTCACCGCTAGCCCGCGCGTAAATTTTAAAATTTTAACGTCGCCGGTCCGCCGTGCCGTTGTATCACGCCGCCCGTCTCTACGCCGCTAACTAGCCGTCGTTTAACGCCGCTCGCCGCTGCGCCGTAAAATTTTAAAAATTCCACAAAATTTTATAAGGCTAAAAGGAATTCCGCAGAATTTCACCGCCAGCACTAAGTTTTAATAAATAAATTTAAAGGTAAAATAACGCTTCAAATGCAATTCGAGGTAGCGATGCGAAAAATTCTAATGGGTTCGTTTGTTTTTTGCGGCACGCTTTTTGGCGCTTCTTGCGAGCAGATGCTAAGCGATCCGCGCAGCTTTTTTAGCAAAGAGCCTGCGGACGAAGAGCTGCTGCAAAGCGATTTTGGCTGTAAAGGCTCGCTAGCTGGCGCGGAATTTTTGCAAAATTTAAAAAGCGCGGCTTCTGAGATCAGGGACGAAAATATCGATTGCGTCGGTAATGAAGCCTTGCTGAACGAAAAAAGGCTTGAGCGAACCTTGGCATTTGCGGGGATGGATGGCGAGGGCTTTTTGAGCTATGCTAAAGAGAAAAACTATGCGCAAATTAGCGAAAAATCGCTTGAAGCCTTAGAATTTTACTCCGAGCGCAAGATCGGAAATTTCATCGCTTATGGCAATTTTATGGGCGAGGTCCCGACAGCCAGGGAGTCGCTAAGAGATTATTTCGCTGCTAAATTTAACAAAAACGACGCCGATGAGCTGGCAAGCGCCGTGATAGCGGAATTTATCGCATACGCCGCAAAGGATCGCAAGGCGGGAGATTACGGTGAGCTTGAGCTGGCGCTAAAAGGCGGAGTAGGCGCAGATGAGTTTCGTACGCTACTTTTTAGCAAGGATTTTGCGATTTACGAGCTTGATAATGCCCTGGATCTGGCGCTTTTGCTAGGATATGACGAGCGCTTTAGCGGCGCTTTGATCGATCGGGGCGCGCAGATAAATGCTGGCGAGGAAAACTCGCTATTTTATGCGATGAATAACGTTCAAAGCGCTAAATTTATGATCTCTAAAGGCGCCTTGGTTGGCTATAAAAACTCGCTTGGGCAAACTCCGATATTTTTTGCCGCCGCCGCAAAAAATTATGAGCTCGTAAAGTTGCTAATCTACTCGCACGCTAGCGTAAATGTCCGCCAGATCGGCAGCGCTGAAGCTCAGGCCCTGGCATCGTTAGGCGAGCGTAGCGACGGCTGTGAGCGTTCGGGCGCGGGCAAGACACTGCTGATGTTTGCGGCGCAAAAAAGTACCAAGCAGATCGTTGAATTGCTCGTAAAATCGGGCGCAAACGAAAAGGCAGTCGATGAGGCAGGGCTAAATGCGCTAGACTACGCGCTTGCAGGCAGCGAAGCGGCTACACAGAGCTATTTGCGCTCGCTTGGACTAAGTCCTACGCAAGTAAGCGATGATTTTACGAGCGATCCGCAAGATGCACCTGAGCGTGAGAATTAGCAAGCAGGCTTGATTTAAAGGGTCGTTTACCGCTTCGTCGTTTTAAGTTTGCAGCGTTTTGGGTTTGCAAAAGCTTTATGAGCTTTAAATTTAGAGTTTTGCCGCTTTGTAAATTCTATAAATTTAGCGGATTTTTCGAGTGCGAGTTGGTAGAATTTAACGCTTTAAAATTTTATCGCTTTGCTTGCGCAGGTTGCATGCACTGAAATTTTATAAACGTGCAGACGAGCTTTAAAAATGGCGATTTGTGCATTTATGCGCGATAAAATTTTTGCTGAGGGATTTTGGTTTGCGATCAAGAGCGGGATTTCGTCAAATTTTGTGCGCAAAATTATCGCTCTTGCGACAAAGTAAGTGCTGCAACATTGCGGAATTTTACCTTGATTTGGGGCTTTTGCTATGTTAAGTAGAATTTAAATGCACTTATAAAACGCTTTTTGATTACGCCGCGCGCGGTATTTTGCACCGGAGAGATTTTTCTGCGCGATAAATTGCTTAAAAATGCGTGCTAGAAATTGTAAACGCAGCAAAATTGTAGAGCTTGCTGTGCGATTAAGGCGCTCAATAATCGCCGTAAAATAAAGCACGCGAATTATGAATAATTGCTGCAATGCGTGCAGAATTTTAAAATTTAACCTCCTATCGGAGGTTAAATTTTAAAATTTTATCAATCATCAAGGATTAAAATGTTAAAAAATTTGCTTATCTTTACGGCGATTTTTTTGCCCGCGCTGGCGCTTGCGGACGTGGAGCCCGCCGTGCGAAACAGCGAGCTTTACGGCGTGCTGACGCTTATCCCGCCGGTCGCGGCGATCGTGCTTGCTTTTATCACCAAGGACGTGATTTTGTCGCTGTTTTTGGGCGTGCTAAGCGGGACCTTTCTCATCGGTATGGTCGATCAAAATATCGCAGCTTCGGCGCTTTTTGCCTTTACGAACCTGTGTTCGCGCGTAGTAAAATCGATGGCGGATACGTGGAATGCGGGCATTTTGCTTCAGGTCATGTGTATCGGCGGGCTCATCGCTTTGGTGACCAAAAGCGGCGGCACGAAGGCGCTTGCGCTCTGGCTTAGCAAACACGCAGACACTCCCGTTTTAGGTCAAATTTATACTTGGCTGATGGGTATCGTGATATTTTTCGACGATTACGCAAACGCGCTGATCGTGGGTCCGATCATGCGGCCTCTGATGGATAAATTTAAAATTTCGCGCGCGAAATTCGCCTTCATCATCGACGCGACCGCCGCGCCGATCACCGGCATCGCCGTGATCTCTACGTGGGTCGGAGTTGAAATTTCGGCGATCAAAGAGGCCTACTCGCAGATCGGCGTAGAAAACATAAACGCCTTCACCGTCTTTGTAGAGACGATCCCGTATAGATTTTATAATATTTTCATGATCTTTTTCGTAGTCGCTACCGCCGTAATGAGTAGGGAGTTTGGCTCGATGTATCACGCAGAGATCGCATCTCGCGGCGGAAAGAGCGGAGCTGCGGATTTTAAAATTAAAAATTTAGAGGATCAAATTTTTGTACCCAAAGAGGGCGTCGCGCTTCGCAAGCTAAACGCGATAATCCCGCTAGGAGCGATGATCGTACTTTCCGTCATCGGGTTTTATTTTAATGGCTACAGCTCTCTGGAGGGCGAGGCTTTGGAGGCGGTTAAGGCGGCTCCTCTTAGCTTTACTTCGATCCGCACCGCATTTAGTGCGGCGGATGCCTCGGTCGTGCTGTTTCAATCCGCGCTCTTTTCTTCGATCATCGCCGTCGTTTTGGGCATCGCGCAAAAAATTTACGGCGTCAAAGAGGCGATCGAGGTCTGGGTTGGCGGCTGGAAAAGTATGCTAAATACCGTCATAATCCTGCTTTTTGCGTGGTCGCTAAGCTCTGTTATCAAAGAGCTTGGCACTTCGCGCTACCTAGTCGAGCTTCTAAGCGACGCTACGCCGCGCTTTGCTCTTGCGATCGTGATCTTCGTGCTTAGCTCGTTTATCTCATTTTCAACGGGCACAAGCTTCGGTACTATGGGCATCGTCACCCCTCTGGCCGTGCCGTTAGCGCACGCCGTAGGTCAAAAATATGGCCTTAGCGGCGAGGAATTTCACGTTTTCATGTGCGTAAATGTAAGCGCGGTGCTTACGGGGGCGATCTTCGGCGATCACTGCTCGCCGATTTCGGATACGACGATCCTCTCTTCGATGGGCGCAGGCTGCGATCACATCGAGCACGTAAGCACGCAGATGACCTATGCGCTGGTCGTTTGCGGCATCAGTATCGTTTGCGGCTACCTGCCTGCGGGCTTTGGACTTAGCGTGTGGGCCTGCCTGATCTTGGGTATCGCGGCTATCATTCTTTTATTGCGCGTAGTGGGTAAAAGAGTGGATGTATGAATTGCGAAAGCTTCGGTAGCTGCGGCAGCTGTACGCTCGGTGAGCCCTATGAGGATCAAATTTTATATAAAAAGCGTCTGATCGCCGATAAATTTAGAGATTTTTTTAACGGCGAGTTTGAGTTTTTTGCCTCGCAGCCGCAAAATTACCGCATCAGGGCGGAATTTGGCATCTGGCACGATATTTGGCATAGCGCATCTGATCTTGCATACACGATGGGCGGCGCACGCAGTAAGAAAATTTTAATTAACGAATGCCCTAAAGTGGCGCTTCCTATCGCAAATTTAATGCCGCGGCTGCTAGAGGCGTTTAGGCGGAGCGAAGCTTTAAAAGAAAGGCTCTTCGGCGTCGAGTTTATCTCGTGCGCCAGCGGGATTTTGGCGACGCTGCTTTATCACAAGCGCCTGAGCAAGCGCGAACAGGAGGCGATTTGCGAGCTGGCGGGCAAGCTTGGCATCGGGGTTATGGCTCGCGCGCGCGGACAGAAGCTGTTAAGCGGCGAGCTAAGCCTCACAGACGAGCTTTGCGTGGACGGGCGAGTTTATAAATTTCGCTTCGGCGAAAATGCCTTCATCCAGCCCAACCGCGGCGTGAACGAAAAGATGATCGCCTGGGCGAGAAGCTGCGTGGACTTCGGCAAAGACGGCACGAGCGAAGTACGCGCCGCACAGAATTTCGCCGCAAAGAATTTTACTGAAAAAAATTTTGCCTCACGGAATTCCGCTGCGCAAAATTACGGCTGCGAGGAGTCCGCGCCACAGAATTCTACGGATAGAAATTCCGTTTCTGAAAATTCCGCCAAATTTGATGCCGCTTGCCGAAATTTCGTTAAAGCAAATTCTGCTCGCGCGGAGTTTAGCAGCGAAAATTACATTAAATTTAACCGTGCGTCCGCAGACGAAAGCTCTGCGGATGATAATTTCGCTCGTAAGGATTTGGATGCGCAAAATTCCGCCTCGCAAAATTTCATCGAACAGAATTTGATCGCGCAAAATTTAGATTGCGAAAAGCATTGCGTGCAAAATTCAGCCCGCGAAAATTCCGTCGCGCAAAATTCGAGCTGCGAGCAGTCCGCCCCGCAAGATTCGAGCTGCGAAAAATATGCCGTGCGCCCAGAAAGCTCTGACGCGCGCGATCTGCTGGAGCTGTACTGCGGGCACGGCAACTTTACCATCCCGCTTGCGGCTAAATTTAACCGCGTGCTGGCGAGCGAAATTTCAAAAAGCTCGATTGCTAATGCGCGCATAAACTGCGAGCTCAACGGCGTTTGTAACGCGCAATTCGTTCGCCTTAGCGCGGATGAGCTGATGAGCGCGTTTGCGCGTAGGCGCGAGTTTGAGCGGCTAAAGGGGATCGATATTTTCGGCTACGATTTTTCGCACGTCTTGATCGATCCGCCGCGCGCGGGGCTGGAGCCTAGCGTGATTGATTTCATAAAAAATTTTCAAAATTTGATCTACATCTCCTGTAACCCGCAGACGCTTTTTGAAAATTTACGCTCGCTTTGCACTACGCACGAGGTGCGTAGGTTTGCGATCTTCGATCAGTTCGCGCATACGGCGCATATCGAATGCGGCGTGCTGTTGCGGCGCAGAAGCTAGAGTGCGAGCCTAGAGCCGAAGTCGCGGATTTAAGCTGCGTGCGGGATAAAATTTCGCCTAAAATATGTATAATAACAAAATTTAAAATTACGAAAGGAAATAGATGGTTGATCTAAATAAAATCATCCAAGCAAAGCGCACGATAAACGATTTCGTCTATAAAACGCCCTTTGCTCTGGCGCCGAAGCTCAGCAAGCTTTACGGCGCGGAAGTGTATCTCAAAAGCGAGAATTTGCAGCGCACCGGCGCATATAAGATTCGCGGCGCTTACAATAAAATTGCGCACCTAACGGATGAGGAGCGGGCACATGGAGTAATAGCCGCAAGCGCGGGCAATCACGCACAAGGCGTAGCGATGAGCGCGCAAAAATTCGGCGTGCATGCTGTGATCGTAATGCCTGAGGCCACGCCGTTACTTAAGGTAAGCGGCACGAAGGCTCTGGGCGCAGAGATCATCCTAAAGGGCGATAATTTCGACGAGGCGTATGCGTTTGCGCTGGAATATGCGAAAGAGCATAATCTGACGTTCGTGCATCCCTTCAACGACGAGTTCGTCCAAGCGGGCCAAGGCACGATCGCGCTTGAGATGATCGAAGAGGTTGCAGATCTTGAATACATCGTCGTTCCGGTTGGTGGCGGCGGGCTTGCGACGGGGGTTTGCAGCTGCGCCAAGCAGATCAACCCGGATATCAAAATCATCGCCGTAGCCGCCAAGGGCGCGCCCGCGATGCACGATAGCTTCGTCGCGAAAAAGCCGCTAAATTCCAAATCCGTCCGCACCATCGCCGACGGCATCGCGGTGCGGGATACTAGCGAGATCACGCTTTCTACGATCATCGAGTGCGTCGATGAGTTCGTGCAGGTCGATGACGAGGAGATCGCAAGCGCGATACTCTATCTGCTCGAGCAGCAAAAAATCATTGTCGAGGGCGCGGGCGCGGCGGGCGTAGCGGCGCTGATGAACGCGAAATTTGCATTCCCCGCGGGCGCAAAGATCGGCATCATCCTAAGCGGCGGCAACATCGACGTGCAGATGCTAAACATCATCATCGAAAAGGGTCTTATTAAATCGCACCGCAAGATGACGATCAATGTCACGCTCGTCGATAAGCCGGGCGCGCTTACCGGGCTTACCGAAATTTTGCGCCGCGCCAACGCAAACATCGTCAAGATCGACTACGACCGCTTCTCGACCAATATCGAGTACGGCGACGCGCAGATTACGATCACGCTTGAGACCAAAGGCAAGGCTCATCAAGAGGACATCGCCTGGGCGCTAAAAAACGCAGGGTATGATTTTAGGGAGATTTTATAAAATTACGCTGGAGTTTGTAAAATTTATTTTCGCTCGTGAATTTACCCGAAATTGCCAAATTTACTCGCTGCATCCTGATCGCGGCTTGCAGCGGGTAAATTTTAAATTTTGCCTCCATTTTATATCCGTCGTGCCGAAACACTTTGCGGCTTGCGGTTTTAAATTTTATGTAGAATTTAAAATTCTAAATATGCGGCGCAAGCCGTTAAATAAAAATGCTCGAGC
>NZ_CAJPRT010000010.1 GCF_905373215.1 uncultured Campylobacter sp.
ATTGGTTGCACTACCGCTAGCTTTTGCACCTTTTACGTCACCGGTAACTTTGCCGTCGTTTAGAGTTATGGTGTTGCTATCTGCATTACCATTTGCCGCTTCACCGCCGTAAGCGTTTCCATTAATAACGGTATCGTTTGTAGTTACGGTATTATCGTGAACGTTTCCGTTTAGGGAGTAGCCTGCGCTAATGTTTCCGTTTACCACCGCACCTTTTGAGCTATCTTCAAAGCTTAGCTCATTGTGGTGAACCTCTTGGGTTCCGCTATCGCCGTAACCTGCATTTACGTTACCAAAATTTGTTCCGCCCTTAACTATGGTTTTATTGTTATAGACGGTATTTGGAGTTACGCTATCTTTGACATCTGCTCTACCGGAGCTTATATTCTTACCGTTTAGATCTCCTGCGCTTTGAGATACGTTTACGGTGTTATTTTTATTACCGAATAGCTTATGAGCACCTGCTTGGGCAGCATTGTTAGCTTGGTTCTTGGTTAGCTCACCGCTATCGAAACCGTTATCTATCCAAGCATCTGTAATGGTGCCCTTTCTATATACAAGCTCTTTGTCGGCGTTTTGTTTACGGAAGGTTTCACCGTCATATTGGTAGTGGTCTTTATCTGTAATGGTATAGACCTGATCTTTTTGGGTGCTTCTATCTTGGAAGTTTATAGTACCGTTATCCTTGCTGATTAACTTATAGTCTTTGTTATCATCAAGGTTATTGGTATTTACATTAACATTTGTCTGGCTAAGATCGGTAATAGTACTTCCGGTAAGCTTAAGTGCAGGATCGTTTCCGTTGTAGTTGTTAGGGAGATTAAAGTCGATCTTCTTAAAGCCTGCGATGTTTTCAGCTTCTATACTACCAGGAGTCATAGAGCCGTCATCTTTACCTATCTTTAAAGTATCGTCGTCATCGCCGGTAATGGTTCCTATATTATTACCCTCTACTAGAGTAACGGTTGCTTTTATAGGTTTAGCAGGATCGGTATTTACCGTATTTATTTTAAGTCCGTTAAAGTTTTTATTCTCGCCTGCTTTACCTACGTTGATTATAGTACCTGCGCTAAGATCCGGATCATATTTTAAGACCTCTTCGCTATCGAAGTTTTTATCGGATGAGATATTGCGTTTGGTATCCTTTACCCCTTGGATAAATATGGAGTGCTTATCCGTGCTCTTTAACATACCCTTTAAAGAGATCTCATAGGTAGAAGCATCGGTGATATTAAATACGTTTGTCTGCTGCTTGGCTTTCTCTTTGAAATTTGAGTAATCGCCTCCGTTTTTAATTAGATAATACTCCTTACCCTCCTCTATATTAAGTGAGCCGTAGCTATCGCTACTTGGATCGTAATCTATTCCGTTTAGTTGGAACTTAGCGTTATTGATATCGGTATTGCCGGTAGCGGTTAAATTTAAAGCTGCAGTTGCAGCGCTACCGTTAGCGTTTGAAATTCCATCGAAGTTTAATACGTTAAGATTTGCTATATCGCCTGCGGTTTTTTGAGTAGAGGCGTTATATACGTTTAGAGCATTATTGGTGCCGCTTGTATTAGATAGACCGTATATCGTTCCTCCTACGCTTCCGCTATGGAAATTTACGCTGTTGCCGCTACCGCTAGTGGCATCTGCAGCGTAGACGTTACCGTCAACTCTAGCGGTACCTTTTAAATTTACAGTGTTATTGGTTGCACTACCGCTAGCTTTTGCACCTTTTACGTCACCGGTAACTTTGCCGCTATCGACATTTACGGTGTTATTGGTTGCGCTGCCGGCTGTCGCCTCTGCGCCCAGTGCGTTGCCCGCTACCAGTGCGCCTCCCTCTACCGTCACGGTGTTTTGTGAGGTGCCGGTGCGACCGTGTCCGCCCCAAACATTCTTTTTAGCTTCGCCGCCGTTTAATTTTACAGTATTTTTATCGGCAGCTTTTTGTGAGCTTAATCCGCCGTAGACTTCATCATTCGCGGTAGTATTTGTTAAATTTACGATATTTTCTTCTGAATTATTGCTTATGCTATATCCGCCGTAAATTTCTTTCGTTACGGCGCTATCGCTTAAGTGTACTTCATTTAATTTAGCAGCTCCGCTTGAAGACTGACCGCCGATAACGGAATTTATTTTTGAGTTATTTTGCGCCGTTACGATATTTTTTGCGGCATCTCCGCTATTAGCTTGGCCGCCACTTACGATGCCGTCCACCTTAGCGCTGTCTAAGGTTATTTTATTATCGTGGGCACTACCGCCGCTCGTATTAACGCCGCCACCGTTGACTTGATTTTTAGCGTGAGTGCGAGTTAAATTTACGGTATTGTTAAATGAGTTTACGCCTCTTCCGCCAAAAATCGTGCCGCCTACTTCGCCGTCTTCTATATCTACGATATTTCTTGAAGCATCGTTAGTAGTGGATATGCCACCGTAAATTTCACCGGTTACGACGTTATTCCCTCTAAGTTTGACGTGGTTATCTTCCGCTTTGCCACCTGCAGCGTTACCGCCGTAAATATTCTCGCCGACTTTGGAGCTAGTCAAAAACACCCTACTGCCGGTTACGGCGCCGTTAGAGCTTTCTCCGCCGGTAACGCTCTTTTTAAAAGTCGTACCGGTAGAGGTTACTTTATTATTTGAAGCGCCTGTTTTGCTCTTGCCGCCTATGGCTTGTTGACCGATCTCGCCGCCGGTCAGATCTAAATAACTATTAGTAACCGTTCCGCCGCGGCTCTCTCCGCCGATCAGTCTTCCGCCTATTTTTGCATTGCCATTAATTTTTGCGTAGTTATTCGCGACATCTTTATTGTTGCTTCTTCCGCCGATCGCATCGCCGGTTATTTGACCGCCGGTTAACTCCAAATAGCTATTATTAACCTTACCGTCGTAGCTAAGCCCACCAAATACTCCGTCATCGCCAGCAACATTTGCACCCACGACTTTACCACCGTTCATATCTACATGAGCCCCATCTATATCGCCGTAATATGTAAAAGCACCATAAATTGCCTTATCTACTTTACCGCCGCTAATGGTAACATAATCGCCTTTGCTATTAGATTTAAGATCATGGGCGTCGTTTCTATAATAACTTCCGTATACGTAGTTAGTTACATGACCACCCTCGATAGTAGAGTGATTTTTTTCGGTTTTGCTAACCATATACGCGCCGTTGATATTTCCGACTGTACCTTTTATCAGCTTGCCATGATTATTTTTAGCTGTTGCTTTACCACCAGGACCGCTAATACCACCACCCGTACCATTAGCGACTAAAACATCGGTAACTACAGCACCATCGTTATTGATAGTGACGATATTATTTTGTAAAGTGGCGGTGCTATTTTCTGCGGCTATTACTCCATTTACGTTTGTTAAATTTACAACACCGGTAATATTTACTTTATTGCCGTCTGCGCCGCCGTTTTGTACTCCAGCACCAGCAATCCTGCCAGCAATGGTAGGCGTACCGCTGATATTTACTTCATTATTATTTGCCTGGCTTGTACCGGTCGCTCTACCGCCCATTACCGCAGTGTATTCAAAATTTGGAAAGCCGCCGTAGAATACTTTAGTAGCACCGCTTATGTTTACGACATTATGGATAGCGTCTCCGCTAGCATTTGTTCTACCGAACCATGTGCCATTACCGCCGAGTACGACATTATTTACTTCTGCATTATTCAAGTTAACCGTGTTGTTTTTGGCACCTTTTCCTTCGCCGCCTACAAGTATCGCTACTGTAGCGCCGTTACTAACGTTGAGCGTATTATTTTCCGCCGAGCTAGTTTGTCTATATTTGAAGTCAGATCCTTCGGGAGTGCCATCGCCATTACCTCCACCATAGATCGTGCGATTCCAGGTAATTTCACCACCCGAGGTAACGCCTCTTATTGTTACGATATTATTATCGTTTTGTCCGTGAACATTTGCTTTACTTTCAAAGCCGCCCGAGTAATTTTCGCCTGATGATTTATATAATTGACTTGGGGTGCCGTCGCTTTTAGTTACCGTTATGACTCCGTTACCGGCTAAAGCTTGTGAAGGAGCAATGGCTAAGCATGCCGCCAAACTTAAACCGGAAATAATCGGTATCTTAATATCTTTCATAGTTGTAATCCTTCGTAAAAAATAAAAACTATCCATTATACTATAAAAATACCTATTTACAATAAATTTAATACAATTTCTAACAAAAAGTAGCTTAATGCGAAAAAATGGGTATTGCGATGCAACGTTTTCGATAATAAAGTAAAATTTCAGCTTATTTTTGTTATCGAAGCTTAAACGAAAAATTACGATTACAAAATGATGGAATTTTAAAATTCCGACCTTAAAATTTAGCCAGCGGGATTCCCAAGAAACGACGCTGCGAGAAAAGCGCTAGAATAAAAAGGCAGCAGTTTCTGATAATGAGAAGTAGGGTAGGACATAGATTTTATAAAATTTGGATTTGTAGAATTTAAAATGAAGTAATATACAAGAGGAATTAAAATTTGAAGTAATTCTAGGTTAGAAGCACATACTTCTGCGGTATGTTGTTAGCAAAGAGATTAAAATTTTAAAGCAGTTCCAGACGAGGCGATAAAAACGATAAAGTAGCGGCGCGGAGGGTTAAATTTTAAAAATTCTAAGTGAAAATAAAAGCAATGGAGGGGGCAAAATTCTAAGAATTTCAAGCGAAATCTAGGCTTTCGGCGGAGGTGCTTTAAAATAACAAAGGGCTTTCGGCGAAGGTGCTTTAAAATAGCAGAGGGCTTTCGGCAGCTTTTATGCTCGCCAAAAGCCCATTTTTATAGTTTATGCATCTTTTGCGCTCGAAAGCTAGAAATTTCGCTTGCTAGAAAGCTCAAAATCTCAAAAGCTTCTGTTTGCTTACTTTCAATGTTCCGCTAATGCTTTGAGCTGGGCTTGTCGCGGTTAAATTTTAACGCTTGCGCGTTTCTCGCCGCTAAAGCCTCGCGAATCGAGCTTAGCGGATCACAAGACCTTGCGGAATTCCGCGTCTGATAACCCAGACTAGGGTCTTTTTGCCCTTATAATCTTTGATATAACGATCAAAGTCGTCTGAGCTTTTGACATCGTTTTGACCGACTTGGATGATCACGTCGCCTACCTCAAAGCCGTAATCATCGGCTTTTGAACCATCTTTGACGCTTAAGACGAGGGCGCCCGAGACATCGTCGTCGAGGTTATATTTGCGGCGTAAGCTGTCATTTAACGTCCTTAGCTTTAGCCCCTCTATCGCGCTTTGTGAGTTTTCGCCGGCTGAGCCTAAGGTGGTGGAGTCGGATTTCATCGCGTCTAGCTTGATAGTCGTGCTCTTGCTTTTGCCGTCGCGTTCAAATTCTACATCCACTGAGCTTCCTGGAGCCATTGAGCCAATTAAATTTTTTAGCTCGTTGGCGTTTTTGATAGATTTGCCGTTTATTTTGGTAATCAAATCGCCGCGCTTGATACCTGCTTTATCGGCTGGCATATCCTTTTCTACGCTTGAGATTAGCGCGCCCTCCTTGCTTTCATAGAGCTCTTTTTGGTCTTTAGACATATCCGAGATCGTAACGCCTATAAAGCCACGCTCGATCTTGCCGTTTGTGATGAGCTTTTCAGCGATCTCTTTTACCATATTTGAAGGGATCGCAAAGCCTACGCCGTTATTTCCGCCGCCGCGACTTAAAATGGCGGAATTTATCCCCAAAAGCGCGCCGCGACTATCCACTAGCGCGCCGCCTGAGTTGCCCGGATTAATCGAAGCGTCGGTTTGGATGAAATTTTCATATTGATTTAACCCGATATTGTTTTTATTTAGCGCCGAGATTATGCCTTGAGTGATGGTGCCGCCCACGCCGAAAGGATTTCCGATAGCAAATACAATGTCGCCCTCCATAGCCTTGGACGAGTCGGCAAATTTAACCGCAGAGAGATTTTTTTCGTCGATTTTGATGATCGCAAGGTCGGTTTTGGGGTCGGTGCCGATTACCTTGGCCTTATACTCTTTATCACCCTCTAGTAGCGTAACTACGATTTCGTCGGCATTTTCTATTACGTGATTATTTGTGACAATATAGCCGTCTTCGGAGATGATGACACCAGAGCCTAGCGAGCTTCCCTCACGCTCCTGCTGCTGCGGAATGTCAAAATCGAAAAATTGCTTAAAAAACGGATCGTCAAACATCTGCGACATCGGGCTATTGCCTGCTTTGATCTTGGTTTTAGTTGCGATATTGACGACGGATTTTTTTACGTCCGCAAGCGAGCTGTGATACGAAAGCACCACGTCTTGATTAAAGCCCGGATTTACGCGCTCATAATTACTTGGAGCCTCTTTAATGTCGATACTAGCGCCCAAAAGCGCACCTGCTAAGGCTATCGATATGATGATCGATTTTTTCATTTTTGCTTCCTTTGTGATAATGAAATTTTGGCGGAATTATAAATTTTGTCCGCTAATATATTCTTAACGCAAAATTAAAATTTATAAATAGAATTTAGCAAACTTGATTGACACTCACTAAAGTTTTATGATATAATCTACATAAATTTTAAGATTTTAAGGATTAAAATGGCAAGCACAAGCAGTTTATACGAAACCTTAGGCGTGGATAAATCAGCAAGCGCCGAGGAGATTAAAAAAGCTTACCGCAGGCTGGCTCGCAAGTATCACCCGGATATCAATAAAGAACCAGGAGCTGAGGATAAATTTAAAGAGATCAACGCCGCGTATGAAATTTTAAGCGACGAGAAAAAGCGGGCGCAGTATGACCGCCACGGCGACGAGATGTTCGGCGGACAGAATTTCCACGATTTCGCGCAGGGCTCGGCGAACATGGGCGATCTAAACGACATCCTAAACAGCATTTTCGGTGGCTCCTTCGGCGCAAAAAGTGCAGGCTCGCGCGGTGGATTTAGTTTCAGCTCTTTCGGTGGCGGCGAAGGTTTTAGTGGCTTTAGCGGCAGTAGTTTCGGTGGCGGCTTTGGCGGCGCGCAGAGCCTAGATACGCACAGCTCGATTGAAATTCCTTTTGAAACCGCGATACAAGGCGGCGAGATGAGCGTGCGCGTGGGCGGCGAGACGGTTAAATTTAAAGTACCTGCGGGCATCAATGCGGGCGAAAAGCTACGCATCAGGGGAAAAGGACAAAAATCAGGCGCTCAAAGCGGCGATCTAATTTTAGAGATAAAAATCGCGCCAAGCGCCGAGTATAGCCGCGAAGGCGACGATCTTTTCAAAAAAATAGATATTCCTTTGAAAACAGCGCTGTTTGGCGGAAAGGTAGAAATTTCGACGCCGAGCAAAAGCGCAACGATAAAGGTCGCAAAAAATACCAAAAACGGGCAGAAATACCGCTTAAAAGGCTACGGCGTACAAAACCGCAAGAGTAAAATTTTAGGCGATCTATACGCGGTGGTAAATGTCGTCTTGCCAGACGTTGATTCGCTGGATGAGGACGTCAAAGCCGCGCTGCAAAAGCTATAAGGAGGCATCAAAATGCATGATTATGATGAGCCGGTTTATCTCATATCGATAGTTTCGAAGGTCCTAGATATCCATCCGCAGACACTGCGGCAATACGAGCGCGAAGGGCTCGTAAGCCCGGGGCGCACTGAGGGTAAGATGCGCCTGTACTCGGCGCATGATATGGACCGCATACGCATGATTTTAAACCTTACAAAGGAGCTTGGCGTCAATCTTGCGGGCGTGGATGTGATCTTTCGCCTGCAAGAAAGGATTGCCGAGTATGAGCGCGAGATCGAGGAGCTGCGGGCTAGAATTTTAGAGCTTGGCGGAGAGACAGATTAAAGTTTGCGAAATAAAAATTTTAAAGCTCAGCAAAAATCGGATCCTGGTGCTACAAGCTGAAATTTTAATGCTATCAAAAAGCAAGATCGCCTCTTAAGCGTAGGTTCAAGCGATAAATTTTGATTTTCAGAGAGGATTTGTGGGCGCGTTAAATTTAAGTTGCGCTAAGCAAACCCGGGCGAATTTGCTTGCGATTAAATTTAAAAACCACCTTGATATAATTTGGTTTTAAAATTTAAAATTCCAAGCCGTGTTAGATTTTAAAATTTTGCCGCGAGCCTCTAAATTTAGCGATAAAGTGCGACATAATTTCTCTATTTTTAAGCGGGATTTTAGTAAAATCACATTATAAAATTTACCCGTAAATTTATATGAAAAGATAAAATTTCATCGATTATCGCCTCCGGTAAATGGTCGCGGATAATGTAAAATTTGACAATAAATTTAGCGCTAAATTTTATGCATAATCTTACAAAAAAGGGAGTTAATGGAGCTTGTTATAGAGCTATTTCTTGCGATCACTGCGCTTGCGATAGTGCTAAATATCGTCTTTAAAATTTTTGAAATTCCCACCATCATCGGCTATATCGTTGCGGGCGTGTGCTTTTCGCAGATCTATAGTCTAAGCAGTGTCGAAAATGCCCATATGTCTGAGCTGGCAGAATTCGGAATTGTTTTTTTGATGTTTACCATCGGGCTTGAGTTTAGTTTCCATCACCTCATGAGTATGAAAAAGGACGTATTTTTTAACGGCATACTCCAAGTGCTCGGCACCGGTATTATCTTAGCGCTCATCATCGATCAAGCTTTCGGCGGAAACATAAAAACTGTGATGATTATCGGGCTTGCGCTCGCGCTTAGCTCTACGGCGATCGTGCTAAAAACGCTCAACGAAACAGGCGAAATCAACCAAAACTACGGGCGCAAGGTGCTTGGCATCCTGCTCTTTCAAGACCTCGCCGTCATCCCCATCTTGCTTATGATTGACATATTCGGCTCGACCGACAATACCCCCGTGAACTATCTAATCTTAAAAACCGCCGTAAGCGCCGCCATAGTGGTAGTGATCCTTTTCGTGCTCGGTAAATTTGCTTTCAACCGCTTCCTCTACTACGTCGTAAGGACAAATTCTAAAGAAATTTTCATCGCGACCATCCTTTTTACCGTCGTGGGGGCTAGCTTTTTGGCGCATGTTTTTGGCTTTTCGTACACGCTGGGCGCGTTCATCGCGGGTATGCTCATCGCAGAAACCGAGTATAAACACGAGATAGAGGCTGATCTGACGCCGTTTCGAGACATACTGCTGGGACTTTTTTTTATCACGATTGGCATGCAGATAAATTTTGAAGTTATCGTCTCGCACTATGGGCTAATCCTGCTCGCTATTATCGTTATAATGGCGCTTAAAACGGTAGTGATTTACGCGATCTTATTTCTCTCGACCGGCAAAAGGATAGCGCTAAAAGCGGCGCTGTCGCTATGCCAGATAGGAGAGTTTGCGCTGGCGATATTTTCGTTGTTGATGAGCCGCGATATGCTAAGTAAGGAAAACGGGCAAATTTTAATTACAGTCGTAACTGCGACGATGATTTTAACGCCGTTTATTCTTAAGAATTTAAACAAAATCGCCAACCGTTTCGAGTCTAAAGTTGAAAAGCTCGAGGATGAGGAGCATAAAACTCAAATCCCGCCGATGAAAAATCACATCATTGTAGCAGGCTATGGCAGGATAGGGCAGGAGGTGGTGCTCCGCCTTAAAGATCAGGGGCTGCTATACGTAGTCGCCGAGAGCGATTTAGAGCTTGTTGATCTGGGCAAATCGCGCGGAGAGAATATATACTTTGTAAATATAATGCAAAAAACCGCGATCGACGAGCTGCATGCGCGCGATGCGTCGGTCATCATCCTGACGATCGCAAATCAGCAAAAGCTCGACATAGTCGCTAAGATGCTAAACGGCTCTAATTTAAAAGCAAATATCATAGTGATGCATACGGGCGCCGATCCGCAAAGCGAGCTGCAGAGCGAATACGGCGAAAATTTTATCTTCGTAAAAAAAGAGAGAGTAGTAGCCAATGCGCTTTTACAAGAGGCGCTGAAATGCAAGCTAACGCAGTAATCTTGAGCGTTTAAGATCAAATTTAAACGCATTTGCTATGCCTAAAATATCCACGCTTCTTTATTCTTACTTCTACATTCAGCTAATTTAAAGCGTTTTAATAAACGCAGATAAAAATGGCGGGCTTGTAAATTTAAAGGTGCAAAGTGCTGCTTTAGATTAATTTAAATTCTAAATTTAAGCTGTCATTCCACAGCAAAAGGATACTCTGACAAGGAGCTGATGAAGTATATTTGAGCGATAAAGTTATTTAAAAATTCGTTTAAATTTTACTAATTTCACTCTTTTATCTCTTTATAAACGCTTAAGTTGCGTGCTAGGCAAACGATGGTCGTTATAAACAATATCGGAGCTATCGGCAAATACAGATACCCAAGAATTAGAGCCATATTATCGTAACTTCGTCCTTGAGAAAAGAGCAATTCCGAGAGTGGGAGATACAAAACTAGCGTCACAATCGCAAAATTTTCTATCGCGAAAATCGTATTGCCTTTTTCGGGATTTTATATGAAAAGTTTGCTGTATCTGCGCTTTGAAAAGAAAATATAATTGTACAAACGCGCTAATTATAAACGCCCAGTGTAATTCGTACGAATCCGATAAAAATAAAATCAAAAAAACCGTTGTCGCAAAACTCGCGAAAGCAAATCTAATCAAACGGTGAAGTTGATATTTTTGCTTTAAATTTTTTGCAATTTGTGCTAGAGCTTTGCCGTACTCCAGCGCTTCCTCTTTGCTTTGGATAGATTCTGCCACAAGGCTCGCGTCATTAAATTTTTGCTCAAATTTAGCGGCTTCATCTTGGGTAGCTTGCACCTCGCCGTTTGTTTTGTTAAAATTTTGCTCGCCGGAAATTTTATCAGCGATGGCTCCGCCGATTTTTGTTTGCGATTTTGGCGCCGGTAGATACACGGTCTCATCGGCGTCAAATTCCGGATTTGCGTTATATGTTATTATCGCCACCGGAATAGCGATAAAAATAGCAGGTATAATCTGACGTGTATCCCAGTCTATGTGATATTTTATCTGTAAATAAAATCCGACCAAAGCATAAAGGACGTAAAATATCGCAGCCACATGTATTCATATAAGCATAAAGGCCTTATCTGCATTGCTAAATAAAAGCAGGGCGTATTTTTTATACTTCAGCCTGTTTAGGCAGACGAGTATATTTATCGCAGATAGCGCGAGCATGCATAAAAACGACATTATGGGCGCATCATTTACAAACGCAAGAAACACGATGATATAAATGAGAAAGGTCAAAAGCGTCCCAAAAAACAGATATCTACAAAAGCGAAATCTATCGTAGCTTTTTAAAATTTCTTGCGGAATTTGGCTGATGTCCGCGGGGATTTTGTCTTTTTGCATTTTTACCGCCTTTCTCGGTTATTTTAGCTCAAATTTTGCTTTTTTTACTCCGTAGCGTTTTAAATTTAATGAAGCAAGCTTTTTTGACTTGCTTCTTTTTTTTGGCAGACAAGCGATCCCGATTTCTCATTAAATTTTTAAAAATGAATACTTACCGGCTATCGCAATTTGATCGATAAAATTTTTAGCAAGCTAAATTTACGCTTCTTTTCTAGCTAAATTTAGCTTCAAAATTTATCCTGCTTCATTCATAAAATAAAGCAACCAAGCTAAAGCTCATCCGTTTTATCCACCCGCACGAACGCCCAGTGCATAAAATCCCGCTTTGGCTCGTATTTGCCGCTGTTAAAATACTCCGCTAGCTGCGCCTCCTCCGTTTCGCTTAGCTCGTCGCCAAGCCCCCAACGCGTCTTTTGCACAAACTCCTCCGCACTCTTTGCTCCGCCGCCGTGGCACGGGGCTTTGATGTAGCTGAGGCTCGGCAAATAGCCCATTTGAAATAAAATATTGATGAGATAGACGAAGTCGGGCCTCTTTTGCACGTCGCGCCCCAGCGCCTGCAAAATCCGCTCATCTACGAAGCTGCCGACCTTAAATGTGATGTAAAGCGATTTTTTGGTCTTTGAAAGAAGCTTGTTAAGCGCAGTTTTTAGATCGTCCACCTCAAGGCAGCGCGAGGCTAAAACCACGTCGCATACAGGCACGTCCAACCAGTCGTCCTCAAAGGCCTTTTGCGCAAATTTCGCGTTTTTCGCACCGTAAATTTGAGCATTCTCGCGGGCAAATTCCAGCATTTTGGGCGAAAAGTCATAGCCGTAAATTTGATCCACCTTTTCCGCCGCCAGCACGCTTAGCGCGCCTGTTCCGCATGCAAAATCAAGCAGCGTTGAAGCGCCCTGTAAAATCGACCTTGTCTATAAACTCGCGCGTAGGCGCTTTTCATCACGCCCTCGTTAAGGCTGGACGCCTTTTTGTCCCAATGCTCGGCCAGTTTTTTGCCGAATGAGCTCTTTGCTTTTTGCGTCTTATAAAGCGCATCAAAGTCGATTTTATCGTAGTTTAAAGCTAAAATCATAACTATCCTTTCTAAAATTTTGCGGGCAGATCGCACCGATTTTTTCGTCATATTTTAGCGTAAATTTATGCGCCGTGCCCAAACCCGCCTAAAATTTCAAACCACCCGGCGAAAAATGCTAAGGCAAGCCCACCTTTGCGTATTTTATCTGCTCTAAATTCTTTAAATTTTCACCGAACGATCGAAGCTAAATTTTAAAAGTCCGCTCATAAATCAAAATTTTTAGTCTGTCGCCCGCGCTTGTTCGCTCCGCATTTAAATCGCCGCTGTGGATTTATTGCAAAGCTCCCAATCTAGCCGCTATCACCTTTTGCATCGCTTGATTTTTCTTGTTTTTGGATAAAATTTACAGTCTCCTTTTGCCGATACGTTTGTCGGCGGCCTTTAGGATATTTGCAAGCCCCCATTCATCGGCACCAAAGTGCTTTGCAAACAGCTCCTCTTTGGGCGTGTCGATATATTCGCGTATAAGCTCACCGATGTCGCTTATGTCGTTACCATACGGATAAATTTTCGCTAGAGCGCCCTGTGCTAGGCTTTTTACGCCGCCGCTTTTTAGTACGAAATCCTTTGGGTAATCAAAAATAATCTCGCCCGCAAGCGTGATAAAATATCGCGGCAAATCCGTGTTGCCGCGCCTGCTTTGCATCCTATAAACCGTGCAGTGGAGCTTAAAATCAATGCTTTCATCCACGAGCTCGTAAAGCCGTTTTTGAAGTTTGCTCCAGCGTTTCATTTTGCCTCCCATTATCTATTTATCGCCTCTTGCGGTTTCGCGCATAGCTTTTGCCGCCCTTTGTGACGATCGCGCCTGAAAGCTCCGCACCTTTTCTATTTTTTTGCAAATCCGCTTTGTAAAATTCTGCCGCGTTAAACGGTCTCCCAAAATCTAGACTCCGTCTTGATCGCTCCTCTGTTTTTCTCGCGTAAAATTTGCAAAAATTCTTTAAAGCTCGGCGTAAAAATCGAAGCAGCGGGCACAAATTTATACTCGCTCGCGCCGTCTTGCTCGGGCTTGTTCGTGCTGCCGCGTTCAAGCTTGCTCGCGCCGCCAGCAAAGCGGATCCGCCAAATCCTAGCATGATTTATCCGTATTTTTGTGGCTTCAAGCGTCAAAATTTGCTCAAATTTATACCTCGCCGCGAGCTTCTGTCCGTCAAAAACGTAGATGAAATCCTGATCGAACCAAAGGCTCTCGCACGAGATAAAAAACCGCTCCAGCCAGAACAAAAACGGTCGCATGGAAAGCCTTTTTACCGCGCTTGCTTCGCTTATCCCATCTATCGCGGCAAGGCAGCTCGGACTAAGCTTGCGAGGGTTGCGGCAAAAAAGCGTCCAAGTAGTCTCGCCCAGGAGCAAGACGCTAAAAATTACGATTAAAATTTGAATTAAAGCTTCAGCCATTTAAAATTCTAAGTCCTTTTACAAATGCAAATTTCGCCTCCGTATCGCTCCAAAACAAACTCCTACTAAAATCCGCCTCTGTGCCGTTTGCAAGCTCTTCATAAAGCTTATAAAATCGCCCTTTGTGCGTGCAATCGCTTAGACAGACGTTAAAAAACGCCTCCGCCGCGTCCCTGCCGCCGAAATAAAAGATAAAGTAGATCGGGCGCAGATCGAAGGCGCTTAGATTTTTGTTAAATTTAGCCCCGCGCTGCATCATAAACTCCACCGCCTTGCGCTTGTCCTCAAAAAGCTCAAAAATAGGCAGCGCGTAGTCCTTGATAGCTGCGCTAATCTCGCGAACGCTGGGCTCGAAGCTGGCACCCGCGAGCTGCCAGTCGCGAAACTGCCTGCGCGGCGCGAGATAGCCAAGGTGCGATACGAAAACAAGGTCGCTCGAGTAGGGCAGCTCCTCTTGCATTAGCTTTTTTAGGCGCTTGCAGTAGATCGCGACCTGCGATAGGATGCTCACGCTACCGGAGTAATTGCGCATGCTGGAGCTAAAATAAATTTCAAACGAAATCTCCTTATCGCTTGCAAGCTTCGTTAGTTTTTGCCCCTTTTGCGAGGGCTTGAAGTCCGTGAAATTCGCCGCGATCTCGGCGCAGCCGTTTAAAAATATCTCGCGCGGAGTCATGATTTTCCTTTTAAATTTATCGTTTAAATTTAGACGTTTTGCTCGCCAGCAATTCGGTTTGCAGCTTACATTGCCGCAGCCGCGACCCACACGGCATTTTATAGGGCGCGCCGTTTTGTCGCCGAAAAGTTATTCTATACGCGCAATTTTATCCCAATTCAGCTAAATTTAACGGTAAAATTTATAATCTATCCTCGTATCTTTTGTAGTTTATGCCGTAGATTTTATCGATATTTTCGGCGTTTATGAGCTGTTCGCTGCGCCCAAAAGCTAAAATTTCGCCGTCTTTTATAAACAGCGTCAAATTTGAAACAAACTTTGCATGCCGCGGGTAGTGCGTCGTCTGCACGAAGGTGTAGCTCTCGTCCCCCAGCGCTTTTATCATCTCGAGTAGCTTGATCTGATTGCCGAAGTCCAGCCCGTTTGTCGGCTCGTCCATAAAGATCGCTTTCGCGCCCTGAACCAGCGTGCGCGCGATATACGCCAGCTGCCGCCACTTGAAATTTCGCCTTTTAAGATTCTGTCTTTATATGGATTGCGCTTAGAATTTTATATTCTCACGTCTTTAAAATTTGCATCGCTGCAAATAAAATTTTATTGAGGTTTAAAATTTGATGCCGTGTTGTTGCGCTGCGTAAAATTTCAATAACGCGCTAAATTTAAGTAGCACGTAAAATCAAGCATTGCGCTAAATTTCAAGTTACGCGCCGAATTTAGCTCGCGCGGCAAATCAAGCGCGCCGCCTAATAAAAGCGGTATAAAATTTGCTTGCGCGCTAAGGCCCGTCCCTCGGGGCTTAGGCGTATAAAATTCTACCGAGGCGGATCATGTTCGAGCCGCATTTGATCGCGAGCTCAAAATCATCGCTCATCCCCATCGAGCAGATCCGCGCGCCGTGCGGCACGAGCGCGTCGAAGATCTCGCGGCTTGCCTCGAAGCTTCGCGCGATCTGCGCGGGCTCGCTCACATGTGCGCCGATGCTCATCACGCCGATTAAATTTAGATTTTTGCACTCCTGCTTGATGCGCAAAAACTCCTCCACCGCGCGGTTTTTATCGAGCCCCGTTTTGGAGCTCTCGCCCGCAGCGTTGATCTCCAGCAGCGTATCTAGCGGATAAGTTAGCCGCTTATTTACGGCAAGCGCGAGCTCGCAACTGTTGCAGCTCTGCCACAGCGTCGGGCGCAGAGCGATGAGCTGATTGATTTTGTTGCTTTGCAGCGTGCCGATGAAGTGCCACTTTAACGGCAGTTCGCGCAAGGCCTCGCTTTTGCGCTTTAGCTCCTGTACTCTGTTTTCGCCGAATGCGATCTGTCCTTGCGAATACAGCTCGCGCACTTCATCCGTGCCTACGTTTTTGCTTACCGCGACTAGCTGCACTTCGCCCTCGCCTGCTTTTGCAGCCTCAATGCGCTTTAAAATTTCATCCAGTCTCATTTGTAAAATCCCAAAATTCTAGCGAAATCATTTAGCACCGTAAATATCATCAAAAGCGCTAAAATCCCCATCCCTACGTAGCTGGCGCCCACGAATACCCGCTTTGGCACCGGGCGGCGGAAGATAAGCTCAAAGAGATTAAACGCGATATGCCCGCCGTCGAGCGCAGGGATCGGAAAGAGGTTGATGAGCCCTAAATTTACCGATATTAGCGCCACGAGCGCGAGTAAGACCGCCGCGCCGTAATCGACCGCCTTTGAGGTGATGTCGGTGATAGCGACGATGCCGCCCATCTCCTTGGGCGAAACGACGCCGCTGGCGAGCTTTTCTAGACCTACCAGGATGAGCTTTGATGCCTCCACCGTCTGATCCCACGCAAAGCTAAGCGAGCTCGCGCCCTTGTGATACAGCGTCACGGTCGCATTGTAATCGGGCGAAATGCCGATGAGCGGCACTCTGATGCTCTCGCGCCAGATGGTTTTTTTCTCGCCGAGCTTTGGCGTGAGCTGCAGGCTCAGCCGCTCGCCGTCGCGCATGATTTCCAAGCTTAGCGGTGCGGCGGTTACCTGCCTTGAGATGTCGTCCCACTCGCGGATCTGCTTGCCGTCGATTGATAAAATTTCATCGTTTAGCATTAGCCCTGAGCTTGCCGCGGCAGAGCCTGGCGAGATTTTGCCGACCTTTGGTGCGAGTTTTTCGACGCCGATGTAGCCCAGCGCGATGTAGATCAAAAACGCAAGCAGCAGGTTAAAAAACGGCCCCGCAAAAAGTATGATTATGCGCGCGATCGGGCCTTTGGAGTTGTAGCTGTCGGGATCCGCGCTTGCTGCGGCGGGATCCAAATCCTCCTGCCCCTTAAGGCTCACGTAGCCCCCCAGAGGGATCGCGCTGATGGCGTACTGCGTCGCGCCGATGCGCTTGGTAAAGACCTTCTCGCCGAAGCCTACGCTAAAGACGTTCACCCCCACGCCCAGCGCCCGCGCCGCCAAAAAATGCCCCAGCTCGTGGAAAAAGATGAGGAAGCTGATCGCCAGCACCGTGACCATAAAATTTATCGAGTAAAAATAAAATCCGACCGCCAGGATCGTCAGCGTTAAAATTATGCTTTTCAAATTTCAAACCTTTGTAAAAAATGGGCTAAGCTTACTATGATTTTGTAAATTTTAAGCTTAGATCGCCGTTTAAAGCCTTAGCTCGCTTTTTTAAACTTGGTTAGCTTTTTGAGCTTAGCCCGCCGCCGTTTCGAGCTATGAATTTAGCTAAATTAAGGCGCGCGGCGGATGGAGGACGAGAGGAATTTAAAATTTAAAAGCGAAATTTTACCGCGAGATTTTGCGGAGTGAGTTATAAAATTTCGCCGCGCGGAGCTTTGCACTTTGAAATGCCGCTATTTTTTGAAAAGCTGTATATTTTGAAATTCCGTTTTACTTTGAAATTCCGCCATGTTTTGAAACACTGCCGCGCCGCTCTGAAATTTTGCACGGCGGTTAGACGGAATTCTGCGCCGTGGAATTTTGCACGGCGGAATTTTATCTTTTAAATTTTATAGGTTTGGCGCACTGCTGTGCGCGTACAGATTAAACATCTATAAAATTTTATCTCACAATTTATAGCGCGAAATTTTAAAATTTTACGTTTGTCGGTATAGGTGAAATTTTACGCTGAAATTTTATCACCAAAACCCGCTTTAAGCGTGCGTTTTGGCGCTCTACGATACCGATTTTGTCTTCAAATATGGAAGCTATATCTAGTCTAAATTTTAAAATTTAGCCTTTTTTCGTAGCCTTAGCATATGCCGCGACGTATTCAAAGCCCGAATATAGCGTCAGTGCGACCGCGATCCAGAGCAGGGCGTTTGCATAGGGCCACTGCATCGTTAGCCAGCCGATAGCGATCATCTGAAAGACTGTCTTCACCTTGCCCGCCATAGACGCGGCGACCTCTACGCCGTCGCCCGCCATCGCCACGCGAAGCCCAGTGATGAAAAACTCGCGGATTAGGATCAGATAGATCGCCCACGGGCTAGCGCGCCCGATAAACATAAGCCCCAAAAAGCCCGCAAGCGTCAGCATCTTATCGGCGAGCGGATCGATGATGGCGCCTAGTTTGGTCTTCTGATTCCAAGAGCGCGCGATGTATCCGTCAAAAAAGTCCGTGACGGAGGCGATTACGAATACTAGCGCGGCGAAATAATCGATCCAGCTGACGTGCACCGAGCCCACCATGCCGCCATTTGCATGGCCTGCTAGTAAGATCAGCCAAAAAAACAGCGGCGCCAGCGCAACGCGAAAGCTCGCTAAAATATTGGGTAAATTTAGCATTATTTAAAGGTCGTTCCGCCGTCGACGATGAAGGTGTGTCCCGTCACCCAGCTAGCCTTACTCGAGCATAGAAATAAACATGCTCCCGCCAAATCCTCCGGCTGTCCCATGCGTCCTAGCGGGCTAAGCTCGGCGGTTTTATCGCGTACCTCTTCGTAGTTCGTAAAGGCTCGTAGCGCGTCCGTCTCGATCGGTCCGCCGCTTACTACGTTTACACGGATATTTTTTTCGCCGAGCTCGGTCGCAGCGTAGCGCGCCATCGCTTCGACGGCGGCTTTTGCCGTGCCGTGACCCGCGTAGTTTTCGATATAGACTAAATTTCCCGTGGAGCTAAGCGAGATGATCGAGCCGCCGCCTACCGCTTCCATGCGTTTTGCGGCTTCTTGCGCGCCTACTACGAAGGCATTTACGGTCGCGGTAAAGATATTGTTGATGCCGCGCGGCTTTAGCCTCATAAATTTAGTGTATCCGCCCGCGACTGCGCGACCCGAGATGATGGCGTTTGAGATGAAAAAATCCACTCGCGCAAAATCCTCGTCGATCTTGGCAAAGAGCTCCTTGTAGGTCTCGGGCTCTAAGATATTGAGCGCATAAGCGCGCGCCTTTATGCCGTAAGCCTTCTCAAGATCGGCTGCTTGCGAAGTCGCTAGCTCCTCGTTGGAATTATACGTAAAAGCGATATTCGCCCCCGCAGCTGCGAATTCTAAAACGATCGCTCTGCCTATGCCTCTCGTACCGCCGCTGATAACTAGCGTTTTTCCTTTAAATTCGTTCGTCAATTAAAATCCTTTGATAGTGTATTGTTTCATTACGTTTTCTATTTTTTTGAGGTTTTCCGCGCTCGGCTCGCAAAGCGGCAAGCGGTACTCCAAGCTAGGCGCGAGGCCCGCGATATACATTGCCGCTTTGATCGGGATCGGATTGCTCTCGCAGAATAAAATTTTATTGATCGCGTAGAGATCGTCGTTGATCTGCTTGGCTTTTAAAAACTCATTTTGCAACGCAAATTTCGTTAGTCTCGCCGTGTAATCGGGCAGTAAATTTGCCGTAACGGAGATCACGCCTTTGCCGCCGTTGCTTAGGATCGGATAGTTGATCGCATCCTCGCCACTAAGCACGCTAAGACGCGGCTCGTGCGCGAGCAGATCGACGCATTTATCGATGCTGCCGCTGGCTTCTTTGACGCCGTAGATATTCTCGCAGTCGTTAAAAAGCTTTATGATCGTATCCGCGGCGATGTCGCAGCCGGTGCGCCCTGGGACATTGTAGAGCAGTACCGGCAGATCTACCGAACTTGCGATCGCCTTGTAGTGCAGATACAACCCCTTTTGGGTGGGTTTATTGTAGTAGGGCGCTACGGATAAAATTCCGTCTGCGCCGTGAGCCTGCGCAAACTGCGCGAGCCCGATCGCTTCGTGAGTTGCATTACTGCCCGCGCCCGCTAGCACCTTGACGTCCGTGCCCTTGCACGCATCTACGGCGATCTCGATACAGACGCGGTGCTCGTCGTGCGTCAGCGTCGCGCTCTCGCCCGTGGTACCGACGGGCACGACCGCGCTTATGCCGTTTGCGATCTGTCTTTTGATGAGCTTGGAGTAGGTCTGCTCGTCCAGTTTGCCCTCTTTAAAAGGCGTGATCAGCGCCGTCATAGAGCCGATTATGACATTTTTATTCATCGTTTTCCTTTCGTAAGATAATGCTTGTGGAGCTTTTAAGGCTTAGATAGGTCTTCATCGCTTTTTTAACCGCGTTTTTATCCAGGCTTTTGATCTCGCGCTCCAGCCTAAATAGCGCGTCCAGATCGCCGCGGACGATGTAGCTGCCGTACATCTGCGCTACCTTGCTAGCGCTGTCGAGAGAGTAGATAAGATCGCTGCTTAGGGTGTTTTTGATCTTTAGCATATCGTCGTCGCTTATTTTAGCTTTTTTGGCTTTTTCGATCAGCGCTAAAATTTCATCTCTCAGCGCCTCGCCGCTTACGCCCTGGTTGCAAACGGCAAAGACTATAAATAAATTCTCGTCCTTGGCACTCATATCGTAGATGTTGATCTGATTGGCGAGCTTTTTCTCATCGACCAGCACGCGCTGTAAAAGCGAGCTCTTACCGCCACTAAGATATATATCCATCGCTTTGATCGCCGCGGCGTCTGGGTGGTTAAACGGCGGAATTTTAAAGGCGACGGCCACGATCTGCGCCTCGCTGTTTTTGTAAATAACGCTAAGCTTCTCGCCGTCTTGCGCGGGCTCGGTGCAGTGAAGGCACGGAATTTCGCCTTTGTTTTTTACGGGCGCGAAGTGTTTTTTAGCCGCATCAAACGCCGCTTTTTCGCCGATGTCGCCGGTGATCAGCAGCACGGCGTTTTGCGGCTGATAAAATTTAGCGTGAAATTCCTTGATATCTTTGATACTCCAGTTTTCGATGTCCTTGCGAAAGCCGATCGGCGTCCAGTGGTACGGGTGGTACAAAAACGCGGCGTTATAGAGCCTGAAAAATAGGTATCCGAACGGATCGTTATCGGTGCGCCACAGCCGCTCCTCAAGCACGACCTTGCGCTCGGGCTGAAATTCTTTGTCTTTGAGGCTTAAATTTTGCATGATGTCGGCGTAAAGATCCAAGCAGACCTCTAAATTTGAGCTCGCGCACTTGATGAAGTAGTGCGTGTAATCAAAGCCCGTACTTGCGTTATTCACGCCGCCAAAGCCCTTTACGATTGCGTCGAACTCGCCCGCCTTGCGATTTTTCGTGGATTTAAAATTTAGATGCTCCAGCATGTGCGCGATGCCGCTTTTGCCCATCACCTCGTCGCGCGAGCCGACGTTGTAAAACACGTCCACGCTGATGACGCCGCTGCCCTTATTCATCGGGATATGGTAAATTTGAAGTCCGTTTTGCAGCGTGATTTTCTTAAATTTTGGAAACATTAATCTTTTTTCGCCTTTCGTTTTTTGCTTGAGTTTTGCTCCGCGTCTTGGGCGCCGTTCGCTTCTTTGGCCTCTTTAAGCTCTTTGGTCTCTTCGGTCTCGGAATTTTTAGTTTTGGCGCTGCTTTGCTTTGCGTTTTTGGCTTTTAAGCTTTTGCTTTCCGCACTATTTTTTGACGCGGCTTTAGTTTTAGAATTTTTGCTTTCTATGTCGTTTTTTGGCGCGGCTTTGCTCGCGGCTTTATTTTTTGGTTCGGTTTTCGTTTTGGCGGTTTTGCTTGCCGCGCTGCTTTGTTTCGCGTTTTTGGCCTCTAAATTCTCGCTCTTTGCGCCGCTTTTCGAGAGATATTTAGCTGCGGCATCTTTCTGCTGCGAGGCGTTATCCTGCACGGCGTCTTTTTGCGTAGCGTCCTTCTGCGGGATATTATCCTGCACGACGTCCTTATGCAAGGCGCCATTCTGTGCGTCATCTTTCTGCGAAGCGTCATTCTGCGAGGCATCCTTTGAAATTTTACCGCGCTTGGAACTTACGCCGCTTTTTGAAATTTGACTTTGTTTTTGCTCTGTGCCGCTTTTAGGCGCGCTTTTTGAAATTTTATCCGACTTTCGATCCGCACCGCTTTGCTTTGCGCTTTTAGCCTCTAAATTTTTGCTTTTTGCGCTGCTTCGTTTTGTATTTTTAACCTCGGAATTTTTGTTATTCGCGCTACTTTTAATCTCTGAATTTTTGTTCTTCGCACCGCTTTGCTCCGCCGAGCTTCGATCCGTCGCGGTATCTGCGCTTGCTAAGACGTTTAAATTTGCCGAAGTGCCGGAATTTTCATCCTCTTCGGAGCTTAAGCCTGTTTGAGTGCTCGAAATTTCATCTGTTTGAACGGCGGGAATTTCATCCGCTTGGGTGCTCGATATTTCGCTTTTGCCGTCGTTAGAATTTTCGTCCGTATCCTTACTTTCGGGCTCGTTTGAAATTTCGCTCGTTTCCTCACCTTCGGTCGCACTCGAAATTTTATCCGTTTTAGTTTCCGCCTCTTTGTCTTCGCAAGCGCGCAAATCCGCGCCGTTGTCGCGATTTTTGGCCTGATCGCTTCTGGTGCCGTATCCTTCGCCCGCGCGATCTTTTAAATTCGCCCCAACCGCCTCGCTTATGTTATTGAAGCCGTCTGCGCGCAAAAGCTCCGCCAGCCCCTCGTTGATCGATTTTGCGACGAACGGACCCTTGAAGATAAAGGCAGTAAAAATTTGAACCAGGCTCGCGCCCGATTTGATACGCTCATAGGCCTCCTGCGCGCTGTCTATGCCGCCGCAGCTGATTAGGATCGTGCGGCCGAAGAGCTCGCGAGCGACCTGTGCGAAAAGCTTTCGCGATTTTTCGGTAATCAGCCTGCCGCTTAAGCCGCCGAAGTCCCTAGCGTTGGGACTTAGCGAATAATCGATGCTCGTGTTATTTATGATGATGCCGCTTGCGCCGCTTTGCACCGCGCACTCGCACAGCGCGATCGCCTGATCCGCGCTCATATCGGGCGCCAGCTTTAAGACGAGCGGCCTGTTCGTGATTTTTTTCATCGCTCCGATTAGCTCGCTTATGAAGCTATTTTCTTGCAAAGCGCGCAGATTCGGGGTGTTCGGCGAGCTTACGTTGATGATGAAAAAATCGCAAAGCCCGTTAAATTTACGACCCAAGGCTTCGTAATCGCTTAGCGCGTCCTCGTTCGAAGTGGCCTTATTTTTGCCGATATTTGCGGCGATCGGGATTACAAAAGGATAAATTTTTCGCACGCGACGCTCGATAACATCAGCACCTTCGTTGTTAAAGCCCATCGCGTTTTGGATGCTCTGCTCGCTAACGAGGCGAAAAAGTCGCGGCTTTTCGTTGCCGCTTTGAGGACGCGGCGTAAAGGTGCCAAAATCGATGTGTCCGAAGCCAAGAGCGGCCAGCGGCGCGATCATCGTGGCGTTTTTGTCGAAGCCGCCCGCGATACCTACGGGGTTATCGAAGCTTAAATTCCATATATTTTGAGTTAAAATTTCATCTTTATAAACGCCGAATTTTGCCAAAGCCTCAAGCCCGCCCGGGGTCGCATAGAGCGCGCGAAGTCCGAATTCTGCGATCTTGTGGGCGGTTTCTGGATCAAATCGAAAAAAGATTTTTTTTAAGGTATCGTAATTCATAATGTTTCCTCAAATTTTGCATAATGGTAGCTAAAATTTAATTAAATATAGATAAGGATTTCGCGCTGAATTGCAATTCGCGGCGGTTAAATTTAATTTTAGAATTACGTGCTTAAATGCTGCGTAGAATTTCTATCGCTCGTCGCGACGATCTGAATTTACGCAGAAGTTTAAAGATGTGCGGCGCAAATTTTATAAATTTAGCCCGCCCGGATGCGTGCCGAAACGCGCGGTGTCCGTGGCACGGCTCGCGGTGGCGGGCGTTGCCGCGATTTTATCCTGCGCCGATCTGCGCTCAATCCCGCTGAAGCTAAATTTTAAAATTTAAAGCGTCTTACTCGCGCTGTTTGAGTTTAGCGCGCGTCTTTGTCAGCGAAAGCAACGATCATCGTGCCCAGAGGAATGATCGTAACGCCCAAGATAATCGCTAGCGGGTTTAGCAAGGACAGCTTGGCAAGCAGGTAGATCGCCGCCACGAGCGCCGCGTAAGACAAAATTTTAAACGGAGAGAAAAACGCCCCAGCAAAGTTGCTCCGAACCTCGCCTCTCTCGCACTCATCGTCCCAATCATCAATGCTGCCGTCCGCGCCTCCGAAATCATCCTTTGATCCGTCGCGCGCACCGCCAATCCCACCCCCAAAATCGCTCGTACCGTAGCTCCGCTCGCTGCTATCTACATCGCCGCCACGATTGCCGCTATCTGTGCCATCGCTATGATTGCTGCTATCTGCACCGCCGCTCCGCTCGCCGCTATCTACGCCGTCGCTCAGATCGCTGCTCGCTGCATTTTTCAAGTCGTCACAGTGCGCGCCTATGCCGCCTTGCGAACTATCGCTAGCTTCGTCGTTTATGCTGCCGTGTGAGTTGCTACAAGTCGCGCTGCCATTCATATTAAATTTATCGGCGGCATGTCCTAAAGCGGTCGCGTCGCAAGCGGAGGTTTTGTCGTCGCTCTTCGTAGAATTTACGTCGCGCTCGCCAGCGGCGGTTATGTCGCGCTCGGCGGTGAAATTTTCGGTATCTTCGTCGTCGGTAGAGCTTGCGGCACACTCGCCGGTGGTCTCATCGTATAGAGCGCAGCTGCCATCGTTTTCGATGTGGGTCTCGCCGCTTGTGAAATTTATTGCGCCTTCGGAATTTTGGGCGTTTGAAATTTCGGCGCCTGAATTTACGCCCTCAAAGCTTTCTCTCTTTAAATTTTTGTCGCCGTAAACTTCGCTGTATGAAATTTTATCGTCGCCGCCTGTGCCGCCTCGGTTTTTGCCGCCATTGCTTGCGGAATTTATATCGTTTGCGGAAGTTTCGCCACTTATAAAACCGGCAGAATTTTTAGAGCTTTGCCGTAAAATTTCATCGTATTTGCCGGCTCTTAGCTCATCTTCTATTTTGTTGCGGTAAGCGCGAAACGAAAAATATACCGCGCCGAATGCGCCCAAAAACCCAGCCTCCAAGCTAAGAAGCCACGCAAGTGCTCGTACGCCGAAAGAGCCCGAGCCGAAAAATGCTGAGCCGCAAAGCGCTAACCCAAGCAGGGCAAACGCCGCGTTTAGTGCACAGTATATGAGCAAAAATCGCCTATTCAATCTCGCTCATCCAATTCGTCATCGAAATTTTTCGGATCCGCCTTGTATTTCGGATCGTCCTCAAGCTCCTTTAGGCTCGAATTTAGCGCCTTGCACGCGCGGTAAACGTTCAAAAACGCCGCCGCGATGCCGATAGCGATGCCGAGCCATAATAAAAGCAGTGAGCCCGTGAGGTGCCGCAGCCCAAGCCCGATCGCTACGCCGATGCCGATCGCTACGACGATCGAGATGCCTAGGCTGATGTCGCAGGCGCCCTTTACGATTTTGTTTAAATTTTTCGTCACTCTCATCTAAAATCCGTAAAATTTTAAAATGCAGCCCTTAAAGCGCCGCCATCGCTTCATCTGCCGCGTTTAGCGCAAAGTCGATCTGCGCTTCGTCCATCGTAGAGCAGATAAAGCCCGTCTCAAACTGACTAGGCGCCAAAAATACGCCGCGCTTAATCATCTCGCCGTGAAATTTCGCAAAGCGCGCGGTGTCTGCCCGCAGGGCGCCGTCGTAGTCGCGTACCTCTTCGTCTGCAAAAAAGTATCCGAACATCGAGCCTACGCAGGCGGTTTGAAGCGCTATGCCGCGACGCTGCGCTATGGCGCAAAGCCCGTCTGTGAGCCTACGCGCCAGCTCGCCGAGCCTTTCGTAAAGGCCGCTGCTAGCGTAAATTTTACTTAGGCTAGCGATGCCTGCAGCCATTGCGACGGGATTTCCGCTTAGCGTGCCCGCTTGATATACCGCTCCTAGCGGACTTACCATATCCATGATTTCGCGCTTGCCCGCAAACGCCGCCACGCCCATGCCGCCGCCGATGACCTTACCGAAGGTTACTAGATCGCCGCGGACGCCGTAGATGCCGTAGCTGCCTAGCTCGCTCGCGCGAAAGCCGCTCATTACCTCGTCGATTATCAGTACGATCTTTTTCTCGTCGCACAGCGCGCGAAGCTCGGTTAAAAATTCGGGATCCGCCGGCACCAAGCCCATATTCCCCGCAATCGGCTCGATGATGATCGTGCCGATGTCGTTTTGCGCTAGGACGTCCTTTACGCTTTGTATGTCGTTGTATCTGGCTAGGTAGGTGTTTTTTGCGACGTCCTGCGGCACGCCCGCGCTGCTTGCGTTACCGAAGGTGCTCGCGCCGCTGCCCGCTTTGACGAGCAGACTGTCACTGTGACCGTGGTAGCAGCCCTCAAATTTTAAAATTTTATCTCGTCCGCTAAAGGCGCGCGCAAGACGGATCGCGCTCATCGTAGCCTCGGTGCCGCTGCTGGTAAAGCGGATCTTATCTAGGAAATCGAAATTTTTTAGCACCAGCGAGGCAAGCTGCGTCTCAAGCGGGCTGGATGCGCCGAAGCTTAGCCCCTTTTTGGCGGTTTGCATGACGGCGCGCTCAATGTCAGCATCGGCGTGACCGAAGATGAGCGGACCCCAGCTCTGCACGAAGTCGAGATATTTTTTGCCCTCGACATCGTATATGTACGAGCCCTCGCCGCGATCTACCATAAAAGGCTCGCCGCCTACGTTACCGAATGCTCGCACCGGCGAATCGACGCCGCCGGGGATAAGTTTTTGTGCTGCTAGAAATTCGTCGTGATTATTCATTTTTTCTCCTTCTTTTTGGGTTGATTTATCGATTTTATATATTTGTAGATGATGATGATCTCGTTTTGCGTCAGGAAGTAGCTAGGCATCACGTCGCGCGAGCTGCTGATCCCGTCGGCGAGCTCCTGAAGCGAGAGATTGTTGATCGGCGGCGCGTTTAGGGCGCGCTCGTAGTAGGCGCCCGCGGTGCGGTTAAATTCTTTATACGTCGCGATCAGCGAGCCCTCTCCCTTTTCGCCGTGGCACTTGTCGCAGCCGATGCCGCGGGGGTTTTTATACAGCATCGCGCCGTATTCTTCGTCGGTGATGAAGCTCTCGGCTTGTGCGCCGCGAGGTAGAAAAAATATGGTCGCGTTTAAAAACAGCGCTAAAAATATGAAATTTCGCATCTTCTCGTTTCGAATTTTTGGCGCAATAATATAAAAAATGTGCTTAAATTTCATAACGCAGCTATCTTTTCGATCCCCTCGAAATAAAAGACGTTTAGCTCATCCTGTCTGCGGTAGAGGAATTTTAGTCCGTGCGCCTTGGCGATATTATCGACGATGTAGAGCCCCAGGCCGAAGCTTTGCTTAGCGTTCGTGCCCTTGACGAAGGCCTCTTTGTAGTAGCTAAAGTCCTTCTGCAGCGGCTCGCCGAGCGTTATGAAGTCCATCGTCTCGGCGTCTAAGCGGATTAAAATTTTACCGTCTGCGGCGTATTTGACGGCGTTGTCGATTAAATTTTTCACCGCGACGCAAAAGAGCTTCAGATCTACGTTTAAGCTCAGGCCTAGCGGATTTTGCAGCGTTACACAGCCGGGCTCGATCATCGCGATACTAAGCGCTTCTTTTAAAATTTCATCCATGGGAAAAATTCCGCATTCGCCTAGTGCCGTGCCCGCAGTCGCGCGCTCGACCGCCGCAAATTCGTTGATTAGGCTCTCCAACCGCTCAAAGACCGAGATGAGGCGCTCTTGATTTTTGCCGTGCTCGATCATCTCAACGGCGATGCGACCCTTTGTGATGGGGGTTTTGAGCTCGTGCATTATGTTTCGCAAAAACAGATGGCGCGATTCGTTAAGCTTGTTTATCTGCGTGACCGCCTCGTAAAATGCGTGCGAAACCTCGGAAATTTCGTCGTTTCCTACGCTTACGTCCTTGATCTGAAGATCGCCTTTAGCAAATTTATCGATCTGGCGTTTGAGCTTGCGAAGGGGGCGAATTTTGCGGATGATGAAGATATACGCAAGCAGGATGATCACCAAAATGACGCCGTAGATCGCCTTGAAAATATCGTAGCGGTAGGGCTGATACTCCTTGTCATTTAAAAGCCGCGTCTCGCCCGCGTGCGTGATTTTTAGATAGTGCTTACGTTTAAAAAGCAGGATATCAGCAGAGCCGATGTCTGCGGAGATACTGTCTAAAATTTCAGCGCCTTTGATGATCTCATCGCGTTTGGCTTCATCGCGGATCGTCGAAAACTCGAAATTCGCGACCTGGCGGTCGTATTCGACATCGCTGATGAGCTTGCTCATCTGATATAGGTTCGCGCGCGCAACGATGGAGTATTTGGAGTTTAGTTCACGGGTGTAGTTTTGCTGATCGTAGCCGATGAGCCAGAGTAGGGCGAGCGAAACGCCCACAGCGGCGAGTGCGAAGATGAACGTGATGGTGTAAAAAATCGATGATCTTACTTTCATTAAATTTATATGATCCTTAAATTTTTAAAATTTCAAAGCTTTTAAGCTGCTGGCTTACTTTGGCTTTGGCGCGCAGACCGGCTTGCCCTGCTTTAAATTTACGGCGCGATTTAAAGGCACGGTGCGTAAATTTTAAAATTTCACCGCAAAGCAGGGCGCTTTTAAGCTTTTGAGCTGCGCCGCTTTAAATTTTAAAATTTACCCTTTCGCTGCCCTGGGCTCTGTTTTTTATGGCTCGTTCTTGCCCGCAGCGCCAAATTTTGCCGAAATTTACAACGATTAAATTTCACGCCCATTTAAAAATCGCACGCCAAATTTATAACTATAAAATTTTATCGTAAAATTTTAACGCTTCAGTTGCGGCGCCTTAAATTTAAACGGCAAGATCGCGCGGAACGGCTTGCGATTTCAGTTTCTCCGCGCAGGCATCTATTAAATTTAGAGCCACGAGCGGCTAAATTCTATCGCACCGCCCGTCCGGCGCAAGTGCGCTCATTGTATCAGCTTATAGCCTACGCCGCGGATAGCATGAATGTAGCTGGGCGCCTTGGACGTTTCGCCAAGCTTTAAGCGGATGCGGCCGATGATGACGTCGATGCTTTTGCTCGAGGATTCCTCGCTTATGGAGCTGCAGTTGTAGATGAGCTCCTCGCGGGTGATCGCGCCGCCTTCCTTTTTGATGAGATACGAAAGCACGTCGTATTCGGCGATGGTGAGCGATAGTGGCTGTCCTTTGAAGCTGATAACGTGGCGGAAATCATCCACTTCGAGGTCTTTTTTTGGCTTTGCGGCGCGCTGAATGGAGTTTATGTCGTAGCGCTCGATGTGGCGCTTGATGCGCGCCAAAAGCTCTTGCGGATTATAAGGCTTTGGCAGATAATCGTCCGCGCCGAAATCAAAAGCGTTGATCTTGTCGGTCAGATCGTGGCGGGCGCTTGAGATTATGATCGGTATATCGGTATTTTTGCGGATCTCTTTGCAGACCTCAAGCCCATCCATCCCAGGAAGCGTGAGATCTAAAATCACGAGGTTGAAATTTTCTAAATTTAGCTTGGAAAGTCCCAAAAACGGATCGTCCGCGACGGTGATATCGATATCGTATTGCTGCAGATATTCGCTTAAAATTTCGGCGAGTTCTAAATCATCCTCTATCATTAAAATTTTAGTCATAAAAAACCTTTGAAATTTTGCGCGGATTATAACAAAATATAGTTTATATATTTTAAAGCGGCGCGCTGGGACGAAATTTTATAAAAATGAGGCGAGAAGGGGTAAAATCTTGAAATTTTTTGAAATCTGGCAAAATTTCAAAAATAAGCTCCAAAAATATGGCGAAATTTTAAAATTTAAAGAAGCAAAATCTGAAAAATTGACGAATTTGGGCTAAATTCGGCTAAATTTTGCCGATTTTTGCGTTTTTTTCTTAAAAAACTATTGTATTTTTTGCGAAACTATTGTAGAATACCGCCCAAACCACTTTATTTTAAAGGATTAGCATGAAAAAAGCTGATTTTATCCAGGTAGTTGCCGATAAGGCAGGTCTTTCTAAAAAAGATACCGTTAAGGTAGTAGATTCTGCACTTGAGGCTATCAAAGAGCTTTTGGTAAAAGGTGATGACATAAGCTTCATCGGCTTCGGATCTTTCGGTATTGCAGAGCGTGCAGCTCGCGAGGGTAAAGTTCCTGGCACAAACAGAACTTACAAATCTCCTGCCACTAAAGTAGTAAAATTTAAAGTCGGCAAACAGCTAAAAGAGGCTGTTGCAGCTGCAAAAGGCAAGAAGAAAAAATAATTTTCTTGCTCCAAGCCCCGTCTTCGGGGCTTATCTTTTTTAAATTTATACAATCAAAACTTTTTTAAAATGCCCGAGTGGTGAAATTGGTAGACGCACCAGACTCAAAATCTGGCGAGGGCGACCTCGTGTCGGTTCGATTCCGACCTCGGGCACCATAAATATTCTTTAAATTTTATCCGTAATTTCAACCGCCTTTTGCAAATTTCAACTTGCTATAAAATTTTTTATACTATTATTACCGCGGTATTTTTTTAAAAGAGGCAATTATTTATGATACGTAAAATTCTTATCGCTAATCGCGGCGAGATCGCGGTTCGCATCATTAGGGCCTGCAGAGATCTGCATATTAAAAGCGTCGCGATCTATACCAAACCCGACATCGATTGCTTGCACGTAAAAATCGCCGATGAGGCCTACGAAGTAAGCGCGGACGCGCTAAAAGGCTATCTGGATGCCAAAAAGATCGTCGAAGTCGCCAAAGAGTGTGGCGCTGATGCGATACATCCTGGATACGGCTTTTTGAGCGAGAATTTTGACTTTGCAAGAGAGGTCGAGGACGCGGGGATCATCTTTATCGGCCCAAAACCCGACGTTATCCGAAAAATGGGCAACAAAAACATCGCTCGCTACTTGATGCGCAAAAACGGCATTCCGATCGTGCCAGGCACCGAAAAGTTAAATCACGAGAGCATGGATACGATCAAAAAATATGCGCGCGAGATCGGCTATCCCGTGATTTTAAAGGCTAGCGGCGGCGGCGGCGGACGCGGTATCCGCGAGGTGTGGGAAGAGAAAGATATGGAAAGCGCCTACGATTCGTGCACGAGGGAAGCGAAAACATTTTTTAACAACGATGAAATTTTTATGGAAAAACTCGTCGTCAAGCCGCGCCACATCGAGTTTCAGATCATCGGCGATAATTACGGCAACATCATTCATCTATGCGAGCGCGATTGTTCTATCCAGCGCCGCCACCAAAAGATTATCGAAATTGCGCCGTGTCCCTCGATAAGCGAACATCTACGTAAAACGATGGGTACGACCGCAGTCGCTGCAGCAAAAGCGGTGAATTATACCAACGTCGGCACGGTGGAATTTTTGCTTGATGATTACAACAACTTCTATTTTATGGAGATGAATACCCGTATCCAGGTCGAGCACGGCATTACTGAGGAGGTCACGGGCGTCGATCTCGTCGTGCGCCAGATCCGCATCGCAAACGGCGAAATTTTAGAGCTTGAGCAAAGCGATATTAAGCCGCACGGCTACGCGATCGAGGCGCGTATTACCTCCGAAAACGTCTGGAAAAATTTCACCCCGGTTCCCGGCACCGTTAGCGATTATTATCCTGCACTAGGTCCCTCCGTGCGCGTCGATAGCCATATCTACAAGGGTTATAAAATTCCGCCGTTTTACGACTCGCTTCTAGCCAAGCTCATCATCAAAACCACCGACTACGACCTGGCCGTCAATAAGCTAGAGCGCGCGCTGAAGGAGTTTCGCATCGAGGGAGTGCGTACGATCATTCCGTTTTTGCTCAGCATCAGCAAGTCGCGCGAGTTCCGACTCGGCTTTTTCGACACGAGTTATGTAGAAAAAAATTTAGACAAAATTTTAGAAAACACTATGGACGATATGCAGCCGAATAAAAACGAAGCGATCGCCGCTATAATCGCTACGATGCGCAAATCGGCGCGGATTTAGGAAAGAGCATGGATTTTTTAGATAGCCTAAAAGATATAAAAAAGGATATGCTTAAGGACAAATCGGCAAGCTCCGCACCCAAAAAGCCTAAAAAGAGGGATTCAAATCGCGACGAGTTTAAAGATATTTTCAGAGATGATGATTCGAGTTCGCAAAGCGAAAGCGGCTTAGACGGCGCCGCGGATGGGGAATTCGACGTAGCCAAAGAGAGTATCGCCGCACGCGAAAATCGCCTCAAAGACGAGTTTTTAAAATACGTGGACGCGGCAAACATCAAAAAGCTGAATGACTGAAATTCCATTTTGCACGCTGGATTTTGCCTGCCCTTATCTGGACGGCAGAGCCGCGCGCAGCGAATATCTCTACATAAAAGACTGCGACTTTGAGTATAATTCAAGCTTAGTGCAGCACGGCTACCGCCGCTTCGGCAGGTATTTTCAAAAGCCCATTTGCGCAGCCTGTGCGGAGTGCAAAAGCCTACGCATCGATGCCGCAAATTTTAAATTTAGCAGATCGCACCGCCGCGTCTATAAAAAAAATCGCACGACCGCCTATGTATGGCAATCTCGCCCGCTTTTAAACGATGCACGTTTAGAGCTTTTCGCGCTTTATCACGACTATATGCATCTAAAAAAGGGCTGGCCTCTGCAAGAGATCGATTTTGAGCGATATGATGAAATTTACGTCCAGGGTCACGGCGACTTCGGTAAAGAAATTTCTTACTACGGCGAGGACGGGCGGCTTATCTGTGTCGATCTCATCGATATCGTGCATGACGGCATCAGCTCGGTGTATTGCTACTACGATCCGTATCTGCCGCATCTAAGTCTGGGTAAATTTTCGCTTTTAAAACAGATCGAGTTCGCCCAAGATCTGGGGCTGCGCTGGATCTATCTAGGCTACGCGGTGAAGCAGTGTCCAAGCCTAGCGTATAAATTTAGCTACGAGCCGTATGAAATTTTAAGCTCATACGTAGAGCTTGACGTCCCCGCCGTGTGGGAGGGGTGCGTAGAGAGGTAGGTTCCACGCGCGGGCGCTCCGAACAGCCTAGACATACGCTCTGCATAAAAAGGTAGATTTCGCACGCCTTTACAGCGACAGCGCGCAGGAGTCAATATCGTGTCGCCCCGTAGAATTCGCTCGCGCGCAGATACGACGAGGTATGTTAAAAGCGCGCCTCGGCGTTAAATCTCGCGCTATGAGTCTTCAAGGCTTTTGAATTGCAGCGGGCGTTAAAATTTACGCTGAAATTTCGCGTTACTCGGCCTACGAAAATATCCGCAGCGATGGAATTTAAAAGGAGGGCAGATGGATTTTCAAATTTTACGGCAGGATCGGCATTTGCGTGTCACAAGACGGCATGTGCGGCTTTTGAGTGCGCGCGAAAAAGGGCGATTAGTTTTGGCATCGTAGCGACTAGCTTCGGTTCTCTAGCGGATACCCGCCGCGCAAGCGGCGGAGCAAAAAAGAGGCTGATTCAAGGCAAATTTATCAGCCCCACCTTGTTTTCCAGCGTTTTTGGGATCAATAAAACTTTGCCGTCGCTTGAGATGTCCGCAGGTCTTTGCATCGCGCCGAGGTTTATTTTGCGTATCTGTCCGTTTGCATCGATACGCCAAATTTTACCGCTTAAAAGGTCCTCGCCCCAGTCGCTGATTAAAATTTCGCCGTTTTTTCCGCGCGCTATGCCGTAGAAAACCCCCTTCATATCGGCAAAGATCGAAATTTCGCGGGATTTCAGATCCATGCTTAGCACGCGCCCCGAAACCTTTCCACTAAGATCGAATGTAGTGATCAAAAGCTTGTCGCCTTTAGCCAAAAGTCCGTTTGGGCTACCTAGCGATGGATTGATGCGTGCGAACTCATCCGCAGTGCGCGAGAGCAAGTCGATGCGCCAGATCGTCCCACGCGCGGGATCGCTTGCGAGTAAAACCTCGCTGCCGAGCGCTACGACGTCGTTTAAGGCCTGTGCTCCCTCGATTTTTAGATTGAAAACCTCCTGGCTTTTGGCAAAACCCCTGATCGTATCGATATCGCAGACATAAAGCACGTCCGCGATCTGCGCCATTCCGCCCGGATTTACCAGATCGTCTATAAAATTTGTCTCAACAACATTGGAATTTTTTACTATGCGGCTGATGAAGCCGTCGCGCTCTTGTGGATCTTCACTGCTGCCGCGATTTGCGATGTAAAAAGCGTCATCGGTAATGAGCGAACCACTAGGTGCGCTAAATCCGTCGATCTCTAGGCCAAAAAGCGCGCCCACCAAGGCGCACAAAAGTAGAACTTTTTTCATAATCTCTCCTTGATCTCGCCAAAATTTTAAGAATTTTAAAATTTTAAGGGAAGCGACGAGTGCCGGGTTAAAATTTTAAAATTCGCAGCGAGCTTTAAGATGAGCGAAATTTAAACCCGCAGAACAAATAAAAGCGCAATTTTAATTAAACAAGGCGGCTTGATCGGCAAAATTCTAGCGGGTTGGAAGGCCTTGCTTCGCGCGTCGCTTTTAATTTGATGCGTCGAAGCCGAAGCGAGTAGGTTTTGTGCGCTTTGGCTTACGCCGCCGCTCGCGGAATTGCGCAGTGAAATTTAAGCCGTATCGCGCAACTGCAGGCGTCTCGCATACGTAATTTATTTAGGCTGTTGCTTTAAAATTTTAATTCTACGAGCGGATATTCTTTTGCAAATTGTGGGCGTGATTTTGGTGCGCAGATGAAAGCGTTACGTTTAAAGACGTCTCACGCTTTAAAATTTGATTTAATTTAAACAAAGTGTGATTAAAATGCGATTTAAATTTTATGTACCACGGGTGTAAAATTTCGGTCGTAAAAGCGAGTCTGTAGCAAAAAATTATTTAAAATTTGCAGTGTACAAAACGCCTTTTGAAATTTAAAAACGAGCCCGAGGCGCACTTCAAAAATTGATGCGTGAGATTTAGATGCCGAGTTTAAATCTCGCCGTCATAACTATTTCAAAATTTAAAGCACAAAATTCAAACCGTACCGAGATGCGCCCCGTGCCGAAGCGCTACGCATCAAAATTTAATATGTAAATTCAAACGGGCGCGAAATTCTTGCGCGCCGAGGCTTTACGGGCTTTAAAATTTTAATGCGCAAAATTTTAGATCAAGCGGCATCTGCGTGACTAGCTGCGGCTGCTCGCTTGAAATTTAAATCGCAGAACTTAAATTATAGAATTTAACCGCGCGCGCCGAGGGGGGGCTAAAAATCTAAAACGCCTTTGCCGGCTTAGATGCTAAAATCCTCGCCGAGGTAGAATTTGCGGACATTAGGATCGTTAGCTATCTCTTTTGCGGTGCCGCCGGCGAACAGCTCGCCGTCTTTGATGACGTAGGCACGGTCGCAGATCGCAAGCGTTTCGCGGACATTGTGATCGGTGATGAGCACGCCGATGCCAAGATCGCTTAAATCGCGCACGATGCTTTGGATATCGTTAACGGCGATCGGATCGACGCCCGCAAACGGCTCATCTAAAAGTAGAAATTTCGGCGTTATCATTAGGCTTCGCGCGATTTCGCAGCGCCTACGCTCGCCGCCGCTTAGGCTCACGCCTTTGCGCAATCTGATCGGCTCGATGTTGAGTAGATTTAGCATCTCATCGACCTTTTGCGAAGCTTCGGCCTTGTTTTTATAGGTGATCTCCGCGGCGAGCATTAAATTTTCTTCAACGCTAAGCTCCTTAAAGATGCTGCTTTCTTGTGGCAGGTAGCCGATGCCGAGCTTAGCGCGCTTATGAAGTGGAACCTTTGCGATGCTATTTTCATTAAGCAAGATATCGCCATCGCTAGCGCTTATCAGCCCGCAGATCATATAAAACGTCGTGGTTTTGCCCGCTCCGTTGGGCCCTAGCAGCCCCACGATCTCGCCATTGTAAAGCTCTAGCGAGATTCCTTTGATGATCGGAGTGCCTTTTATGGTTTTTTTTAGACTCCTGACTTCCAGTTTATGCATAGCTTACCTCGTATTTTCGCCCTTGCGTGTGTGGCGTGATCCTCACTACGCAAAAATCAAGCTCATATTTTTTAAGTAAATTTATCAAATTTTCATCCGCCCATTCAATCAGATGAAGCCCCTCTTCAAATAAATTTTCAAATAGTCCGTTTTTTAAAATCCCCTCACAGCCGCCGTTATAGATGTCGTAATGATAAATTTCGCCGTAGTTTTGCATGATCGAAAATGTCGGCGAGCTCACGTGCTCGTCTAACCCATGCGCCCGCACGATCGCGCGCGCAAGCGTCGTTTTGCCGCTGGCAAGATCGCCGATTAGCAATATTATGCCGCTTTTTGGCAGAGCCTGCACGAGGCGTGAAATTTCATCCTCGCCGCAGATGAGTTCAAAGCTCTTGGACATACTTTGCTTGCTCGCTTTTGGGCGTATTTTTCGCGCTAGGAAAGGCTAGGACCTTAAAGCTTTGCTTCCTATCCAAAAAGCTTATGGTGATTACATCGCCGATTTTAAGCTCTTTGGCGGGCTTTGCCACGACGCCGTTTACGGCTACGACGCCGCTTTTGCACATATCTTCGCTGATGGCGCGCCGCTTGGTGATATTGACTGCGTTTAAAAATTTATCAATTCTCATAAACGTGAGTTTAGCGATATTTGCCTTAAAAGCAACTATTAAACTATTTTTGGTAGAATTTCGCCAAATTTTACGTAAAGGATTTGAGATGGCAAAAGATGTAAAAAAGGTCGTTTTGGCGTATTCGGGAGGACTAGATACGAGCATTATTTTAAAGTGGCTCGGCGATACTTACGGCTGCGATGTGGTGACTTTCACCGCAGATATCGGTCAGAACGAGGATTTGGAGCCGATCAAAAACAAAGCTGTGAAACTAGGCATCAAAAAGGAAAATATCTTCGTAGAGGATCTGCGCGAGGAATTTGTGCGCGATTACGTGTTCCCGATGTTTCGCGCAAATGCCGTTTATGAGGGCGAGTATCTTTTGGGCACATCGATCGCGCGCCCGTTAATTGCTAAAAAACTAGTCGAAATTGCGAAAAAAACCGGCGCGGACGCCGTAAGCCACGGCGCGACCGGTAAGGGAAACGACCAAGTCCGCTTCGAGCTTGGCGCATACGCGCTAAATCCCGATATTAAGGTGATTGCGCCATGGAGGCTGTGGGATCTAAACTCTCGCGAGAAGCTGCTTGCTTACGCTAAGAAAAACGGCATCGATATCGCCTCAAAGCCCGGCAAGTCGCCGTATTCGATGGATGCGAATATCCTTCACATCTCCTACGAGGGCTTGGTGCTGGAAGATCCCGCCCATGCGCCTGAGGAGGATATGTGGCGATGGACCGTAAGCCCTAAAAATGCGCCCGATAAGAGCGAGATTATCGAGATCGAATACGAACGCGGCGATCCCGTAAAGCTAAACGGCAAGGCACTTAAGCCGCACGAGATGCTGGCAGCACTTAACGAGCTCGGCGCTAAAAACGGCATCGGTAGGCTCGATCTAGTAGAAAATCGCTACGTCGGCATGAAGAGCCACGGCTGCTACGAAACTCCGGGCGGCACGATCATGCTAAAGGCTCACCGCGCGATTGAGAGCATCACGCTAGATCGCGGCGCGGCGCATCTAAAAGACGATCTAATGCCGCGCTACGCCGAGCTTATCTACAACGGCTTTTGGTTCAGCCCGGAGCGCTTGCTGCTTCAAGAGCTGATAAACAAATCCCAAGAGCACGTAAACGGCAAGGTTAAGCTAGAGCTTTATAAGGGCAACGTGACCGTGCTGGGCAGGGAAAGCAAGAGCGATAGTTTGTTTAATACCGATTTCGTAACGTTTGAAGAGGACAAGGTTTTCAATCAAAAAGACGGCGACGGATTTATCAAACTAAGCGCGCTAAGATTTATCATCGCGGGCAAGAACGGACGCAAGCTTTAGATGAAATTTTGCCGCAGGGCGGGCAGGCAAATTTCACAAAACGAAATTTTAAAATTTATCGTAAAAATGCAAGCGGCTGCGGGCGAATTTCATAAAATTTCACGAAATTTTAGATCCGTCCGCGCCGCCCATAAAATTTTATAAATTTAAAGCTAAATTTAAAAGGATAATGGATGAAAGTATTACTAATAAAAGACGTTAAGGGGCTCGGAAAGGCGGGCGAGGTAAAGGAGGTCAAGGACGGCTACGGCAATAACTTCCTAATCGGCAAAGGCTACGCCAAAGCCGCTACGACTGAGGTTTTGCGTAAATTTGAAGCGGATAAGAAAAAGCAAGCCGAGCTAGAAAAATACGAGGTTGCAAGCTTGCAAAAACTAGCCGAGGAGCTAGCTAAGATCCGCGTAAAGATCGTAAAGCAGACGGGCGAGAGCGGCGCGCTTTTCGGCTCGGTGACCAAAGATGAGATCGCAACCGCGCTAAAAGAGCAAAAAGGGATCGAAATCGATAAGAAAATTTTAGAGACCGAGGCTATCAAAACGACCGGGATCTACGACGTAAATGCCAAGCTAAAGCACGGCATAAGCGCTAAATTTGAGATAGAGGTGGCTAGTGTTTGAAGCGACTACCATTTTAGCCTACAAAGGCGCGAAGGGTTCCGTAATCGGCGGCGACGGGCAGGTTACGTTCGGAAACACCGTCTTGAAGGGCAATGCGACTAAAATTCGAAAGATCGGCAAAGAGGGTAACGTCTTGGCAGGCTTTGCGGGCAGCACCGCCGATGCGTTTAATCTTTTTGATATGTTTGAGAAGTGCTTAGATGGCGCAAAGGGCGATCTTTTAAGGGCCGTGATAGAATTTAGCAAGCAGTGGCGCAAGGATAAGTATCTGCGAAAGCTCGAAGCGATGATGCTGGTGCTGGACCGCAAAAATATCTTTCTACTTAGCGGCACGGGCGATGTGGTAGAGCCGGACGACGGCAAGATCGTGGCGATCGGAAGCGGCGGAAATTATGCTCTTAGCGCGGCGCGAGCTTTGGATAAATTTGCAAGCTTAGACGAAGAGGAGCTCGTAAAGCAAAGCCTTAAAATCGCGGGCGAGATTTGCATTTACACGAACGAAAATATCAAAACATACGCAATTTGGGACGAAAAGAGATGATGACGCCAAAGCAGATCGTAGAAAAACTAGACGAATATATAATTGGACAAAATAGCGCTAAACGCACGATAGCGGTGGCTTTGCGAAATCGCTACCGCAGAATGGCGCTTGAAGATGAGATGAAAAACGAGGTAATGCCAAAAAACATCCTGATGATCGGATCTACCGGCGTAGGTAAGACCGAGATCGCGCGCAGGCTTTCGAAGATGTTCGGACTTCCTTTTATCAAGGTCGAGGCTAGCAAATACACCGAGGTAGGCTTCGTGGGGCGCGACGTGGAGAGCATGGTGCGCGATCTGGCCGCCGCGTCGGTAAATTTAGTGCGCGGCGAGGAATTTGAAAAGAATAAAGACAAGATCGATGATTATATCAAGCGTAAAATTTTAGAAAAAGTCCTTCCGCCGCTTCCGCGCGGAGCGAGTGAGGAGAAGGTCGCAGATTATGAAAAAAGCTACGAAAAGATGGCGGCCAAGCTCGAGCGCGGCGATCTGGACGATCTTAGTATCGAGATCGAAGTAAGCGAAAATGCGCTTGAATCAAATCCGAATTTGCCGCCCGAGATGGCGAATATGCAGGAAAGCTTCATCAAGGTAATCGGAATTTCGACGCGCAAAAGCAAAAAAGAGATGAAGGTCAAAGACGCCAAAGTTGCCCTTAAAAGCGAGGCTAGCGAGAAGGTTCTCGATATGGAGAGCATCAAAGCCGAAGCCGTTAGGCGCGCACAAAACGAGGGTATCATCTTTATCGATGAGATCGATAAGGTGGCGGTCTCAAGCGGCAATAGCGGCAGGCAGGATCCGAGCAAAGAGGGCGTACAGCGCGATCTGCTTCCGATCGTGGAGGGCAGCAGCGTAAGCACGAAATTCGGTAATATCGACACCGATCACATCCTTTTTATCGCCGCGGGCGCCTTTCATATCAGCAAGCCGAGCGATCTCATACCCGAGCTTCAGGGGCGCTTCCCGCTTCGCGTCGAGCTTGACAGCTTAGACGAGGCGGCGCTGTGCGAAATTTTAACCAAGCCAAAAAATTCGCTTCTTAAGCAGTACTCGGCGCTTTTAAAGACTGAGGGAGTGGAGTTAGAATTTAGCGAGGACGGAGTCAAGGCGATCGCGAAATTTGCGGCTAGCACGAACGAAAAGGTCGAGGATATCGGTGCTAGAAGGCTGCATACGATAATGGAAAAGGTGCTTGAGGATATCAGCTTCGAAGCGGATAAGTTTAAAGGGCAAAAGATCGTCGTGGATGAAAAGCTCGTAAGCGAAAAGCTCGCAGACATCGCAAGCGACGAGGATCTGGCGAAATACATTTTATAAGGCGGCGCGGCAGTTACTCTTAGAAAACTACGGAGCCGCGGAATTTTGCGGATAGCGAAAATTATGCGCTCTTAGAATTTGCAAAGCGCTGGAATTTCGGGCGCAAAATGTAGCGGAATTTTAAAATGCGCAGAATTTCGTCCTTTTAAATTTGGCGATGCTTTAAAATTTTAAGTCTGTAAAATTTCTAGGATGATTGAATTCTGCGCGGCGCGGACTATATATAATATAGTCGTGGGATGAAATTTAAAATTTCGCTGCTAGTTTATGAAGCCGCAAAATTTAGGTCGCGCAGAATTTGAAATAGATAAAATTTTGCGCCTAGGCGAGTAAAATTGAGCGCTACCGTGCGGCTTGAAATTTTAAAATTTCACCTGTTTGTGCGGCTTGGAATTTTAAAATTTCGACGCTCGTGCGGAGCTAGTTTGCACAAAACGAGATTTTAGAATTTACCCGCAAGGGCTTAGCGCTGCGGTTGCAAGATAAAATTTATAAATTTAAGGAAAATATGAAAAGCGGATTTGTAACGCTCATCGGGCGGACCAATGCGGGCAAAAGCTCGCTGTTAAACTATCTCTGCGGCGAGAAAATTTCGCTAGTCTCGCATAAAATTAACGCCACGCGCCGTAAGATTAACGGCATCGCGATGAACGGCGCAGATCAGGTGATTTTCACGGACACGCCGGGGCTGCACGAAAGCGCCAAGCTGATGAATAAACTGATGGTCGAAGTAGCGCTCGGAGCGATTGAGGGCTGCGATTTGGTGCTGTTTTTGGCGCCCGTGCACGACGGTACCGCAGAATATGAAAAATTTTTAAATTTAAACCCCAGCACGAAACACATCGTGATTTTAACCAAAATTGACGAAGCAAACGACGAAAAGATCGTGCAAAAGCTGCTGCAATATCAAAAATTTACCGATAAATTCGAAGCGATAATCCCCGTTAGCATCAAAAAAAAGGTCTATAAAAAGCAGGTTTTGGACGAAATTTGTAAAATTCTGCCCGAGCACGAGTACTTTTATGATCCTGAAATTTTAAGCGCTACCAATGAGCGCGAAATTTACCGCGACTTCATACTCGAGGCGATCTTTGAGAGTATGAGCGACGAGATCCCGTATTGCAGCGACGTCGTCATGGAAAAAGTAGTGGAAAAACCCGGTCTGATCTCGGTATATGCGAGGATCATAACGGACACCAATTCACACAAAGAGATGTTGATCGGCAAAAACGGCGAGGCGATAAAGCGGATCGGAATTCGAGCCAAAAAGTTAATTTCAAATTTTTCTAAGGTCAAAATTTACTTAAAATTAACAGTTTTTGTAAAAAAAAGCTGGAAAAATGACGAATTTATGGTGAAAACCGATTTTATCTATTGACATTTTATTTTATTTCTATTAGTATTAGCAGCGTAGAAAATTTCATTTGAAAGTGGAGTGTTATGGCAAAGAATAGTAAAAATGCTAGTTCGATTGTTGCGATTAACAAAGTCACGCAAACCATATTCGGTCTAAGTGAGAATGAAGTTTTCGAGCACGACTTCTCAAAAGCAAATCGTGCGAAGGAAACTTACGTCTCATATATTCCGTATAAGGATATAATGACTGCGACGGTCGAGATAAGCAGATCGGTAGAGGACGCGGATCTTTTAGATGCGATCGTCGTTAAGGTGTATGAGGAGCTGGGGCTTGACACCGCTTTGGATTACAAAATAACTTATAGTGAGGTAATAGGCTCCGGCGACGATAGAATTTTTAACGTCTTCGTCGTGGATAACGCTAAACTCACTTCGGAATTCGATGCGATCGCCGCTAGGACGAACTACATCGATTACGTGGCAATGGCTCCGTTTTTATACGAGGGCTTGTATAATAGAGGCGTCCTAACTCGCGACGGAATCGACTGCTTCATCTACTTGCAGCGCGACGATGCCTTTTTAGTAGTGTATCAAAACGGCGAATATTTTCAATCCCGCCAAGTAAGATACAACCTAAAATTCTTGCATGAAAAATATGTCGAGCTAGTCGGTAGCAGAGTCGATGAAGAGAGCTTTTATAGACTGCTCTCCAAACAGGGAGTAAATTTAGAAAATCCGACCGAACGCGATTATATGATCCAAATTTTTGACGATATGTTTTACTACATCAACGACGTGTTGAACGGTATTAGTAAAATTTACAACGTCAATATTCAAAACGTTTATATCGGAACGGATATCGGTAAAATTCCTGCGATCGAGGTTTTCGTAGAAAATAATCTAAAGCTAAGATACAAGGATTTTAATTTTAACGTTGCAATCAACGCAAAAGATTATCCGCTCACTCAGCTAGATATTTTGATGTTCTTGGTAGGTCAAGATTATTTGGTTACCAAAGACGATGATCACAACTACTCGCCGTTTATGAGACCTCCGCCTTTGACCCAAAGATCAACCGGCAAGCTGATAGGCTATATGCTGCTAGGCTGCTTACTTGGCGCTGTGTATCCTGCGTATAACTTCGGCTATGGATATTATAATAATATGGTAGCTAATGATAAAACTAGCGAATATCAGGGATTAGAAGATCAGATGGTTCCTGCTAGAGCCGAAAGTGCGCGTTTGGATAAAGAGACTAAAGAGGTAAATGCCCAGGCTGCTAAGAGTGGTAAGGAGCTTAACGACAGGCGCGATCTAATTAATGCCATCTTAGATAAGAAAAATAATTACGCTATGAAGGGTGTTTCTATTTTTGAGCTAACCAATATGGTCGTTAAAAATAAGGGTAATATGGTTAGGATCGGTGATGAGAATAGGACTCTAACTGTTCAGGTGCGCACCAAAAACGACAAGCAAATGACCGAGCTTTTAGAGGATATCAGTAAAAAAGAGGTGTATGGCGTGGATACTAAAACAATCGCGCTGCAAGAGGGCAATAAAACCGTCTTTTACGATAGCAACATCAGTGTGGAGGTTAAATAATGAAAAAGAAAAGTTCATTAGATCAACTTGATCAATGGTTTGCCTCCAAGGGAAATAGTGCAAATAACTATTTTTACATAGCTTTGTTGTTTGTAGGTGTGGTAGCTTACTTTATTTTGAGTGGCTATGCGGATCCGTATTTAGAGGAGAGTGAAACAAATCTAAGTACTGCCACGACGAAGCTTGAAGGCGCACAAAGAGAGTATAACGAGTTTTTTGGCGGTGATCCTAAAGCTTTCGTTGATAATAAGCGCAATATCCTCAATGGTGCTAGGACCAACCTTAACAATATTATTGAAGAGCGTGGGTATCTAGACGGCAAGCTAAAAGAAATTTCAAAGCTTACCTATAATGAAAAGAACTGGGCTAAATTTATGGATAGCCTCTCAACGATCGCAGAGAATAACAATATTAAAATTTATGCTATTCATAGCGATAGAAGAGAGCCTAGCATCAAACAAATTTTTCAGCCTGAGGCTTTGCTGGATATAGATGTAAAATTTGAAGGAGCATTTTCGAACGTCCTTAGGTATATCAACCTTATCGAACAATCGGAGATGATCGTAGATGTAAATAAGATGGATATCAATGCCACTAAAAACGGCAAAATCGGTGGAAGCATCGGTATATCTATCTGGGGAGTAAATTACTAATGAAAAAGTTAATTTTATGCTCTTTGCTACTTTCTACTGCTCTATTTGCTGTAGATAATAATCAGACGGTGGCGCCTAGTAATGGAGCCTATAAAGCTAAATACGATGCGATATTCGATGATCTTAGTAAGCCTAGAGTGGGTCTTAGCGATGAGCAGATAGCTTCTTTGCAAGATCCGTTTTATCCTAAAGAAGCCAATGCGCCTAGAGAAGCTAATCAGCAGGTGGACCTAGGTTATCAGCTAGTAGGTATTATGGGCGATAAGGTTAAGCTAAACGATAAATGGTATGGTTTGGGCGAGTATGTAGGCTCATATAAGATCGTGCAAATAACGGGTAATAGCGTTATTATTACCAACGACGATGAAAATAAAGTCGAACTAACACTAAAACAAGGAAGTCAAAATGTCATTATTACATATAAGTAAAAAGCTTAGCATAGCTGCTATGCTTGCTTTGTCTGTTACGGCTACTAGTCTATATGCCGCTCCCGCAACTGCAGGTAACTGCGATAGGAAGGCGCTAAATATCAAGATTAACGATACCGTTACGCTAAACGAGATGCTAACGCAGCTATCCGATATGTGCCGCTTTTCGGTGGTAGCAAAAGACGCTATCGCTCAAGAGGAGATGAGTAAGCCACTGCAAGGCGTAAGCATCAAAGACCTTTCTTTACGCGAAGTTTTAGATCTACTCATAAAAGAGAATAATCTAAGCTATGAGTATTCTCATGGTATATTAAAAATTTCGGCGCTAGAGACTAGGACTTTTAAGGTGGATTACATCACTTCTATTAGAGAAGGCACTGCTGTTACTAAATCTTCTGTCGATTCCGCACCTACGAAAGTGGATGATAGCGACGATAAAGAAAATAAAGAAGATAATAAGATCACTACCAAAGAGAAATTTGATTTTTGGGAGAAGATTAGCGAGGAAATCACCTCTGTTTTAAATAACGGTACTGAAAAATACGTCGCAGTCGCTCCTATTATAAATCAAAATGCCGGTTTAGTGACCGTTACTGCTATGAAGTCTCAGATAGCTCGCGTCGATAGATATCTAAGCGGTATGCAAAAACGCCTTAGTCGCCAAGTCTTGCTAGACGTAAATATCATATCTGTCGAGCTAAATAACGAATACACTACCGGTATTGATTGGAGTAAATTTCAACTAGGATTTAATACCTATGTAGGCGGGGATCCAAAGAAACTTTCAGGCTATCACATAGATAACGGCAATAGAGGAAAAGCTAGCGATACTCATGGAACTTGGACGATAGGGGCTAATCTAAATTTCAATATCGACGGTTTGATTAACTTCCTAGAGACTAAAGGTAAAACTAAGATTATTTCAAGCCCTAAAGTAACTACGATGAATAATCAGCCTGCTATTATCTCTGTAGGTGATACCATTAACTACGTATTGAAATCTACTACTACAGGTGATTATCAAGGCGGGGATACTCAGTCGGATGATCAGTATTCAATATTTGTAGGTATTCTTTTGAATATCTTGCCTGAAATTTCAGATGATAATAGGATTATGCTACGAATCAATCCATCTTTAAGTTCTCTTAAATATGCTGAAGATAATGTAAGGAGAGAGAATGGCAGAAGAGATATCGCACCTGATACTTTGCAAAAGAAACTCTCGAGTGTAGTTTGGGTAGATGATGGCGATACTGTAATTTTAGGTGGTTTAATCGGCGCAACTAAGTCCAAGAATAACACTAGGGTGCCTGTACTAGCCGAAATTCCGCTAATCGGAAATCTTTTCAAAAGCACTGCCGATGTTTTGAGCACATCGGAGCTAATATTCGTAGTAACTCCACATATCATCGACAATACCGGCGCGCCGCTTGCTACCTCTCTTAAAGAGCTAGGTTACTCAAAATCCATCTACGAAAATGAGTAATAACTATACGGCGATCAAGGAGATCTTTATCGAGGATAACGAAGTCTCAGACTTCGTTAATCTCGATAAATCGACCCTTGCCTATCATAAAATTTTAAATGCTTTGCAAAAGCCGTTAAAACTTATACTTTTTTACGGCAAACCGGGTTGTGGCAAGACATTTTTGCTTAATAAGATCAAGGTCGATCTTGAAAAAAAGGTAAGAGTTGTATTTGTGCCGCAGCCGTTTTTTGATGAGAAAGAATTTTTCTTAGAGCTTTATTCGCAGATTTTTCATTCTACTCCTAGCGAGCCGATTGATAATTATGAAAATTTTATGCGGGTTTACAGAGAGAGATTTGGAATTTCTACGAATGTGGGAGCGGTAGAGCAGGTCGTTATTTTGCTTGACGAAGCTCAGCTGTATCCGGGAAATTTGATAGAAAAAATTCGTCTTATGGCAGATACTAGACTATTTAAATTTTTATTTACAGTGCATAAGACTGACGAGGAAGATCGCCTCGCAAAGGATTATTTTAAAACTAGAATTTGGGAGAGCATCGAGCTTCCTAATTCAAATTTAGGCGAAGTCAAGCTGTATATTGAAAAGAAGCTTGTGCTTCATGGCTTTCAACAATACTATTTTATGTTTAGCGACGATAATTTCGATTTGATTTTAAATTTAACGGACGGCAATATGAGGAACATCAACAAGCTTATGTATAAGATGTATGAGCTTTTTGAGTATTACGAAGTAAATAAACCTACGGAAATTAGTTTTTCGCAGATTAATAATAAAATCATAGAGATGGCAGCGATAGGCTCGGGGATAATAAATGCTTGAATTTTACGAAGTAAACGAACTTGAAAAAAAATGGGAAGAGTATAACAAAAACAGAAAGCAGTTTTCTTTCCTGAAATCTAAGCCGAATTTTGTGTTGAGATTCGACAAGACGATTTTGGGGCTTTTGATATTGATCTCGGTTGCGATCGGAGCGATATTTTGGCTGCTTAAAGATAGCGATAGCGTTAGCATGGCAAGCATCAATCAAAATATTGAAGACAAAGGTGGTGCTGTAAATTCTACTAATGATGCCGAGCAGCAGGCGGCAGATCTTGCAGTGCAAAATAATATTTCCAAAGAGGATTATAATATCAGCGCGCCGAAAGTTACCCGCGCCTCTAAACACGAAAAGGAACGCCCAAGTTTAAATTTAAACGATGTGGGTGTGCTATCCAGCGAGGATTCCGGTGGATTTAAGATAACCAATAATTACGAAAATGGCGGAAACTATGGCGGGCAGGCTCAGGCGCAAAATTTCGGCGGTCAAAATTTTGGCGGACAGAATTTTGGTAATCAAAATGCTCCTACATTTAACGTACCTAATACCAATAACGCAGCTTTTGCAAATCAGCCGCCTAAAAACGAGGTTATAGATTTTGGACGCGCTCCATTGCCACCTAAATCAAATTTCGCTGGAGGTTCTACAAATACTGCAAGTAGCGCTCCGCTAAGTTCCAGGATTGAGATAAAAACTTCAAATTTAAGCGAAGATAAGCAGAGCTTGGAGAGCAAATTTTACGCGACGAATAAGATTGAGTATTCGCTATCGCTAGCCGAAGAAGCGTATAATAAGAAAGACTACGATAATGCGATCAAATGGGCTCTTACGTCAAATGAGCTTGATAAGGACAACGTCGCTAGCTGGATAATTTTTGCTAAAGCCAATTATAAAAAGGGTCGTAAGGAAGACGCGCTTTACGCTCTTGAGACCTTTAACGCAAAGGCGAAAAATAGCGAAATTTCTAACCTCATTTCAAAGATAAGAAGCGACAAACTATGAAAATTTTATATATTTTAGCTTTTGCGATCGCGTCGTTATTTGCAGTTAGCGCCGATGACGTGCGCAACTGGGATCAGATCGGTCAGTACAACCGTATCTGCCAAGAAAGCGTGCGAAATTTATTCATCGAGGAGCAGAGCGAGGCACTTGCAAATATGTATGCTAAAGCGTGCCTCAAGATGGATAAAGTAAATGAGCTCGTCGTGCCTACGGTGATGCTTTATAAAACCAAAGAGGCTCGCGAGAATGCTTCTCTTTATTCGACTATAATTTTTCAAAAAAAGATGCTTTATTTGGCGCTTTGCGATGGCGTAGATATTAGCTATATACGCACGCCTAAGATCAATTATATTTTGTCTGAAATTTTTGATAAATTTACGGAGAGAGCATACGTAAAAAAGAGTGATACGTATGTCTTTACCCTAGAAAACGGCGAGCGTGCCGAGCTTTTTATCAAAGAAGAGGAAGAGGTAAAAAAGATGGTAATTGCAATTTATGCTGGCGATAAGCTTAGCTCGATTAAAATTTATTGGTGATTGCGATGACGAAGATTGAAGAGCAGATCGTTGCGATTTTAATACGAAACAATATCCTTACTAGCACCGTTGTTCCGGAAATCAAGGACAAGATGGATATCGGTTTGACGCTAGGCGAGGTTTTAGTCGGAGATAACTATCTAAGTCAGGATGATTTTTGCTCGATTTTAGTTGAGTTATACAAGCGTCGTCAGATAGAATTTGACGATATAAGCGAAAAATTTTCGATGGATCCGAAGGAATTTTTGCAAATTCTAGCCAAGAAGATGAATCTGTCGTATATGAATTTGGACGATATCGACATAGACTTCAGGCTATCGGAACGCACTCCTACCGCACAGCTTAAAAGATACGGCGTGATACCGGTTAAAGCGGATGATCTGAATATTTACGTTGCTTTTTCTGATCCGTTTAATCTTGAGTCGCAAGATAAAGCGCAGGCTATGTTTAGCAAACAGCTGCTTAAAATCGTAGTAGCCGATCCAAATCAGGTAAATAAATATCTATCTAAGCTTGAGCTTTCAGAGAGCATTAAAGGGCTCGTAGCAGAGATCCGCAAAGAGCTTGCCAACACCGGCGGTAGCGGAAGCAGCGATGATACCTCGGCGATTTTAAAGCTCATTGAGATGATAATCAGCCAGTCTATTAAGATGCGCGGTAGCGATATTCACATCGAGCCTACCGAGAATAACTGCGTCGTGCGTACCAGAATCGACGGAATGCTCGCTGAAATTTTTATCTTTGATAAGGATATCTATCCGCCGCTAGTAAGCCGATTGAAGCTACTTTCGAATATGGATATCGCCGAGCGCCGCAAGCCGCAGGACGGCAGGTTTAGTATGAAAATTTCAAGTCGCGAATATGACTTTCGTATCTCGACGCTGCCTATTATCAACGGCGAATCTACCGTTATGCGTATCCTAGATAAATCCAAGGTTATCATCAGCCTGGAAAAGCTCGGTATGCACCCTGATAGCTTTAAGAAATTTAATAACGCTATGAAGGCTCCATATGGTATTATCTTGGTTACCGGACCTACAGGAAGCGGTAAATCTACGACGCTATATGCGGCGCTAAACGATATTAAAAATATCGATACAAAGGTCATTACCGTAGAAGATCCGGTAGAGTATCAAGTAAATTTAATCCAACAAGTCCAAGTTAACGAAAAAGCGGGTCTTACCTTCGCTTCAGCACTGCGCTCAATCTTAAGACAAGACCCCGACATCATAATGATCGGTGAGATACGTGATCAAGAGACCCTTAGAATTGCGATCCAAGCCGCTCTTACGGGACACTTGGTTTTCTCGACCCTACACACCAACGACGCTGTTAGTGCGATCCCGCGAATAGTGGATATGGGTATCGAAGCCTATCTCATAAGTGGTGCACTGATTGCGGTAGAGGCGCAGCGTCTCGTGCGAAAGCTTTGCCCGCACTGCAAGCAGCCTACGAATCTGCCTAAATCGATGCTTGATCAGCTGAAAGAATTCTTACCTGAAAAATACACGTTTTTTAAGGCTGTGGGTTGTGATCAATGCGGTCAGACGGGCTACATGGGGCGTGAGATGATTAGTGAAATTTTACCTATTACCGATAAAATGCAGAGCTTGATCGCTAACGGTGGCTCAAAGGACGATATGAGAGCCTTAGCGAAGGAGGAGGGATTTATAGATATGTTTGAAGACGGTGTTATACGTGCTGCGCGCGGAGTAACTAGTATAGAAGAAATTTATAGGGTGGCTAAACAATGAAAAAGCAATTAGAAGTTGAATACAACGCCAAGGGCGCAAGAAGAAAGATGTTTTTGCAAGCCAGCGATAAGGTGCAAGCAAACAACCTCATGAAGCAGCGCGTAGGCGGGACAATCGTAAAAAGGGGTGAAACCCAAGTCGTAGCCAATACGGGCGGCGATTTTAAGGCGCAGATTTCGCGTATGCTGGGTGGAAGCGGAAGAGTTAGAACGCTGCCGTTAGTAGCGTCGATCCGTCAGCTTTCGGTTATGACAAATGCCGGAATTTCAATTCACGACTCGATCAAAGAGGTCGCGAGGGCGGCAGAGGATAAGACTCTAAAAGAAATTTTTAGTGCTATGAACGATGATCTTAATGCAGGTCTTAGCTTGACAGAGTCTACGGAGAAATTTAGAGGTCAGCTCGGTGATGTCGTCGTTGCGATGGTAAGTCTGGGCGAAGCTACCGGTAATATGGCAGAATCTCTAGCCAAGCTTGCTGCTATGCTTCAAGAGCTTTGGGAAAACCAGCGTAAATTTAAAAAGGCGATGCGTTATCCGATGATACTTATGATCGTTATGGCGATTGCATTTTCGGTTTTGATGATGTATGTCGTGCCGAAATTCCGCGAGATTTTTGAGGATTTGGGCGCGGATCTGCCGCTGCCTACTAGAATTTTGCTCGGTATCGAAAGCACTCTTAATAATTATGGAATTTTTGTTTTAGCGGGCATCATAGGCACTATCATAGCTCTTAGATGGGCATATCGTAATAATCCTGAGTTTAAAAAGGGCTTTGACAAGACGATTTTAAAGGTCTATCTATTCGGTAAGATCATATTTTTCTCGACGATGTCGCGATTTATGCTTATTTTTACAGAGCTCGTGCGAGCGGGTATTCCTATTGCAGATGCGCTGGATACATCTGTTTTAATGGTGGATAATCATACTTTAAAAGAGAAACTCTCTACCGTTAAAATTGCCGTGCAGCAGGGCGTGAGCCTAACAGAGGCGTTTAACAATACCGGGCTTTATGAGAGTATGCTTATTCAGATGATCAGCGCGGGCGAGCAAGCCGGTAACCTCGATAAGATGCTTGGCAACGTCACGGATTATTATAAAGAGAAATTTGATGATATCATCGATAATATCTCAAGCTACGTAGAGCCGATCATGCTATTTTTTATGGCGGGCATGGTTCTTCTTTTGGCTCTGGGTATCTTCATGCCTATGTGGGATCTTGGCAAAGCCGTCAAGAGCTAACCTTTTTAATTCCGCGCCTGCGAGGGCGCGGAATTTTATCAAAGCATTAAAATTTCATCCTTCAAATAAAATTTTAACCTTCGTTTGGCTAAAATACCCCTTTAAATTTAAGGATCAATCATAGTTAAAGAAGTATATTTTATCGTCATATCGGCTATCATAATATTTTTTGGGCTTGCTACTATTGCGCCCGATTCCGCGCTTGTAGGCAGCGCAGGCAATGCCATCCGCTCGTTTAATACCCAGCTATTCGGCTATTTTGCATACATCTATCCGCTATTTTTGCTCGCCTTAGCATACGTAGCCTATAAGCATTTTCGCGGTTTTGACTTTAGATTTTTTGAGTTTAGCATCGGAGCCATTTTGCTATTTTTTACCATTTTGATGGTGCAGTCGAGTCTCTTTGGCGCTAGCGGCGGAGCAGTCGGTAGCTTCGCGGTGGACGGGCTTAGGCGAATGATTGGAAGCGTCGGCGTGTGGATTTTTAATATTACGATTTTTGTGCTTTCGCTAGTGCTCTTATTTGAAGACCGTTTTACCGACATTATCAAAAACTGCTTTATTGGCTCAAGAGATGAAAGCTCGCAGGATGAAATTAGAGACGATTTTGCTAGCGATGCGGATGCGGCGCAAAGAGGCGGGCTTGCAAGGTATTCGTCTGCGAAAGGCTTGAGAGATGCGGAAAATTTTAACGCTTCGAATGACGCTTTGAGCGCAGAGGACAATTCGGCGAAACAGAGTAATTTTATGGAGCAGGGCGCAAGCGGACGCGGTTTTGAAGGTGAGCGAAATTTACAAAATTTAAACGATACTTGCGAGTCTGAGCATAAGCAGAATTTTGGTGACGCGGAGGGTCCGCAGGCTTCCGCTGAACGCGAGCTTAAAATGCCGCAAAAGGGAAAGCCGAGCAGGCTAAAAAGGGTCGAGCGCCTAAGCGAGGTTGCCGAAAACAAAAGGCTTTTGGATCAGCTCGATAAGGGTAGAGTGGCTAAGCCCAAGGATTTTAAGCTGCCGCCGCTTGATTTTTTAAACTTGCCGCCGAAAAAGAAAAGTAGCATCGACGAGAGCGAGATCGATCGTAAAATTTACGATCTGCTCGATAAGCTGCGTAAATTTAAGATCGACGGCGACGTAGTGCGGACCTACTCGGGCCCTGTCGTTACGACCTTTGAGTTTCGCCCCGCCGCGCACATCAAGGTAAGTAAAATTCTAACGCTGCAAGATGATCTGGCGATGGCGCTTCGGGCGCAGACCATCCGCATCCAGGCGCCGGTTCCGGGCAAAGATGTCGTAGGTATCGAGATTCCTAATCAAAATATCGACACGATCTATCTTCGCGAAATTTTAGAAAGCGACGTGTTTAAAAGCGCTTCCAGCTCGCTTACCATCGTGCTTGGCAAGGACATCGTGGGCCAGCCTTTCGTCACCGATCTTAAGAAGCTGCCGCACCTTCTCATCGCAGGCACCACCGGAAGCGGCAAGAGCGTGGGCATTAACGCCATGCTGCTTAGCCTTTTGTATCGCAACTCGCCCAAGAGCCTGCGTCTCATAATGATCGATCCGAAGATGCTTGAGTTTAGTATCTACAACGATATCCCGCACCTGCTGACGCCCGTCATCACGCAGCCTAAGCAGGCGATCATCGCGCTAAGCAACCTTGTCGCCGAGATGGAGCAGCGCTACTCGCTCATGGCGCAAAACAGGACGAAAAACATCGACAACTACAACGAAAAGATGCTGCGCGAGGGAGGTGAAATTTTGCCTTACATCGTCGTTATCATCGACGAGCTCGCGGATCTAATGATGACGAGCGGCAAGGACGTGGAGCACTACATCGCGCGTCTGGCGCAGATGGCGCGCGCCAGCGGCATCCATCTCATCGTGGCGACGCAGCGCCCAAGCGTGGATGTCGTCACGGGGCTGATAAAGGCAAATCTGCCTAGCCGTATCAGCTTCCGAGTGGGCTCAAAGGTCGATAGCAAGGTGATTTTGGATCAGATGGGCGCGGACAGCCTGCTCGGGCGGGGTGATATGCTCTTTACGCCGCCTACCGCGCCGGGGCTCATCCGCCTGCACGCACCGTTTACGACCGAGAATGAGATCAACAAGATCGCGGAATTTTTAAAGGCGCAAGAAAGCGTCGTTTATGACGAGCGATTTTTGATCGAAAACGAGGGCACCAAGCAAGAAGGCGGCATAATCAATCCGCAAAATATCGTGCTTGACGAGCTTTACGACGAGGCGAAGGCGATTGTTTTGGAGGAGGAGAAGACCTCGATCAGCTACCTGCAGCGCCGCTTGCGTATCGGATACAATCGCGCCGCGACGATCATCGAGCAGCTCGAGCAGATGGGTGTTTTAAGCGAGATCAACACCAAAGGCCAGCGCGACATAATCAAGTAAATTTAAAATTTCGATGAAATTTAAGCGGCGAAATTTTAAAATTTATTAGACTTACGGCGTCGGAATTTTAAAATTTAATCGATCTGCGTTGGTGAAATTTTAAAATTTATCGGATATGAAGCGGTGGAGTTTTAAAATTTTTTGATCTACATGGCGGATTTTAAATTTTAAAATTTGCGCGTTCTACAGTTCGCGCTGTGCCTCTGTGGCTGCGGAAAGGCGGATGGTTTTATACGGATGCGAGGATGTGATCAAAGTTTTGCGGTATGGCAGGCACTTCAAGTAGTGCTCGGTGGATGTGAACAGCGTGTTTTGCAGCTTGCGTTTGTGGCGTGCTCGCTGTCTAAATTTATAAGGTGTAGTTTAATTGCGCGCTGTGTTCTTGGCGCCAAATTTTAATCGCGGCGTGAAATTTTAGAGCGCAAGCGGAAAAAGTTGTTGCAGACTTGGCTTGCGGCGCGCGAGTACATGAGTAAAAAGTTCGTTGTGTGCTGAAGGTTAGTAGCGAAGTATTGCGGTTGTGCGTGGCGACCGACGTGCGGCACGAGTGCTCGCGCTGCACACTAAAAGTCGTTGTGTCGCAATCCGCTCGACCAAAAGCTGTTTGGCGCGCAGTGTTTTGTCGGGCGTGTTTCGTAGTGCGGCTGCATATGGCATGTTTTGCGAGCGAGTGCTTACATGCTCTGCGGCGTAAAATTTTAGAACGGAAAATTTATCGCCGTACGCATAAATTTAATAAAATTTGCGACGTAGCGGCGAATAAATTTAAAACGAAATTTCGTACCGCCTGCGGTACAAGCGCGTTTTACGGCGAAGTCGCTTATTGTAAGATGCGGTGCGTTTTACGTTGTCCGTGCGCTGAAAATCGATCGGCATGCGAGCGTGTTTGTAACGATGTTACAGCGTAAAATTTTGCAGCTACCGCGCGCTATTCGTGCACGATTTTGCACGGTTGCGGTTTGTGACCGTGCTATCGCGTGCCGAAAGCCGCCGCGATACGCCTGCCAGAGTAGAATGTACCCGCCTGTGTATTAAAAGATAGTGCGAGGTTGCGCTCTACGGCGTGGTAGCGTGTCGAAAGGCTGCGCGATACGCGAGAGCAAAATGCACACTTAAAAAGCGGCGTAGATTGCGCTTCGCGGCGCTCTATCCGTAGCGTGCGTCAAAAGTCGCCGCGATACGCTAGAATAGAATGTGTGCAATGCACACTTGCGGGATAACGAGCGATCGTACCTTATGGCGTGCTACTCCGCAGCGTGCGCCGCAAAGCCGCCTTATGTGCGAGAATAAAATTCGCGCCGCGCGTCAAAGACGCACGATCGTGCTGCGTGCCAAAAGACAATGCGCGATCGCGCCGTACACCAAAAGACGATGCGCGATCGGCGCCGTGCGCCGCGGGCGCGATGCGAGGTTTGAGCCTTGCGCGGCAGACGAAGCATGCACGGCGCACGTAAATGCGAATAAATTTTAAAACGGAGAGATGATTGAAAACCGATAAATGGCTATATTACTTCACCTGCGCGCTCATTACGATTGGCATGATATTTTCGCTGTCACTGAGCTCATATACGGTGCTTCTGCTGGGTGCTACGCCACTGCATTTTTTTTATCGTCAGTGCGCGGTGGGGATCGCCTGCATCGCGGTGATGTGGATCGTCTCGCGCGCCGATCCCGATAAATGCCTAACGCCAGTGTGCATGTCGCTTTTTGCGATAATGGGGATTTTGATGCTCGCGATGGGCTTTTTGCCCAAATCCCTGGTCGCCGACGTAAACGGCGCAGCGCGCTGGATCAGACTGCCGTTTTTTAACCTCGCGCCGGTGGAATTTTTCAAGGTGGGCTTCATCTACTTTTTGGCGTGGAGCTTCTCGCGCAAGCTCGATCACTCCAAAAAAAGCATCGGGCGCGAGATCGCGACGCTGCTTCCATACGTAGCGCTTTTCGGCTTTGTGGTGATCCTAGTCGCCATCGTGCAAAACGATCTGGGGCAGGTCGCGGTACTGGGGCTTACGATGATTTTTATGTCGCTTTTTGCGGGCACGAGCTTCAAGCTCATCGGCTTTAGCTTTATGGGGATTTTGGGGCTTGCTTACGTTTTTATCGTCACGAGCGCGCACAGGGTCGATCGCGTGCGCTCGTGGTGGGGCGGCGTGCAGGATTTCGTGCTGTCGTTTATGTCGCCGGAGACTGCCGCGGGGCTGCGTATAGAGGATGCTAGCGCGCCGTATCAGGTCGGACACTCGCTAAATGCGATAAACAATGGCGAGTTTTTCGGGCAGGGGCTTGGGCTGGGAAGCTTTAAGCTCGGCTATCTGAGCGAGGTACATACCGACTTCGTGCTCGCAGGTATCGCCGAGGAGTGGGGATTTATCGGGATTTTGCTCATCGTGGCGCTATTTTATGCGATGCTCTTTCGCATCTTTCAGACCGCGAGCAAGTCGCCGAATAACGTAAATTTCCTCTTTTGCCTGGGTATCGGCTTTATGTTTTTCTTTTCGTTCATTATCAATTCCTACGGCATCACGTCGATCTCGCCGGTAAAGGGCATCGCCGTGCCGTTTCTAAGTTACGGCGGCAGCCATCTGCTCGCGGCGTCGTTTGCGGTGGGGCTCGTTTTGATGGCGTCGAAAAGGGCGAAATTTTAAAGCTTTTGCGGGCTTTAGGAGAGCGCGATTTAAATTTAGGCGTAAATTTAGAGCCGAATTGCGCTTAAAATTCTACGCCGAAGCGCGCCGAAGCTTAAATTTAAGCGCGAAATTTTATAAATTTAAAGGAAAAGTATGGTCATAGCAATCAGCGGCGGCGGTACCGGCGGCCATCTGATAATCGCTAAAAATTTAGCCGCCCATCTTGCGAAGCAGGGCATCAGGGCGATCTTCATTGGCTCAAACCGCGGGCAGGATCGCGCGTGGTTTGAGGGTAGCGAGCTTTTCGCGCGCACCTATTTTCTGCAAAGCTCGGGCGTCATCGATAAAAAGGGATTTGCCAAGCTAGCCTCGCTGCTAAATATCCTGCGCCTTTCGCTTACGGCGCGTAAAATTTTAAAGCAAAACGGCGTCCGCGCGCTCATCAGTGTGGGCGGATACAGCTCGGCGCCCGCATCCATCGCGGCGATCCTTTCTGGCGTGCCGTTTTTTATCCATGAGCAAAACGCCGTTTGCGGACGGCTCAACCGCCTGCTAAGGCCCTTTGCGCGCGCGTTTTACAGCTCCTATGAAAAGCCCGCGTTCGCTTATCCGATCGCGGATATTTTTTTCGAGACGGCGCGGCCGCGCACGGCGCTTAAGAGGGTCATCTTTTTGGGCGGCTCGCAGGGAGCGAGCTTTATCAACTCGCTTGCCGTGGAGCTTGCACCTAAGCTCTTGAGCCTCGGCTACGGCGTGATCCATCAGTGCGGCGAGCGCGAGTTTGAGCGCATCTCGCAGATCTACGCGCAGCAGGGCCTTGACGTGCAACTCGTGGGCTTTTGCAAAAACATGCACGAGCTCATCGCAAGCGCCGATCTTTGTGTCGGACGCAGCGGCGCCAGCACGCTGTGGGAGCTCTGTGCAAACGGTCTGCCTGCGATATTCGTGCCGTTTCCGTTCGCGGCGGCGGATCATCAGTTTTACAATGCGAAATTTCTTAAAGAGCGCGGACTTTGCGAAATCGTGCGTCAGCAGGACGCAAGCGGCGAGCGGATATTAGGCTTGATTGAGAGCTTCGACGTGGCGCGCGCGAGCAAAGGGCTGCTTGAGCTTGCGGATCGAAACGGCGCACAAGCGATAATTGACGACGTAATGAGTAAAATTTAAAAGCGCGCCGGACAGTATGAGCTCGCGTAAATTTAAGGCGATCTCTGCGCGAGGCTTTAAATTTATTAAACCGATTAAATTTTACTTTTTATGTTTGTGTAAATTTGGCGCGGCGCTTGGGTTTGAGCAAAAATTTAAAATTTGTATGCTTGCTGAGCAAAGGACATCTTTTGATTTGCGCAAATTTAAACCCGCAAGCGCAATGCGCAAAAGTGCATTTGAGCCGTAAAATTATCTGCGCCTAAAGCTGATTATCGCATCGTCGTTTTCTTGTTGATATTTTTCAAACAGAGCCTGATATCTTTGCGATTTTGCCGGATCATTTGAATAAATTCCCACTAGAAAATAGCACGCCTCCGCAAATCGCAACTCGCACGATCGCTCAAAGTATCGCGTACCCGCTTCTTTGTCGTCATCATCAAAATACGCGACGTAACCGAACATAAAGCAGCCTTGGCCGTTACCGAGCTTGCATGCTTTTTTATACAGTTTTCTGCTCTCTTGCGAATCTCTATCTTCGTAGCCTGCGAGTCTCGTGCAGCTTTCGCCGCCGTTAAGCTCGTAGCAGCCTTTTTTAAGCAGATCTTTGGCGCCCTCTTGCGAAATTTCGCCATTTAGTAGCAGTAGGCTCGAAAGCACGGCGCAGGCATCGCTGTCTCCGCCGTCGCAATCTTCGCGAAATCTTACGGGATTTTTCATTTTTAAAGTACCGTCTTTGGTGCGAATAGAAATTTCTTTAGGATTTTTATTCGCGTCTTCGTTTGCTTGATTGGTCGGAATTCGGGTTTCGTTCAAAATTTCTGTGCGAAAAGGCGCTTTTATCGCTATAAAAATAGCGATTATACATACGATGATGAGAGGGAGTATTTTCGGCGTAGATTGATTATTGCGTGGAGTGCGGAGGTCTGCGTCTTTGATCGATTGCTCACCCATTAAAGTAACGACGGAGGGCTTGGTGCTCGGTTTTTGGCTTAAATTTGCGGCTGAACCTGCGCCTGATTTTTCGGCTAAATTTACAGCGACGTCTATATTTAGATCTGCATTAGCATCCGTTTCGCAGATATTTTCATTTGGGCTTTTTAAATTTTTACCCCGCTTTTCTCTCAGCTCATTTATGCGTTGTATAATTTCTTCGTTATTCAAATGAAATCCTTTTTGCTAGATAAATTTTGCTAGTAGGTTAACCTCTGAGTTTTATCATCAAAATCGCATCAGCATCAAGAGGAATTATATCATCTTGTTTTGAATTTTTCAAAAAAGATGACAAGAAAAATCCGCAAATTTGGTGTAAATGCGCCGTCAAATTCGGATCGGTTATCGCCGGTATCATCTGCAGATAGGTTTAAATTTTATATACTTCGAACGCGCATAAATTTACAAAACTTGATAGGATTCATATCAAGTTTATTTATTCTACTATTGACAATATTAGCACTCCATGATATAATGTGCCAATTTTATCAAAAAGGACCGCATAATGGCAAAGAAAAAATTTAAGACCGAAGTGAATGATCTGCTAAATTTGATGATCCATTCGCTTTATTCAAACAAGGAAATTTTCCTGCGCGAGCTCATCTCAAACGCAAGCGACGCGCTGGATAAATTAAACTACCTAAGCCTTACGAATGACGATTACAAGGCGCTTTCGTATGTGCCGCGCATCGATATAAAGATCGACAAAGAGGCCAAAACGCTAAGCATCGGCGACAACGGCATCGGTATGGACGAGGCCGAGCTCGAGAGCAATCTAGGCACTATTGCGCGCAGTGGCACGAAGGGCTTTATGGCGAGCCTTAGCGGCGATGCGGCGAAGGACAGCAACCTCATTGGACAGTTCGGCGTCGGGTTTTATTCGGCGTTTATGGTAGCGGATCATATCGAGGTGATCAGCCGCAAGCCGCTCTCACAGGACGGCTATAAATGGAGCAGCGACGCGAGTAACTACGCGATCGAAAAGGTGCAAAAGGAGGACTTCGGCACGACGATAATTCTGCATATGAAAGATGAGGAGTTTTTGGACGAATATAGGCTAGAAGGCATCATCAAAAAATACTCAAACCACATCCCCTATCCGATCTTTATGGATAAGGAAGAATACGTGCCTGCGCAAAAAGAGGGCGAGCAGGGACATAGCGAAGTTAAAAACGTCCAGATCAACCGCGCGAGCGCACTTTGGCAGCTGCCGAAAAGCAGCCTAAAGCCGGGCGATTACAATGAATTTTACAAGCAGATCAGCCACGACAGCGGCGATCCGCTGTTTTATATCCACACCAAGGCCGAGGGCACGCACGAGTACACGACGCTTTTTTACGTGCCGAGCAGCGAGCCTTTCGATCTATACCGCGTCGATTATCAAAGCGGCGTGAAGCTCTACGTCAAGCGCGTTTTCATCACCGACGACGCCAAAGAGCTGCTGCCTAGCTACCTGCGCTTCGTGCGCGGCATAATGGACGTCGAGGATCTGCCGCTAAACGTAAGCCGCGAAATTTTACAAGAAAATCGAATTCTAGCCTACGTCCGCGAACAAAGCGTCAAAAAAATTCTATCCGAGCTAGAAAAGCTTTTGCAGAACGATCGCGAAAAATACATAAAATTTTACGAATTATTCGGCAAGGTTTTGAAAGAGGGGCTTTACGGTTTCGGCGCAAACAAAGAGGAAATTTTAAAGCTATGCCTTTTCAAATCAAATTTGCGAGACGGCCTCATCACGTTTAGCGAGTATAAGGAAAAAATGAAAGAGGGTCAAAAGGAGATCTATTATATCGCGGGAAACAGCGCTGCGATGCTTAAAAGCTCGCCTCTAATCGAGAAATTTAACGCCGAGGGCACGGAGGTGTTGCTCTGCGACGATGAGATCGATACGATCGTGATGCCGGGCGTTTTTGAGTTTGATAAGACGTCTGTAAAAAACGCGACTTCGATCAAACAGGAGGCTTCGGGCGACGATGCCGCGACGCCGCAAGCCAAAGAGATCGCCGCAAAGATCAAAGAAATTTTAGGCGAACGCGTCAAGGACGTTAAAATTTCATCGCGTCTAAGCGGCTCGCTTTCCTGCCTTGTTTTTGACGAGAACGATCCCGATTTTGCGACGCAGCAGCTACTTAAGCAGATGGGAGGTCGCAATCTGCCGCCTGTAAAGCCGATTTTGGAGATCAACGCAGATCATGAGATCATCAAAAAGCTGCAGTCCGATAAACTGATGCTGCCGCAAGTAGCCGAGATAATCTACGATCTGGCGCGCCTTAGCGAGGGGCAGGAGCTGGAAAATCCGAGCGAGTTTATTAAAAACGTAAACGAGCTAATCGCAAAGGCTCTATAAATTTAGAGCTTCGATCGCTACCTAAATTCCGCGCGGCTGCATAGGCTGTATAAATCTATGGAGTCGCGCTTTAAATTTAAAAAGAAATTTTAGCTTGCAAACTTCACCGCGCTTTCTAAATTTTAAAATTTAAAAGCGGCGAAATTTCACCCTTTGATTTCAGTAAAATTCTATCCGGCGGCTCGGTTTGGCGTTTTTGAAATTTTGAGGTTTTGATCGCTTTTATCCGCGAGTCGAGGTCGGGGCGCAAGCCAAAAATTTTCGTCAAATCATAAAATCATAAATCGAGCGATAAATTTCACTATTCATTAATTTAATCTTTACAAAGTTGCGTAATTTTATTTTTAATTTCCCCCTTTTTTATCGCAAACAGCGAGATTGTTTGATATAATTCATTTTATAAATATTTGTAAATCTTTATGAAAGGAGATTACGAATGAAACTCATCAAACTAAGTTTAGCTGCGGCGGTTTGCGCATGTGCGGTATCCTCGCTAAGCGCGGCGGATAGCGTAGCCGAGGCGATCACTAACGGTAAGCTTGGCGGAACGGTAAAGACCACTTACGCCAATAAAACCGTAGACAATAGAGGCGAAGCCGCTACGGGCGATAACGACTACGAGGCATTCGGCGTGGGTCTTGAGCTCGGATATGTCACCGATCCTCTTTATGGCTTTAGAATAGGGCTTACCGGGCAAGGCTGGTTGATGCCGTATCACGTAGGCTCAAGCAATAAGACCGCCTACGATAAGGAGTGGTATACCAAGGGTGCGGTATTATCTGAATTATACCTAGGATACGGCATAGGAAATACCGATATAAAGGCGGGTAGACAATATGTCGTTACTCCGCTGGTAGCAGGCAACTATACGAGGGCGTTTAAAGAAGCTTTCGAGGGCGTAGCGATATCTAATAAAGATATCCCCGATACTACCTTGTGGGGCGGATGGTTTTATAAATTCCAAGGAAGGAGTAAAACCGCTATGGGCGCTCCGGCAGGCGAAGGAAAGGCTCCTTTATTTAAAGATAGGGTGATTCTGGGTAATATGACCGGTCCGGTCGCCGTAAAATTTGAAAATATCTTCTCCGCATATGTTCAAAACAAATCCTTGCCTTATACTACTTTAACCGGCGCTTACGCAGCGGTAACGGACGTAAAACCCGCTAACGCATTAAAAGACGGCGACGTTAGCTTGTATCTTGCCGAGGCAAATGTAAAAGTGCCGGTAGGCGAGATTTTAAAGCTGGGATTTGATCTTAACTATAAAGGCTCGCGCGTAGACGGAGGGCTGGAGCCAAGAAGGCTTGACGGCGATATGTTCGGTGCAAGAGTATCGGTTAGCGAGTTTTTCGGATTCGGCCTATCGTATGCCTATACGACCGTTAGCGATGATGATGCCGTTATTTTGGGCGTCGGCAACGGCCCTGGATCATACACCGCTCTGCCTATTAGAGGTCCGTTCGTCTTTACAGGATATGCGGGTATGGATACGCACAAGGTCGTGCTTGATTACAACTTCGGCGCTATCGGCCTGGATGGCTTCAAAACCGCGCTACACTACGTAAAAGGCGATCAAGACAGAGTAGGCGGCACGAATAATATCAATGCTAGCGGGGCTGCGGGTCAAAGGGTCGGCACTAGCATGGACGTAGAGGGCTGGGCGGTAACGGCAAACTACGCTCCTAAGGCCGTGAAGGGGCTAAGCTTGGGCGTAACTTACACTGCGCTTGAGAGGAGCGATCACTACGCTAGCGGCGTAAATAGAAAGTTCGACGAGAACGAGATATGGTTACAAGCAGCGTATAAATTTGATCTAAGCGGCGACTAAAATTTTAAAGAGTGGAGTATTTTCCGCTCTTTCTCATCTGCATTATTTTGCCTTGTATATGACGCAAAAAGAGCGTTAAATCCGAAAAATTTACTCTTTACCATCTGCATTATCAAACGGGCTTGCGCTTGATAAATATTTCATCCGAACTTCTTAAATTTAAACATGGCTTTTAAAATTTAATGCAGCAAGGGCTAAATTTAGACGATAAATTTACAAGATAGATTGGCGAAATTTCAAATTTATTCAATCCGCTCCGCGAAATTTTAAAATTCTAAAACCTGCTATTTAAATTTAACGTAGCTATTTAATCTAGTAAAATTTCATCAGCATTTTACCGCAAGCAGACCATCGGCAAACTGATTTGTCTTTAAGGTCTTACAGGCATTGACTGCGCCCTAGAGTTAGAGTAGACGGTGCTGAGATATTAAAAAAAAGCGATGATTTTTGCGCAGCTTCTTTCGGTAAAATTTTAAATTTAGATAAATTTTAAAAGCTCACCCGTAAAGAGAAAAGAGATGAGAAGGGATAAAATTTTGCTCGTCGGATCAAGCGGGATAAATTTGACCCCGCTAAATTTAAACCGCCGCAGATTAAATCGAAGCCCAAAATTTGAGTTTTAAATTTAATCCGCGGCGGAGTGTGAATTGAAGCGTGAATTGAACGCTTACAATCTCAAAGCGTTATTTCTTCGCGCTAGAAGCATCCATAAAGGCCTGCTCTTCGGCGCTTGGTTTATACTCGTCGCCAAAAAATTCCTTCTTAGCCTTGATCTTTTCCTGCATCATCTTCTTTTCGTAAATTTTATATGTCGGTCGCCAGTACTCCAGGTAGTTGCGAAGCCCGATGCCGTGGCCCGCGCTTACGTGGCAGCTCGCGCATTTGAGCTCGCGCTCGGTGCCTAGGAGCTTTTTGTAGTGCGCGTGCATGCGTTGCGCCTGCTCGGAGATGATCTTGCTGTCGATCACGGTGGCGTGGCAGCTCGTGCAGCCGTTGTCAAACACATAGTGCTCGCGGTTTTCGCGCCTTTTATTCCAATCAAATTTTTCGGGCTCGTCGAAGAAGTGCGAGTAGCCCTCCAGCACGCCGTTTTTGGCCTTTTGATAGACGTATTTTACGATATTGTCGTGCGGTAGGTGGCAGTCGACGCATTTGGCTTTGATGCCCGTTTTGCCCTTGCCCGAGTGGACGTCGTCTTGATAGGCGATCACCATCGGATCCATCTCATGGCATACGTCGCAGAATTTATCGGTGCTTGTTTTCTCAAGCGCATAATGCACCGGCACGACGACGAAAAAGCCTATAATACCGCTTATTAAGATGATAAGCGCTAGTAATTTTTTAGAAATTCTCATGGCGTCACCCCCATCCATTGCGGCACTTCGTGCTCGTGGCATTCGGTACACATATTCGTAGATGCCTTGTGCTCGGCATGGCATTCGTCGCAGTATAGCGTAGGACCGTCGTGGACGGAGTTGTGTGGATTGGCCTTTAGCGTATCCATAAATTTTAGCCTCAAAGCGAGCTGCTTTTTGTCGCCGTGGCAGCTGATACAACCCTTGTCGCCGATGCTTTTAAATTTAGACGGATCGCTTCCTTGATTTACGTGGCAATCGACGCAATCAAACGACAAATGCTCGTGATGAGGTTTGATTTTGTATTTTGCCCGAAGCTCATCTGAAACGACTATATTCGTGGCGTTGGCGTCATTAGCGCTCGGCGCACCGAACAAAGTCGCGATGAAACAGCACAGAATCAATGCCGTAAAACTGATTTTTTTCATTTGCAACCTTTTAGAGAACTGCCTTGCCGGCTCGCGAAAGCTAGCCTGCAAGGCTTTAAAGAGCTTACGCTCAGACCAAATTAGGCGATCTGCTCGCCCGCGATCATTCCGAAAACTATGCAGTCGGTGATCGCAACGGTGCCTAAGCGGCTCGCGCCGTGAGTGCCTCCCGTGATCTCGCCTGCAGCCCAGAGGCCCGGGATCGGCTTATTGGTCTTAGATGATAAGACCTCGGCTTTTTCGTTGATCTTTAGACCGCCCATCGTGTGGTGAGGCTTCGGCGAGAGGCGGATGACGTAGAAAGGTCCCGCTTCGTTGATCTCGCTTAGCGCGCTTTCTTGTTTGCCGAACTCGTCTTTTTTAGCCCTCACGCCCTCGTTGTATTTCTTAACGGTCTCTTTTAAAGCATCCGCAGGCACGCCGTATTTACTAGCGATCTCATCTAGGCTCGCGCATTCGCCCACTACCTTACCGCCCGCCATGCCTTTAGAAATAATTTCTTCGCTTAGGTCTTTAAACGCCATTTTGGTATCGGCGAAGGTTATCGGATAGGCTTTCGGATCCTCGCGTAAAATTTTAAACTCCGCATCCGCGCGGGTCTTGCGGTCTGCAAGCTCGTTCATAAAGCGCTTGCCCGTACGCACGTCCACGGCTATGCCGTATTTGAAGGTGCCTTGCTGAGTTAGGATCGGAGCGGTGCCGAAACCCTTCTCATCGGGGCTCGCCCACGGACCGAACTGGATCCAATCGACCTGCACCGGATATGCACCGATCTCAAAGGCTTTTAGCAGCACGCCCGCAGTGGCTCCCGGGTGGTTTGTGCTATCGACGTCATCTGGAATGCGCGGGTCTTGAAGCTTACGGAAAATTTTATCGCGGCAAAATCCGCCAGCTGCAAGCACTACGCCTTTTTTGGCTTTGAGCGTCTTTTTTGTGCCGCTCGTATTTTCAAGATCGTCGCTGTAAAGATTCGGATCAAATTTATACTCCTCGCGGATCACGACGCCCGCTACTCGCTCGCCATCCATTACGAAATCATCAAATTTCGCGCGGCGGCGAAGCTCGCAGCCTTTGTCTTTTAGCGCTTCAAATTTTTCAAGCATCGGCTGGATGTAGCCAGAGCCGCTATCATTTGTAGTTAGCATCGAGCGCGCGACGCTGTGTCCGCCGAAGTGCGCGCAGTGATCCATCTTAAATTGCACGCCGTTATCTACTAGGAATTTAAACGCATCCAAGCCGCGATCGGCTAAGGTGCTTAAAAGCTCGGGGTGGTTGATGCCAAGTCCTGCTTTTAGACAGTCGTTCATAAATAGCTCTTTGCTGTCTTTGATGCCCGTTTTTTCCTGCACTGGGTTCATCGGCACGCTCATACCGCCGCCGTTGATGACGGAGTTTCCGCCGATACGACCCATTTTTTCGAGGATTAGCACTTTATTGCCTTTTTGCGCCGCTTTTAAGCCCGCCGCAAGCCCTGCAAAACCGCTGCCGATGATGATTACATCCCACTCCTCGTCAAATTTGACATCATTTGCGTCCACCGCGCTTGCTTGCGCATTTACCGCGCCGAGTGCGAGTGCACTGGCTCCTACCATACCCATTTTCAGTATGTCGCGTCTCTGCATATTTGCCCCTTTACTTAGAGATTTTTTAACCTTAAAGATTAATATTGTAATTTTATATTAAATCTTTATGTAAGTCAAATGTTATTTAGTATATAATTTAATAGCTAGAGGCTATAAATTTCAACCGAAAGGGGCAAAATATGAGCTTACGACATATGGAATTTGCGGTAAAAATTTCGGAGCTTAAAAGCTTTACGAAAGCGGCGAGCGAGCTTGGAATCGCGCAGCCGTCGCTTTCAAAGAGCATTATGCTTTTAGAAAAGGAGCTTGGGGTCGAAATTTTTGATAGAAAAAACGGGCTTGAGCTTACCTATGCGGGTGAAATTTACATCGCCAGAGCGAAAAATATGCTTAGGCTCAATAAGGAGCTAAATAACGAAATACGCGGGCTTTCGTCGATCAAGACGGGCAAGCTCGTTATCGGCGCGACCTCGACCAGCTTTAAATTTATCGAAAAGATCATCGCGGTCTTTTGCAGTAGGTTTTCCAAAGCCGATATCAGGATCGTGCACGTCCACTCAGAGCCCGCGCTCATTGAGATGCTAAAAAGCGGCGAGCTTGATATCATCTATGCCGCGCACTTCGGCGAGCTTTCTGCGGAGGGGCTTGAGTGCGAGTTTATAAAAAAGCGCAGGCTGCTTCTAAGCGTCTGCTCCTCTCATCCGGCTGTTTCGCGAGCGAGCATAAATTCTACCGAGAAATACCCTAAAATCGCGCTTGGCGAGTTTAAATCCGATAAATTTGCAATCAGCAGTAAGGTTTTAAAAAGCGAATCGAGCTTTAAAAAAATCTTTGAAAACGCGGGCTTTACGCCTCAAATTTTCTGTGATACTTCTTATTTTTATGTAGCTAACGCGATGGTCGCGGCGGGACTTTGCGTGAGCTTTAGCTTCGCGCGGTACATTTTTGAGACGCAGAAGGACTACATCACGCTCTTTGACGTCGCGGATGAGCCGCTTTTGGACGTGTCGTTTTCGGTCGTGTATAAAAAACCCTCCAAGCTCGCAAAGGAATTTATAAAGATGATAAAAGCGGGCAAAAGCGGCGAGTAGGGCGCGCCGGTTGAAATTTAATAATGCGCTGCAAAGGTTTAAATTTAATAACGCGCCGCGAGGCGCTGCGGCCAAAAGGCTTTTAAAATTTCATCTTGCAATCTTGCTCTTTAAATTTAAGCTCACAACCTGCTTGGTCGAAATTTTATCTAAAATTTTGTTTTGCGCTAGTCGGTTAAATTTTATCTTGCGCCACGCCAGGCTAAATTTTATCTCGCGGCGAGTTAGATTAAATTTCATCCGCTGCGGCTGCGTAAATTTACGGCGCGCTCTTTTATAAATTTTATCTGCAAGCGAGTAAAGAGCGTCTATTTAGTGCTTTCGGTTTTTTGGCTCCCGCTTGATTAGCTTTTCTTGCTCGCCGCTAAAATTTGCGCCAAGATCGCCGCTAGCGCGATATTTAGGCTGACGCAGAGCCCAAACAGCGCCACGGCTTTAGTGGAGCTGAAAGCGAGCGTAAAAAAAGAGATTATGCTGGTTAAAGACGCGAGCGTGATGCCGAAAATTTTGTCGCTAAGTGCCATCTTATCGTTGTTTGCAAAGATCATATAGTCTATTCCTACGGCGCCTGATAGGATCAGCGCAAAGATCGCAAAAATATTTACGCTCACGCTGAATGCGCTAAGCAGGGCAAGCACGGCTAAATTTGGCGCAAAGACGGAGATGACGATCAGCCATGCCGTCCGCGCACCGAAAAACGCCCATAGTAATGCGAGTGCGATGGCGTACGCGGCGCATTTTAGATACAGAGCGTTGATTTTGATCTGCGAAAACGCTTCACTTATAGCGCTTCGCATGTTTAGATGCAGCGCGCCCATCTGAGCGGCAAGCTCGCTAACGGCTGCTTTATCGTGCACGCCGCGCAAAAAAGCGATATGCGGATCGATGCTCGGCATCGCGGCAAAAAGAACGGAGCTTCT
>NZ_CAJPRT010000011.1 GCF_905373215.1 uncultured Campylobacter sp.
TTTAAATTTTAAAAAGCGCGACATGGGGCAGATTTAAAAGCGAGAGAATTTTAGCGCTTCGCTTAGAATTTTATGTGTAAAGCTTACGTTTTAGCGCTTTGCCAGCGTTTTTGCTTATAAAACCGGCGCGCTAATCATCGCCGCTTTCATATACGCCGAGCTCTACGAGATTGCCTTCAGGATCGCGCAGATAGATACTTTGCATAGCGCCACGCGCGCCCATTCGAGGCACGACGCCAAGCTCTATTTGCGCCCCTTTGCTTTCCAGCTCCGTTTTGAGCTGCTGCGCACTTTGATCTTCGCAGATGAGGCAAAAATCCGCCGAGCCCGCGATAGGACGCGCTGCAAACGGCGCAAACTCGCCCGCGCGGGTGTGGATATTGATCTTTGAAGAGCCGAAACGCAGGCTGTGTTTGCCGCTCTCGCAAACATGCTCTAAGCCCAAAATCCCTTCGTAAAATTCCACACATTTTTGCAGATCTTCCGTAACTAGGACGAAGTGATCGATCTTCGTGATTTTCATCTCATCTCCTTGCGCGCTCACAAATCGCAAAATTTTTACGCCTCGCGGTGTAATTTTGGAATTTTACCGCGAAATTTTGTGACAAAATTCCAAATGCTCGTAGCGCGAAATCAAAATTTCGCAGCGACAATTTTACGCACGGAAAATTCTGCGTCGGTAATTTTAAAATTCTAAAAATTTAGCCTAAGTAAAATCGAATGCGCCGAAATTCCGTACCCCCGTAAAATAGAAGCGAAATTTAATCCCGCGATTTCAAAACTAGCGATTTTAAAATTCTCTTGCCTACCTCGACGCCCGGCTGATCGTAAGTGCTGACGCCCAGTATTGCTCCAGTAGCGCTGGTTAGCAGCTCGAAGTAGTAAAATAGCTCGCCCACGCTCTGTTCGCAAAGCTGTGGAACCTCGATTAGATCGACGCTGATACCCTCATTTAGCACGGCTTGCAGCGTAGCATCGCACTGAAGATTTAGCACCTCATCCAGTCGCATGCCATTTACGAAGTCGCAGCCCTCAAGACCTTGCAGACTGATACTAGGTACCGCGTCCGTAGTGCCGTTGTCCGTGAGCTTTAAGAAAGTCACGGTCTTATCCTTTACGCCGTCCATTATGAGCTGAAGGAAGCTGTGCTGATCGCGCGAGCCTACAAGCCCAACAGGAGTAAGTCCCTCGCGGCTAAAGCCGATCTTTTTACCTAGGCTTTCCGCCCAGAGCTGCACGTACCACTCGCCCAATGCGCGCAGCGCGTCGCCATAGCTAAAAAGGACATTGATTTTCGCACTTTTGTGCGTGGCGTAGTGATGGGCTTTTCGCAGAATTTTATTCTCCGCGATTTTAGCGGGATCGCCTGCTAAAATTTCATCCAGATACCGCTCTTTTGCGACGGCAGCCCCGCGCAACATCGCGCTTGCATCAAGACCTAACCCAACTGCGGGCACTAGCCCTACTGCACTTAACACGCTAAAACGACCGCCTACGTTAGCGGGCATATTTATCACGCAGGTGCCGTGCTCGCGCGCGAAGATATCAAGCGGCGAGCCTGCATCGGTGATGAAGATGAAATTTTTCGCTAGCGCTTTTAAATTTGAAATTCCAAAACGCTGCAAAACGACCTTAAAAAGCGAGATCGTTTCAATCGTGCCGCCCGATTTGGAGGATACTATGAAGATAGTGCGAGCAAAATTTAACCCTTCAAGCGCGCGGTTTACACTGTGCCCGTCGAGATTATCCAAAATTTCAAAGCGCAAATTCTTTCTTACGCGCGGACGCAGCATCTCATAAAGCGCTCGCACGCCTACGCTGGAGCCACCGATGCCCAAAAGCACGACCCCGTCGTAGCTTCGTGCGCTAAAAAATTCCTGCGCCCGCGCTATTTCGTCTGCGCCTTGCTGCGGCAGGCGGTAGTAGCCTATCTCGCCGCTTTCGTATTCGGCGCGGATCTTTGCCGCTACTTCTTCTAGCGCGCCCTCTTTTGCCAGCGGGAAAAACAGCTCATTTTTTACCATCGCCGAATTCTCGCTCGTAGAAATATTTGATCGCCTCCACGTAGCCTTTTACTGAGCCGCAGTCGAAGCGAGTGCCTTTAAATTTATACGCGATCACCACGCCGTTTTGAGCCTGTTTCAAAAGCGCGTCGGTGATCTGCACCTCGCCGTTTTTACCGGGTGCCGTCTGCTCGATGAGATCGAAAATATTAGGCGTTAGGATGTAGCGCCCGATGATGGCTAAGCTCGACGGAGCCTCGCCGGGCTCGGGTTTTTCGATCATATCCGAGACCATTATCAGATCGTCGCTGATGCTCTTTCCCGCGACGATGCCGTATTTGTTTACGTCTTGCGGCGGCACTTCCATCACAGCAACGACGCTGCAGCGGTATTTTTCGTAAATTTTAACCATCTGCGCAAGCACGCCTTGCCCGTTTTCGTTCACGCACAGATCGTCTGCGAGCACCACGCCGAAAGGCTCGTCGCGGATTAAAATTTTACCCGTATAAATCGCGTTGCCGAGCCCCTTCATCTGCTCTTGGCGCGTGAAAGAGAAGGTGCAGCGCTTCATAAGCGTCCTGATCTCGTCAAGCAGATACTCCTTGCTGCTGCCTGAAATTTGATCCTCCAGCTCGTAGCTGCGGTCAAAATAATCCTCCAGCGCGCGTTTGCCGCGACCCGTGACGAAAGCCATATTGTCCATGCCCGCCTCCAACGCCTCGTCCACGCCGTAGTGAATGAGCGGCTTGGTAAGGATCGGAAGCATCTCTTTAGGTAGCGATTTGGTCGCGGGCAAAAAGCGCGTGCCGTAGCCCGCCGCGGGGAATAAACAAGTCTGGATCATGAAGCTCCTTTGATCTTTTTTTGAACTTTTATTATAATGCAAAAAAGATAAAATTCCGCAAAGGAAAGCCTTGAAAACGATTGAAAAAGAGATCAGCGCCGCGCAGGAGATTAAAAAATCAAGCTTCATCGCCTATCTAGCGCCGCTAGCGAGCTTTGAGGCGCTGCGTGCGCGGCTGCGGCAGCAGCATCCCAAGGCGCGCCATATCGTCTGGGCGTATCGCGCGCTGAACGAGCCCGGGCAGATCGTAGAAAACTCAAGCGACGACGGCGAACCCAAATCGACTGCGGGCGCGCCGTGCCTAAACGCGCTTCGCGGTGCCGAGTTAATTAACGCCGGAGTGCTCGTGGTGCGTTACTTCGGCGGCATCAAGCTAGGCACCGGCGGGCTAGTGCGGGCATACGCCAGTAGCGCGAATCTCGCTATCGAGGCTGCCGCAGACGCCGCAGAGCTAGTGGAATTCGTGCTGCGTAAGAAGTGCATATTTTTCGTGCCGTTTGCGGCGGTGGCTAAATTTGAACATTTTTTTAAAAAATCGGGTTTCGTTTATGAGGCGAGCTTCGGTGCTGCAGGAGCGGAGTTTAGCGCAGAGCTTAGCGCGGAGGAATTTGAAAAATTTAAAGGCTTTGCAGATGCTCTCGCGCCGGCTCTTAAAATGCTGCACGAGCCGAAATTTTAAAATTTCAAAATTCTATAAAATTTAAAAGCTCGTCTCGGCTAAATTTGAAAGTATAAGCGGATTTTGCATTTTATCGTAGCGGAATTTTAAAGCTAAAGTGAAATTTCATCGTGCGAAACATAAAATCCGATAAATTTTAGAATTTTCAAAATTCTGTCGTAATTTAGCTTGCAAAATTTCGCGAAAATTCCGTCCGTAAATTTCAAAATCCCATAAAATTTTTAAAATTTCACGTGCTTTATCTTAGCTTCACGCACAGGCAGGCTTAGCAGAGCTGCAATAGCCGCTAGCGTCATATCCAAATACCACATATAATCATACGCGCCGTATGCTCGCACCGCAAGACCTCCGATATATGCGCCAAAAAATCCGCCGATTTGATGCGAAAGCATCGTAAATCCAAATAGGCTTGCTAAATATCGCGTCCCTAATAGCTTACCGACGGCAGCCGCAGTAGGCGGTACGGTCGCTAACCAGGTAAATCCTAATCCCACACTGAAGATATAAAACGTAAGGCTATCTTTGGGCGAGAGTACATAAGCACCAATAAGAGCGATACGCAGGGCATATATGCAAAATAAAATGACTTTACATCGCATTTTGGAAACACACCAGCCTACGAATAAGCTGCCTACGATGTTTGCGATGCCAATCAGTGCGAGCGAAAAGGACGCTACCTGCGCGCCATGCCCGCTTAGTGCTACTTCGCTAGGCAGATGCGTCACTAAAAATGCTACGTGAAAACCGCACGTAGCAAAGCTTAAATTTATCAAAATATAGCTTTTATCGCGCAGTGCTAAACGCAGCACTTCGCCTAAGCTGCGCTTATCTTCTTCATGCAGGCTGGTTTGCTCGCCAAATAAAATTTTACCGCCTGCTAAAAGCCTCGCAAGCGGCAGAATTAGCAAGCTAAGCCCTGCGAGCGTAAAAAATGCGCCGCCGTATCCCAAGGCAGGCGTTGCGATACAAAACCCAATCATCGGCGCAAATAAAAACTGCCCGAACGAGCCGCCTGCATTTAGCACTCCGCTAGCAACCGAGCGGATAGAAAATGGCAGGCGCTTTGCCATTAGGCTCATTAGAATCGGAAAACTACCCGCGCCAAGCCCCAGTGCAAGCCCAAAACCCATCGTTAATACAAGCGCGCTTCCACTACTAAATAACGGCACAAGAGTGCAACTAATCGCCAAAAGCACGCTGCCCCAAAATAGCACGACGTAGGCACCGAGCTTGTCTGCAAGTATCCCGCTAAGCGGTTGCGAAAAGCCCCATACCAGCTGCGTAGTCGCCATCGCGAAGCTTACTTGTGCGATGGATAGGGAATTTGCTTGCATTATAGGCTGCACGAAAAGACCTAATGACATACGAATACCCATCGTAATCATCAAAATCGCCGCGGCGCATAGGATCATTATCCAAACTGATTTCATATATATTCCTTTTAAAAAATAGAATTATAGCATAAAAATCGCGAATATATCGAGATTTTATAGATATATTTAATTGATGTATTTTAGTATATTATTTATGTAAGAGGAATTTACCGAGCTTTAATGGGCTTTGCATTAAAATTCCTTTTTCAAGGAGAAGCGATGATTTACGAAGATGAGATGATTTACGTGGAGCGTGAGGAGCATGAAGTGCCGTGGGTGAAGGTCTTTACGAAGGCAAAATTTAAGGAGCTTAGCGACTGCGACGAAGCGACGCTGGCGCATCTGTGGCGCGCCGTGCTTCAGTGCGAAAAGAGCCTGCGGGAGTTTTACGCGCCCGATAAAATAAATATCGCAAGCTTTGCCAACTACGTGCCGCGCGTGCATTTTCACGTCCAAGCGCGCTTTAAAAACGACAGCTTTTTCCCTGAGTCCGTCTGGGGTAAAAAAATGCGAAATGGCAAGCTCCATCTGCCGGAATTTAGCGAATTTGCAGAAATTTTAGCGGCAAATTTAAAGATGGAATTCAGATGATAGGCGCGCGATCCAAAAAATACCTAAGCCTTTTCGCGCTTGCTTGCTGCGTCGCCACCTTTGCGTTTTACCTGCGCTTTAAAAGCGAGGAAAACGAGATAAAAATCAAGCAGCAGTTCGATTTTAGCGCGAGTTTATTTGAAAAGATCGTGGACGAAGAGAAGTTAAACGCCTTTGCGATCTCGCTGATTTTGTCGCAGAATAGCGACGTGGTTCGCTGCTTTGAGAGCGGCAAACACGGCGAGTGCATGGACGTGACGAAAAAATATAAAGATATTTTGAGCGCAGTGCCCTTCTACACGGGCGTGAAGATACATTTTCATACGCAAAACACCAGAAGCCTGGCTAGGAGCTGGAGCGACGAATTTTACGACGACGATCTGAGCTCGTTTCGCCATTCGCTTTTGCAGATCCGCCATAGTCTGCTTCCAAAAGCGCTCGTCGAGATGGGACGGTGCGGGGTTTTCATGCGCGGAATTTCGCCGGTTTTTAGCGACGGTAAATTTATCGGAAGCGCCGAGATAATGCTCGATTTCGAGCACGTCATCGCGCAGATCAACCGCATGGGAAACGATATTTTTATCCTCGTAGATAAGAGGTTTGAGACCGACTGCTTCTACGATAAAATAGGCGTTATCAAGGACTTTATCGTCGTAAATAGCGCGCCGGATTACGACGTTTTGTCGATTTTGGCGACGCTTGATTTTGGGGCGCAGAGCTTTATCAAAAAGGACGGGCATTATTTTTACGTGAGGGCGTTTTCGGACGAAAACGGCACGAAACTGGGCTATATAATTTTGCACCGCGAAGGCTAGCGGCGGGATTTAAATTTAGGCGTTTTGCAGCTTGTCTGCTTTGTCGCAGCGGCGCAGCGTTTTAAATTTAATCGCAAGATCGCGGGAATTTACGCTGAAATTTTAAATTTCAAAAGGAGCGGCGGTATGAAATTTTATAAATCCGTTAAATTTAAAGCGCTAGCTGGAGCGCTGCTTCTTATAATAATACTTTGCGCCGCATTTATCCGTATAATTCCCGATTACTCCACTTCGCGAGGCTTCGCTTTAGTTACTATTTTTGGCTACAACAAATACAAGCAAGGATACTGCCTCAAAGAGGATAGAATTTTGCCGAAAGAGGAGCTGTATAGGCGCGCCGTCGGAGAATTTTTAGATAAAGAAATTATTGTGTTAAAAAAGATAGCGAGTTATAGAGAAAACGATGATATAAAACATAAGTATTCCACTGATTATTATGAAATGCAAGACTTGAACTTTGAGAATTATCTTAAAATTTTAAAAAACAGCAGCAATAAAGTAAAAACTATTGAGGATTTCTATATTACAGAACTAAAGGTGACCGTAACGGATCCGAAACAATATTTGAAAGTTGATGCTGTCGATAAAATAGTCGGTTTTACGAAGCCTTTGGTTTTGTGTTTTGAAGATAGTGTGTTTCTTATGTTGGATAAAAATTTTATAATTGGAGACAACTTTTTGCAATCCAAATCTATTTTGCTATTTGATAAAATTCCAACTGAATATAATTTAAGAACATACTATGAAAAATCTAGCAATTCGCCCAAATATTATTTCGATAATTGCGGCAACGTAAAATACGATGTAGAAAAAGAATACCTGGAAGGCAGGGAGCTTAAAGGCGGTTGAAAGACCACGCTAAAACAAAATTTTAAAAAGCCCTAGCCGCGCGAATTCTACTTCTAAATTTTAAAATTTACGCCTAAATTTCGCGTGCCGTTTTAGTCCAAAAGCTTCTGCTTAAACAGCGGGATTTTGTAGCAAAAGGTACTGCCTTCGTTCGGTTTTGAGCTGACGCTTTTTGCGATTCCGTAGCGCTTGCAAATTTTATCGATTATGTTTAGCCCCAGGCCGAATCCGCCAAGAGCCGCATTTTCGCGCGAGTATCTCTCCCAGATCGCGCTCGTATCCTTTATGCCGATGCCGAAGTCCTGCACGCTAAAGACCGCTATGCTCACCCCAATTTCTAGCGCGATGATGACCTTGCCGCCGGGGCGAGAGTATTTTATGGCGTTGCTTAGCGTGTTGTCGATGAGGCGCATCAGCGAGGTTTCGTCCATAAAAACGCTAACGTCGGGCGCTATTCGCGATTGCAGGCTTATGTTTTTGCTTTTTGCGACCAGATAGATGAAATTTATCCTAGCGCCCAAAAACTCGCTCATATCGATGCAGCGGCTTTTTAGGCTCATTTTGCCGCTTTTGATGAAATACTCCACGTCCTCGTAAGTAATGACCATCTGCTTGAGCGCGGATTTTATGCGCGCGGTGTGTTTGTCGCGCAGCCCAAGCATCTCGGTATTGATGAGCGCGACGCCCAGAGGGGTCTTTAGCTCGTGCATCGCGTCGTTGAAAAACGCCTTGATGAGGTTGCTTTGCTGCGCGTAGAAATTTTTAATGATTTTGTAGTTAAACAGCGCGATGATGAGCGCTACGAAAATCGTGATAAAGATCGTAGAGATCGCGATAAATTCTATCTTGGCATAGCTTATCTTTTTTGAGATGACGAAAAAATGCAGCTTGCCCTCATGTAGAAAATGGCGCTTAAAAAATACCCGCCCGCCGAATTTAAGCGTAATAAACGCAAAATCGGGCGGCTGGACGCTTAGGTTTGATCTTAAAATTTCGCCGTTTGCATTTAGGATCGCGTAGTCGTAGATTAGCTCGTCTTTTAGATTCAGATCCGCACCGGCTAGGGCTTCGCCGCTTTTTTGTATCAGCTCGGCGACGTCGGCGCTTTCCTCGATTTTGGAGTTTAAATAGATGATATAAAGACTCTCGCTTATAAAAGCGCCGATGATGAAGATCGCGCTAAAAAGCGTAAATTTAAACCCTTTAAGCATTGATCTTATATCCGAGTCCGCGGCTGGAGAGGATGAAGTCGTTACTCGTTTTGGAGCGGAGGTTACTGATATGCACGCGCACATCGACGCTGCCCGCCTCGCCGTCCCACACGTCAGCGATGAGCTCATCGACGCTTACGAATCTTTTGATATTGGCGAGCAGAAATTCTATGATTTTGATCTCTTTGGCGCTTAGCGATATCTCTTCGTCTGCGCGCTTTAAAATTTTTAAATTTGCGAAATAGTGAAATTTATCCGCGATCTTGACGGCGCCCTTTTCATCGCCGAAGTACTTTCGCATCAGCTCGCTTACTCTAAATTTAAGTTCGGCTAGGTGGAAGGGCTTTTTTAGGTATTCGTTGCAGCCTAGCTCGTAGCACTGGCTTAAATCGTCGATGTCGCCAAGCGAGGTCATCATCATCACGGGGGTGTTAAGGCCGAGGCTTCGCGCATATTTTAGCACCTCTTCGCCCGAAACCTCCGGTACTTTGATGTCTAAAATCAGCAGATGGTAGGCGCCCCCGGCGATCTTATCGCAGGCCGCGTCGCCGCTGGCGCATTCGTCCACTTCGTAGCCAAGCTCCTGCAGATACTCGCTTACGCTGATTCTATATTCAAAATCGTCTTCTAAAAGTAAAATTTTCAAACTCACTCCCTAAATCGGGAGCGAGGCTACGCTCCCGTGCAAATTTGCCCCGCATATACAACGAAGTAGCGAAGCAGAATGACGCCGCAAAGCACGACGAAAGAATTTAAAACTATAAACGCAGGCTTGTAGGCGTGGTTTTTCAGTGCCGTAAAGGCGATGATGATCGGAGCGATGAGCCCCGTGCCTAAAACGCCGATCCAGAAAATTTTGCCGTAAACCTCGTGCGTCAAAGCCTGCTGTGCCGCAAGCGCGCTCGTGCCGCCCTCAAAATACATCCCAACAAACAGAATGAATAAAAGCGGAATCTCAAAGAGTATCGCGCGCAGATCAAGCACCAAAAGGTATTTTATGCTATCTTTGTTTAACGAGCCTTTAAAAAATAGAAGCCCCACTAAAATGCTCGCCGCAATGCCGCTGGAAAAGCCGGATAGCAGAAATAAAATCGGCAGCACCGGAGTATTCCAAAGCGGAATTTTCATTACCGCGCTTAACAAAAAGCCCGTATATGCGCCCACGCAAAGAGCAAGGATAAATAAAGCTCGCTCGAAAGCTTTGGAGGCTTTGGCGAATGAGCTTAGTAAATTTACGATAGGGCGTAGGAACGCAAGTAGTTTAAATTTACAAATTTCCTCGCCGAATACGCATAGCGTAAATACAAAGCTAAACGGCACGTAGATCAAAAGCGCCAAAACACCGAGGCTCATCACCGAGCCAAAGTTAAATTTGATCAGCAAAAGATAAAAGCTAAATGGCTTGCCCAGATCAAAGATCAAGAGCAAAAGCCCCGCGCAGATCGCAAACGGCGCCGTGATCGCTCCCGCTCTAATCATCGCATCCCAGATGGAATTTTGCTCGCTTTCGTGGCGGTTCCATTTAACTAAAAGCGCCACCATCGTCGCTCCCGCGCTAAGACCCGCCAAAAATAGATAAATCGCAATCGGCCAAGGCCAGTAAATTTCAGAGTATTGGCTCATATCACCCCACATATTATTCATAGTGTCCTCCTTTTTTGTTTTTGATATTCGCTAGGCGCGGTTTGGTGTTTAGATACGCTTTGGGATATTCTACGCTTGTTTTGGCTAGCAGCTTACTTACCTCGGAATTTACGTCATTTACGTCGCCGAAAGTTAAAGCATCCGTTGGGCACACGCTTACGCAAGCGGGCTGCAAGCCTTTGTTTGTGCGGTTCGTGTAACAAAAGGTGCATTTGCCGATAGCGTGCGTGACGGGATCTACAAACCTTGCGTCGTAAGGACAGGCCAGGATGCAGTATTTGCAGCTGACGCAAAGCCTCTCGTCTATGAGCGTTACGCCGTCTTTGGTTTTAAAGCTCGCTCCCGTAGGGCAGACGTCCACGCAGGGGCTATCCTCGCACATAACGCAGCTGGCGCGCGAATAATCCAGCTTTAAATTTGGAAAAACGCCGCTTGTTTTGCCGTGCACTTGCAGCCTATAAACGCCGCTCGGCACGCCGTTTTCGTTTCTGCACGCAACCGAACAGGCTTGGCAACCTATACATAAATTTTCGTCGTGAATCATTATGAGTTTTTTCATAACCGCCCCTTTCAAATTTTAACTATATCGACGCCGACGTTGGTTACCATCGTGCTTACCACAGGACCCGCAGCGGGATCGAGAAGGACGCTTTGGTTCGTGCCTATGCCGTTCGTGCGCTTTAGCCCCGGGCTTACGTGCCCAAAGCCGTGGTATAAAAATAGGCAATCGTCCCTGATGCCTTGCGTGACGAAAATTTTAGCCTTTTGCTCGCCGAATTTATTTTTAAGCTTCACGATATCGCCCGTCTTTAGCCCCTCCGCTTTTGCAGAAGCTGGGCTGATCCAAACCGGCGATTCGCTCATCATATCGTTTAAAATTTTGACATTTTGAGTGTGTCCGTTGGTGTGAAGCGCGGTCTTGCCGGTCATTAGGCAGTATTTGTGTCCGCCAAATACGTCCATACCCTCGGTGTTTAAGCAGCCGTATCCCGCGAAAAGCTCCTCCACTTTCGGCGCGAAAAGCTCGATCTTGCCGCTCGGGGTTTTAAATTTCATCTGCGAGCTCATCTCGCCGTTTTCGTCCACGAACTCCGCCGCGGCAGGATATTTATCGATAAATTTAGCTACGAGCTTCGGCTCTCGGTAATACAGCTTCGGCACCTTGTAGCTTACGTAGCCGTTTTTGATTAAATTTGCGATTAGCTCGGCGTTGCCTTTGGCTTGCTGCATACGGTATTCGTCGATATTGTTCCAGGTGTAATCTTTATCGATCTTCATCACCCTTGCAAGCTCTCTAAAAATTTCATAGCCGCACTTTGTATCGCCCACCGGCTCGACGGCTTTGTTTCGCATCACAAATCCCGGCGCGGTGCCGCCTTTGTTTTGAATCGATTCATCGCGCTCCAAATAGGTGGATTCGGGCAAGATCACGTCGGCTAGGCACGCGAAGTCGCTCATATACACGTCGATTGCGAGCACGAAGTCTAGCTTTTTGATCGCTTCTACGCTCTTATCCACGCCCGCAACGTTGATGAGGTGGTTAAAGCGCGTGCTGACCCAACCTTTTACCGGATATGGTTTTTCGCTTAAAATCGTAGGCGCGATCTGCATCAAAACGCCGTGTTTGCGCGGCACGAAGAAATTTTCGCTACCTTCTTCGCCGCAGCCGTCGATGCGCGCGGTCTTTGGAATTTTAAAATTTTTATCCGGGTTCGAGATGGTAGGAAAAAGATCCTCTTTGCAAAGCGCGTTGAAGGTTTTGGAATCTTTAGAGAAGTAAATTCCGCCCTTTTTCTCGACGTTTCCCATTAGCGCGTTTGCGATCGCGATGGCGCGCGTGCGGATATATTCGGCTTTGGCTGTCGTGGTTTTGTGACCCCAGTCGATTACGACGGCTGGAGCCGCGGCGTAAATTTCATTTGCGATGCGTTCGACCTTATCCGCTTTGATCCCGGTAATGGCCTCTTGCCAAAGCGGCGTCGTATCCTTCACGGACTGCCTTAGCTCCTCTAACCCCACGGCGTATTGTTCGATAAATTTTTTGTCGTATTTGTTATCGCGCAACCAGACGTGAATCAGCGCCATCAAAAACGCCGCGTCGGTTCCCGGCTTTATCGGCAGCCACTCGTCGGCTTTGGAAGCTACGACGCTAAAGCGCGGATCGAGGACCAAAAGCTTTACATCCTCTCTACTTGCGGCTTTTGCGAGCTTTTTGGTTTTTGAGATGTCGATGCCCTCAAAGAGATTGTGGCCGAAATTTACGATGTATTTTGCGTCGCCGTAGTCTCTTTGCATATTGGCGCCGAAAGTGTGTGGCACGGCGATATTGTAAGTGACCGGGCAACAGGACCAGTGCGAGTAGATGTTCGGACTGCCGTAGGCACAGGCGAAATTCATCATCTGTGTGTGGTGCTCGCCCGTTTTAGAGGTGAAAACTACGCTTTGCGGGCCGTATTTTTGCGAAATCTCGCCAAGCTTCTGCGCGCAAATTTTAAGCGCCTCGTCCCAGCTCGCCTCTTTAAATTTGCCCTCGCCGCGCTCGCCCACGCGAATGAGCGGCTTAATGAGTCTTTGATCGTCGTAGAGCTGATTTATGCCCGCGCCTCCGCGCGCACAGACCGAGGTTTTGTTTGAAAAGCGATAGTTGCCCTCGATGAGAGCGCCGCGACCGTCTTTGACGGTCACTTCGATAGGACAGCGCGAGGAGCACATCTCGCAAACGCTGGCGACTTTCTTTTCCATCCCGCCGGTAACCGCGCTAGCGTTTAAATTTAGATTTAGCGTCGCTAGCGTGCCGATTGCGGTGGTGCTTTTTAAGAAATTTCGTCTATTCATAAAAACTCCTTACCTTTAAATTTTGGTAGGAATTCTAAGGCTTCATCGTAAAAATAAGGTTAATTTTGATAATGCAGCTTTTGGCTTAGACTTTTTCTCGAAAGATAAAATGCGTCCTGCGCCGTATTTTAAAGCCATAAAATAGCGCCAGCAGTAGCAAAATGCTAATTGCACCGCAGATCGCAAGGGCTACGCGAGCGCCCAGTAGCTCGGTAAAAAAGCCCGATATGAGCGCTCCAAATGGCGTACTACCTATTAGAAATAGCGCGTATAAGCTAAGCACACGCCCGCGAAATTCGTTGCTTACGTGCATCTGCACGGTGGAGTTGATGCTTGAGTTTGTGATTACGAAAAGAAACCCTGTCACGGCAAGCCCTGCCGCAGCCCATGCGAAGGAATTCGCAGCCCCAGTAAGAGCTAAGCTCACCCCCATAGCGATCGCGCACGATCTGATTTTGCGGATGCCAAGTTTATCAAAGACTGCTACGAAAAACGCGCCGCAAAAGGCCCCCACGCCCAGAGCCGACATCAAATATCCAAAGCTTCGCTCATCCGCACCCAGGCTAAGCTTAACAAGTGCCGAGATCGTTACATTATAATTTGGCACCAGCGTCGCTACTATAAGCACTATTATCATTAGCTCGCTTAGAATTTTTTTGTGCAAGACATACGAAATTCCAGCACCGATCGAGGCAAAAACGCCTCCGCTTCTGCTAGATAGCGCAGTAACGGATGGCGGAATTTTTATGAAAAACAGCGAAACGATGATGCCTAAAAAGCTAAGCGCGTTGAATAAAAAGCAAAAGCCCACGCCCCACAGCGCCATCACGATCCCCGCAAGTGCGGGTCCTGCAATACGAGCGACGTTGAAGGACATAGAATTTAACGCTATGGCGTTGGCTAGATCGCGGGGCGAGTCGATGAGGTCTTTTACCATCGACTGACGGCTCGGGGCGTCCATGCTGGTAAAGATGCCACTTGCAAAAGCGCAAAATAAAATTTTGCCGAAAGAATATAGCTCGCAAAAGCTCATAACCGCGAAAATTGAGGCGGTCACCGCCATGCCTATTTGAGCGAGCAAAAGGATCTTTTTGCGATTAAACTTATCGAGCAGTACACCGGAAAACGGCGTGAAAAGTAGCGCGGGCAAGAACCTCGCCGCAGCTACGAGGCTGACCTTAAAAGCGTCTGCGGTGATGCTTAGCACTAGCCACGGCAGCGCGACGCTTTGCATCCAAGAACCGATCAGCGAGAGGTTCATCCCGATCCAATAAATTCTAAAATTCGAGTATTTAAGCGATAGGAAGGGATTTTTCAACGCACTGCCTTTTGAAATTTTGATTTGAGATTATACATTAAATTTTAAAAATTCACTTAAAGATTTAATATTTATAAAAATTTAACGAAAATTTAATATTTCTGAAAAGAAAAATTTTATATACTCTGCAATAAATTTTTAAGCAAAGGATTAAAAATGCAAAGACCGACTCCGATTAATCAGGAAATCAAACTCGATGAGAAGCGCTATATCGTTTCCAAAACCGATCCGAAGGGCATTATCACGTTTGCAAATCCGTATTTTTGTATGATTTGTGGCTATAGTGAGCTTGAGCTTTTGGGGCAGCCGCATAACATCATCCGACATCCGGATATGCCGCGAATAGCGTTTAAGCTTATGTGGGATACGATACAACAAGGCAAGGATTTTACCGCCGTGGTTAAAAATTTAGCCAAAGACGGGCGCTTTTATTGGGTCATTACGGAATTTACTTCTAAAAAAGATCCCGTGACAGGGCAGATCACCGAATACACGGCATTTCGCAAGGCTCCACCAAGATCTGCGATCGAAACTATAGAGCCAATTTATAGGGCGTTGCTGGATGCTGAAAGAAACGGCGGTATGCAGGCTAGCCAGAAGGCGCTCGTGGACTTTTTAAAAAGCAAAGGTGAGACCTACGAGAGCTGGATCGCAAAGGTCTCAGGCAAATCAAATCCGCTCACCGCAATGTTTTTTAAGGCGATGAAAAAGCTTTTTAGCTAGTCCAGTTAAAATTTAGTGCAAACCCCGCGCAATGCGGGATTATTCGGCTTTGTGCGAGTAAGGCAAATAAAGCAGCGCAAAGCCATCCATTCATAAAATTTTGAAATTCTATGAAATTTTAAATTTAGCACCCAAGCTTTGAAATTTTACGTCCACATCAAACGCGCTACAGATCAAAGCCCCTCAAGCGTTATGTCGTAGAGCCTCTCGACAGTTTCATCGTTTAAATTTAGCGTCTTTTTGCTTCGTAAAAATTCTAAAATTTCATCCTGCGCAAAGCCCGCTCTTTGTGCGCAATGCTCGTGCGCAGGCAAAAAGCCGCGGCATAGCGCGATATTTTCTAAAATTTCTTCGTCGCATAAAAAACAATATGGCTCGTCGTGCAAGCGCCCCTCAAATTTTAAAATTTCGGCGTAGCTTTCTACGATTATGCGGCGCGGGTTTTGTTTTCCGAAGTGCGCAGCAGCGTGGTTTAGCAGCTCGTAATAGAATTTATCCAGATGCTCGGCATCTTTTAGATGTGCGTGCAAAAGCCGCATAAATTGCTGCCAAAATAGCAGCTTCTCGCGGTTTCCGAGCCACGCGTATCCTAGATGCATCACGCCGCTAAGGCGCGGCAGGAAGTTTTGATTTTGCGAGAGTTCGAAGTCGATTTTATAGCCCTGGATGATATTTGAATGGCGCGCGCCGTAAAAGCGATACGCACGCACGAGCGCGCTTTCGCTTAGCACGTCCACGATGCAGTCCTCGTCCCTAACCTTGGTCGTTTTTAATATAAATCCTTGCATTTTCCTATTTTATCGAAATTCACATATAAATTTAAATAAAGAATTTTAGGTTATAATCAGAAGTTTCATTTCATAGAATTTAAAGGAAATCATATGAATTTTGGAGATCTATTTTCAAAAATACGTAGAACGCAGCCCGCACCGAGCGAAGCTCCTACGCACTGGATAAAGTGCCCGGGATGTGGCGCACTGATGTATAGCAAAGAGGTCGAGCAAAATCATAGCGTTTGCCCCAAGTGTAACTATCACCTTCGTTTTGACGCGCAGGCTCGCATTGATCTGATCTGCGATGAAGGCTCTTTCGTGGAGTACGATCAAAATTTACAGCCCATAGATCCTCTAAAATTCGTCGATAAAAAATCCTACAAAAAGCGTATCTCCGAGAGCAAGGAAAAAACAGGCAGGTTTAGCGCGGTGATCGCAGGCGAGGGCGCTATAAGTCGCCAAAAAATTCAGCTCGTGGTGTTTGATTTTAACTTCATGGGCGGAAGCCTGGGCTCTGTGGAGGGCGAAAAGATCGTGCGCGCCGTAAAACGTAGTCTGGATAAAAACGAGCCGCTAATCATCGTAAGCGCAAGCGGCGGCGCTAGGATGCAAGAAAGCACCTTTTCGCTAATGCAGATGAGCAAAACCTCCGCCGCGCTTAAAATTTTATCCGAGCATAAAATTCCTTTCATCTCCGTTCTTACTGATCCTACGATGGGCGGCGTAAGCGCGTCGTTTGCATGGCTGGGAGATATCATCATCGCAGAGCCCGGCGCTCTCATCGGCTTTGCCGGGCAGCGCGTCATCAAGCAAACTATAGGCGCAGATCTGCCCGAGGGCTTTCAGAGATCGGAATTTCTGCTCGAACATGGATTAATTGATGCGATCGTGCCTAGAGCCGAGATGAGGCAGTATTTAAGCGATATAATCAACGTGCTTAGCAAAAACGCCGTGCAGATTGACGACACGAGTGACAAATCGCTACACGAAGAGGGAAGCGAAGAGTAGTGCAGATAACGGTAAATTCCATCCAAAAGGGCACGGACGAGTTCGCAGGCGCGATAAGTGATTATAAAAAAATGACGGCTAAATTTGCCGCGGTGCGAGATGAGACGTTTTTTAATGCTAATATCGCTCGCGCGCAAAGCACATCTGCTGAGCTAGCGCTTAAGGCGTATGATGAAGCTTATCTACCGCGCCTTAGCGGATACGTCGTAGCTTTGGATGAGCGCGGACAGGAGCTAGATAGCATGGAATTTGCGAGTATGCTAAAGGATAAAAGTAGCGTGTCATTTTTCATCGGTGGCGCTTATGGGCTTAGTGAAAATTTTAAGGCAAAAGCCGATAAAATAATCAGTCTTAGTAGGCTTACGTTAGCGCATAAAATCGCTAAACTTTTGCTCTTTGAGCAAATTTTTCGCGCGCTGTGCATTAACGCAAACCATCCATATCACAAATAAAGGGAAGTAATGAAGAAAAACGAGTTGAAATTTTACAAGAAAATTTTAGAAGAAAAAAGAGAGCAACTCATCGCCAATATTAATAGCTCTGTAAATGAAATTTCGGAATTGCGCGAAAATAAAGCTGCGGATGATTTTGACGTAGCGAGCATGAATACGGATTTAAGCATCGAATACTCGCTAAATGTTAATCAACAAAAGGCGTTTTTAGAGATCGAAAGCGCGCTTAAACGTATCGAAAACGGCACTTATGGGCTTTGCGAGAGCTGCGGCGAGCAGATAAGCTTAGAGCGTCTTAAGGTAAATCCGGAGGCGAGATTGTGCATTTCGTGCAAGGAACAGGCGGAAAAGCAAAATAGGAGTTAGCTATGAAAACCAAGCAATTCTTTTTATATTCGATCGTCTATATCGCAATCGTCGCGATTTTAGTTTTTACGCAGCAAAGCAGTAGTTATACACTGGGGCTTTTCGGTTTTACGCTTACGCTTCCTGTGGCGGTGTGGATCGTACTGCCGTTAATTTTATATATGATTTTGGCGATTTTTCATATCGTTTTTCATAGCTTTGCGTTTTACCGCACAAAAAGGGCGATTGCAAAGGATCTAAGTGCATACGATGCGATGAGTAAAGAGGTTTTGCTGGGTCTTGATACCAATAAAGACTTTAAAACCGAGTATTTTAAAGACCCGAGCGAGCTTACTAAAATTTTATCTCCGTGGTACGATAGCACCGGCATAGATGTCAAAAATGAGGATCTAAAAGAGGTCATAGGCGTTATCGAGAAGGTTAAAAACGGCGAAGTGGCGGATCTGCGAAAATATAAACTTCCTAAAGATAACGGACTATTTTTGCAAAACGAGCTCAATCGCCTCGACGCCGAGCCTGCGTATGCGTATGAAATTTTAAAAACTAAAGGCGTTTATAGCGAAAATATTACTAAAAAAGCCTATGCCGTAGCGCTTGCCAAAGGAAGCTACGATAAGATCAAAGCCTATAAAATTCCTCAAGATATAGCCGAGGTAAATATTTTAGTGGATCGCGCGGTGAATGACGCGAGCTTTGAGATCAGTAGCGAGGAACTTTTTGATCTCGTAAATAATGAAAAATTTAGCGAGCAGGATTTTATCGGCTTTGCTAAAAAGCTAAAAAATCATCTCGCTCCAGAGCAATACAAAGCCTTTTTCGAGCGGCTCAAAAACGAGAATCAAGAAGCGACCGAGGCATATCTGTACGCGCTATATGAGCTTGGCATGATCGACGAGTTTAGAGAGCAGCTAAGTCTTGCCGACGGCGACGAGTTTGAGAAGTTTAAAATTCTACTATTTTTGCGTGACAACGGCAAAAACGTCCCTGCGTCGCTGTTATTTTAGCTCGGTAATTTTACGAGTTCGTTTTATGCGGGTAAGAGAGGCTGCTTTTTACGATCTGCGCGGCTATCAAACACAGCCTGCGCGATAAAATTTAAAGTGCGGGTAAAATTCCAACTCGCGCAAATTTGAAATTTTAGAATTTATCGAAAGAATTAATGCGTACAAGCGGTAAAATTTAAAAGATTTGTTTGTGTAGTGCGCGCGTAAACGGATTTTGCATTTACGCGATGAAATTTAGAATTTAAACATAAAGCGCAAGACTTGCTAGCCAAATAAAAGTGCTGAAATTTTAAAATCCGCGCGGCGTTTTGCAAGCTGCTTGCTTCGTATCGCTACGCAAATAAAATTGGTGGCGATCATCCTTGCTGCCGTTTTGCCACCACTCAAATTAGCTAAGCTTAAAAATAAAATTCGCGCCTAAATGCGAATACGTAGCCTATGAAATTTAAAATTTTAAAGCTCGTGGCAAAACCCACTGCAAGCGTTGCGGCGTTAAATTTAAAGGTTTAAATTCAAACGAAATCAAAATAAGAAATTTAAAATGACGGAAGATTTTTTTAAAAGGGACCCCCTATTTTTGGCGCCTTTGGCGGGCTTTTCAGATCCGCCGCTGCGGGGCGTAGTGAAAAAATTCGGCTGCGACGCGACCGTAAGCGAGATGATAAGCGCAAATGCCCTTGTTTTCGAGGACGAAAAGACGCTAAAGATGCTCGAAAAAAACGCCGCCGAAACCCCTTTTTTCGTGCAGATTGCGGGTAGCGATGCTGAAATTATAAAAAAAGCGGTTTTGCTCATCAATAAATTTGACGGCATCGACGGCATCGATCTAAACTGCGGCTGCCCCGTCCCTAAAGTCGTAAAGCAGGGAGCTGGCTCGGCGCTGCTGCTTGATCTGCCCCGTCTATCGCTCCTGGTCGAGACTATCAAAAAGTATTCGAACAAAAAATTTACGAGCGCGAAGGTACGGCTGGGCTTCGGCGCCGTGGATATCGAAAATATCGCTCGCGCCGTACAAGGCGCAGGAGCCGATTTTATCGCGATTCACGGGCGCACCAGAGCGGGCGGATACAGCGCGGCGGTGGATTACGGCGCGATCGCAAGAGCCAAACGCGCGCTGCAAATCCCCGTGATCGCAAACGGCGACATAAACTCCGCCAATGCACCTGCAGTGCGAGACCTTAGCGGCGCAGACGCGCTGATGATCGGTCGCGCGGTCATCGGCAGGCCGTGGATCTTTCGCGAGATCAAAACGGGCGAACAGGCAAGTGACGCGCTAAAAAGGGAGGTCGTGCTCTATCATTTCGCTCAAATGCTAAGCCATTACGGTAGCCACGGCGTAGCGATATTTCGCAAGCATCTGCACGAATACTCCAAGGGGCGCGAAAATGCCGCAAGCTTTCGCGAGCAGATCAACCACGTCGCCGCCGAGAGCGAAATGACTCGGCTAATCGAGGAATTTTTTAGTTAAATTTAGAATTTTAGGAACTCTGATGATTATTTTAAAAATTATAGCCTGCGCGTTTTCGATGGGTTTTTGCTTGATGTGCATTTCAAGTTTAATGGGTTTTTTTATAGGGCAGATTTTTGACACATCTAGCGTCCGGTTTGACGATCCCTTGGAATGGCTACAGCAGAAGTGCGTATATTTCCTATTTTTGTGGATATTTTTCTGCGGGATTTGCGCAATACTTGCCGCAAAGTTAAAGGATTTTGGTAAGCTCACGGATTTTTTCGTAAATTTATTTTTGCCTACAGCAGCGGTTTGGATACTATCGCCATTTTTGGGGATGATGATTGTGGCGCTGATTGTTTCAGATTTGCATCTTGCCACGTTTTATTCCTCATTGCTTAGCGCATTAATATTTATCGTTCTTTTTATGATCGTCGTAGCCGAGGTCCTAAAGCAGATTTATCCGCCCAAGTCCTAACGCGCGAAATTTTAAAATTTAGCGCAGAGCTTTTATCTACCGCTTATATCGCAGCTCGCGCGTTAAAAGGCGAGGGCGTTAAAATTTAAGGAGAAATTATGCAAAATATCTACATCATCGGCGACGTGCACGGCTGCTACAGATCGCTTTTGGCGTTAATAGAGCAGCTGCCGCATAAATTTGATAGTAAAATTTGCTTCGTTGGCGATCTGATCGACCGAGGCCCTGCGAGCGCGGATGTGGTGGAGCTAGTGCGCACTCGCGGATATGACGCGGTGATGGGCAATCACGAAAAGCGCTTTGTGGGCAACGCAAAAACTGCATTAAGGTGCGCAAAGACGGGCAAATTTACGAGCTCAAATGACCTCTACGCATTTTTTAGCCTGGATGAAAGCTGGCTATTTAATAACGGCGGTGAGTCGACGCTAGCGTCGTATTATCGTCACGGAGGCGTGAAGCAATGCAAGGAGCATCTGCGGTTTGTCTCGCGGCTGCCGATTTACTTGGAGTATGATTTGCGTGATGAAAGCGGTCGCGCCCTCGTCGTATCGCACTCCGCAGTGGGTCGCGCGTGGGGGATCAGACACGATGCAGAGCGTGCGAAAAGCTTCACAGCTCACGTGCTAAGCGGACGCGGAGACGATAGCGCAAATGATGGAATTTTTAACGTCTACGGGCACACGCCGGTAAAAAAGCCCGTCATTACGGAATTTAGCGCAAATATCGATCTGGGCTGTGTTTATAAAAAGCATTGGGGCGAGAAGGCGAGGCTTTGCGCGCTGGAGTTTCCCTCAAAGAAAATTTTTACGCAGGAGTGCATAGATTTTTGAGTTTGTATCAGACCCATGCAGATTAAAATTTAAATTTAAGCGGGCTGTTTGAAAGCGAAATTTTAGAATTTAAAGGCGCGTTCTTGCAGCTCCCGTCGCGCAGTCAGGTCGCGTTGAAATTTTAAATAATATCCCTTAGCTTGCGTGCTTCATACATCCACGCCTCAAGCTCGTCCCAGCGCTCGTCACGAATCATCCCCACGCAAATTTCAAGCTCGTTTTTAAAAGCATCGATCGCGCCTAGCAGGTTTGTGCGGTTTTGCTTAAAAATATCGACCCACATCTGCGGCGAGCTTTTGGCGATACGGCTCATGCCCGAAAAGCTACCTCCGGCTAAATTTATGATATTGCGGCGATTTTCCTCTTTTAGCACGCTGTTTACGAGCGAATAGCTGATCGCGTGGGGCAGGTGCGAGATGAGCGCCACGTGGTGATCGTGGCTTTTTGCGTCCATAAATACGATCTTCATCCCCGCGAACGAAAAAATTTCGACCGCTCGTTTGATATGCACTTCATCCGCGCCGTGATCGTCGCAGATAACGACTACTGCGCCGTTTAAAAGCTCTTTAAACGCCGCTTGCGGGCCGGAGTTTTCGGTACCAGCCATTGGGTGAGCTGCGATGAAATTTCGTCTGATCTGCGGCGGGCAGTTTTGTAAAATTTTAAATTTCGTGCTTCCCAGATCGATGATCGTCGTTTCGCTTCTGCAGTCGCTTAGTTCTTGCAAGGTCTGTAAGATCGCCTCCACGGGGATTGCGAGAAAGATCGCATCGCAGCTTTGCTTCATCTGCTCCAGACTTAAAATTTCATGCACGAGCCCGAGTCGCAGAGCTTCTTTTTCGTTTTCGCGGCTGATGTCGCAGCCGTAGACGGCGCTAATGATTTTGGTGCTTTTTAGACATAGCCCAAGAGAGCCGCCGATGAGACCCAGACCGATAATTCCTATCTTCATAAAATTCCTTTTTGATATATGCAAGTTTTAATTTTAATGTGGTATTATACGCAAATTATTTTCGTTTTTAGGTAAAATTTTATGAAAAAAAGCGTTTTTTTACTCTTAGTAGGCGGGATTTCCGTGGCGTGCGCCGCACAGATCAAATCCATTAAATTTGAAGGTCTTAGACATCTCTCTCCACAGGTCGCACAGCAAATTTCGGGGCTTAAGGTGGGCGATGAGCTTAACGGCGAAAACACCAATGCTGCGATTTCGAAGCTATTTGAGCAGGGCTATTTCAGCGACGTTTATATCAGCGAACAAGGCGGCGCGGTCACTATCAACGTAACCGAAAAGCCGACTATCGCCAAGGTCGAGATCAAAAACGTAGTGACCAATGATCGCGATAAGATCAATGAGCTCATCGGCTTGCGTCCGGGTCAGGTTTACGACGAAGTGGCTGCTAAAAAAGCAGAGACCCGCATCAAGCAATACTACGAAGTCAAGGGCTTTTTCGACACCGTGGTGGAATTTTATCCAAAGCCGATAAACGACGATAAATCGGTCATCTTGCTAACGATCGAGGTAAATCGCGGCGAAAATATCATCATCGATAAGGTAAATTTAGTAGGCGCAGACAAGCTCGACTATGATGATATAGAGCCATCCGTTGCCAATAAAGAACGCGAGATGCTGGGCTGGATGTGGGGCTTTAACGATGGCAAGGTAAAAACCGCCGAGCTTCCTAACGACGCAAATAGAATTCAAGAAGAATATTATAAAAAAGGCTACTTAGATGCGCAGGTTTCTGCGCCGCTACTTAATGCCGATATGGATAATTACACTGCTGATCTTACCTACTATATCAGCGAGGGCGAGCAATACACCGTAAGCTCCGTAGATATCGAGTATCCTGCAGATATAATCAAGCTTGATAAAGAAAAGGTTTTGGACGATTTCAAGCTTCAGAAGGGCGATACAATGAATTCCGAGCGTTTGCGCCGCGATATGAATACGCTAGAGACTTTAGTCGCGGATCAGGGATACGCCTATGTGCGTATCGTGCCTAAGACTAAGCAGGACAAAGAAGCTCGCACGGTCGCTATCACGTATCAAGTCATCCCTGAGGATAAAGTCTATATTAGAAACGTAACGATCTCGGGTAACGATAAGACCGAGGATAAGGTCATTCGCCGCGAGATGTATCTGACCGAGGGAAATTTATATAGCAAAACCGACTACAACGATTCGTTAAATTCTTTAAAACGCACGGGGTATTTCGATGAGGTGGAGATTAAAGAAAACCGCGTTTCTAACGATCAGATCGATCTTGAAGTCGCAGTCAAAGAAGCTCCTACAGGCTCTATCACGGGTGGTATCGGATATGGCAGCGAGGATGGAATTTTACTTAGCGGTGGTATCAGCGATCGTAATGTATTCGGCACCGGCCTTCACGGCGCGTTCTCGGTTGAAAAGAGCGACGATCAGTTAAGCGGACGCTTGAGCTTAACTAATCCTAGAGTGTTTGATTCTGAGTATAGCTTGGGCGGATCGATCTTTGCCAACGATTACGACTGGGACGATTACGATGAGAAATCTTACGGATTTTCAATCACGGGCGGTCGCAAGATTGGGCGCAATACCGATGTAAGCCTTACATATTATCTAGAAAAAAGCGAGATTAAGGGCTTAAACGAATATTACGCCAAAGCGGGCTATCTGGATGGCAAGAATTTAAAAAGCTCGATTATCCCGTCTATCACATACAACAGCACCGATGATTATTACTTGCCAAGAAGCGGTATGATCGCAAGTGCTAGTTTAGAATACGCGGGTCTTGGCGGCGATATGGACTACACCAAGGCGCGAGGATCGTTTAACTACTACTTTGGCTTGCGAGATTATATCGATCACGACATTATCTTTAGATACAAAGCTGCAACGGGCTATATGTGGGAAGGTAATAAAAAGATCCCGATCAACGAAAAGCTATTCCTAGGCGGAATGAAAAGCATTAGAGGCTACGAAGGTCGCAGTATCCCGAAAAAAGAGATTTGCTTAAATGCAAATAATTGCCGCTATATCGAGACGGGTGGTATGCAGAGCTTCAATAACTCCTTTGAGCTAAGCTTTCCGGTGGTCGATAGGCTTAAAATGCGCTTTGTAACGTTTTTTGACTACGGAATGATCGGCGATCATGACTGGAATGAAGAGGAGCGCTACAGCACGGGTGCTGGTATCGAGTGGATGACGCCGATGGGGCCTTTGCAGTTATACTTCGTCAAGCCGCTTAATAAAAAACCGCACGACGACACAAATAGCTTCGAATTTAGCATCGGCGCTAGATTTAATTAAACGCGGCGACTTGCGAACGCTGTGGCGTGCGTAGAATTTTCTACTGCACGCCTTAAAATTTAGTAACGCTGCAATTTTGACTTTTCTTGTCGCGCTAATTTGCAGCCGAATTATTGTAGGCGGGTTGAGCTAAATTTTAATTGGAATTCCGCTCGGCTTAGGATGAAATTTAAACGCGTAGCTTGCTTTGAATTTTTTAGAATTTTATTTATCAAGATAGTTTAGAATTTCATTCGTATGGTAAAATTTTAAGCACAAGAGTTCTAAAAAATCAATACAAGCCATTAGCATAATTTAAAGAAATTCTATATTGAAATTTTAAAGATTACGATATAGACGATAAACTCCGCTTTGTTGTGCGCGGAATTTCACTGCATAGGATTTAGCGCGCCACTGAATTTTAAAGCTCATAAATTTTGAGATTCTAAAATCGCTAGAATTTAAAATTTTAAATCGCCTCGTAAATCGCTAAAGATTTGCGTTAAATTTTGCCTCGCTTTACCGATAATTTAAGTTAAGCTTGTAAAATCGCGCTCTAAAATCATATCAAAGGCTCTTTTATGCGTAGAAATGGCAATGGAACGAAGCTTAAAATTTTAATATTTCTTATTATAATATGCGCTTTGGTTTATGGAATCTTTAGAATTTTTACCTCGCCTAAATTTGAAAAAAATCCTCCGCAAATTGCGCTGGAAAATGAAATTTATTGGAATTTAACCTCGCCCTTGAAGATTAAAATTTCAGACGATACCGGCATTAAGCTCGTTCGCGTTAATTTAAACGACGGAGCCAGCACGATACCGCTACTAAATGAGGAGCTGAACGTTCCGCAAACGACGCTAGAGCTTGCCGTGCAATTTCCTAAAAATTTGATGCTTAATAAAGACAAAAACTACAAGCTCGAGGTTTTTGCAAACGACATTAGCTCGTGGAATTTTGCGCAAGGAAATAAGAGCGTAAAAACGGCAAATATAATAATAGACGACAAAAAGCCCCTCATAAATATCATCAATCAATCCTATAAAATCACCAAAGGCGGTAGCGCTGTAGTTGTATTTTCGGCAAAAGACGAGCGCCTAAACGAAGTCTATATCAAAACCAACTATGGCAAAATTTTCAAAGCGATTCCTTTTGTAAAAGAGGGCTATTATGCATCTCTCGTAGCGTGGCCTGCAAATTTAGACGAATTTCGCGCAGAAGCGGTCGCCACCGATCGTGCAGGCAACGAAAGCATTTCGCAGATCAAATATTTTTATCAAGACAAAAAATATAAGGTCTCTACTATCAAGCTAAATCCAGGTTTTATTAACGGCAAAGTAAGCGATCTGGCTAGCCAATATGCGCAGAATTTTAACTCTATGAGCGATCTGGAGAAATTTAAGTTCGTAAACGAGACTCTGCGTAAGAAAAACGGAGATGATCTGCACGCTGCTACTAGCGCGGTGCACGAGGATAAAATAAATGGATTTGAGCTAAAGCCTTTTTATCCGCTTGCTAAAGGCGCAGCGGTAGCAAGCTTTGCCGATCATCGGATATTTTTTATGAACGACGAACAAGTAAGCGAGTCATGGCATATGGGGCTCGATCTAGCAAGCGTCGCAAATGCCGATATCAAAGAGAGTAACTACGGTAAGGTAGTTTTCGCGCAGGAAAACGGAATTTTCGGATTAAATTTAGGAATTTACTATGGCTTTGGATTATACGGCATCTACGGACACTGCTCGGCGACGCAGTTAAGTGTGGGCAGCGACGTAAAGCCGGGCGACATTCTAGCACAGACGGGCTCAAGCGGCTTTGCTTTTGGAGATCATCTGCATTTTGGCATCGTAGTTCAGGGTGTGGACGTAAGACCCGAGGAGTGGATGGATCCTAAGTGGATGAAAGATAACATTACCGATGTCTTAGAATCGTCCAAAAAAGTAATAGAAAAAGGTAAGTAAATTTTAAAATTTTCGCTATAATGCGCGGGTTAATGAAAACGAGGATAGAAATGAGACAGACAACGATAGCTAAGAAAGTCCATAACGTCGGCATCGGGCTACACAAAGGTGAGCCTATCAGACTTACGTTAGAGCCTTTAGAGGCAGGCAGTGGAATCGTATTTTATAGAAGTGATCTTGGCGTTAGTTTTAAAGCCGAGCCGAAAAACGTCATAAATACGCAGATGGCAACCGTCGTAGGAAATGAGAAGGGCTATATATCAACAATAGAGCATCTAATGAGCGCCATTAATGCCTATGGTATTGATAATATCCGTATTATCGTCGATGCTAACGAAATTCCTGTGATGGACGGAAGTTCGGCGAGCTTTTGTATGCTTTTGGACGAAGCGGGGGTAAGAGAGCTTGACTCGAATAAAAAAGCCTTCATCATCAAGCGAGCTGTAGAAATTCGCGAGGGAGATAAGCTCGTGCGCCTAAGTCCTAGCAAGAGCCCTAAATTTGATTATACGATTAAATTTAGCCATCCGCTCATCGGTACTCAGCACCATGTTTTTGAATTTAGCAAAAAAAATTATCTCAAAGAAATTTCGCGCGCTAGAACTTTTGGGTTTTTGAAAGATGTGCAAGCGCTGCGCTCTATGGGGCTAGCTCTAGGCGGCAGCTTAGAAAACGCCGTCGTAATCGATGAGAATAAAATTTTAAACCCCGAGGGTTTGCGCTTTGAAAACGAGTTCGTCCGCCATAAAATTTTAGATGCGATCGGCGATCTTGCGCTCGTGGGCGCTCCGATTTTGGGCGATTATACGGCGTTTGCGGGAAGCCACGATCTAAATCATAAACTAACTTTAGCGGTTTTAGCCGATGCGAAAAATTTCGAGCTAGTAGATCTTACCGCCGAGGTTGTGCGCGAATATCAAAAAGTCTTTGCTTAAGGCTGCAAAATCAAAGAGGTTGAAATTCTAATTGCCGCCCTTAGCGCTCCATGCTTGCTCGGCGTGTATGAAAGCGGCGCCAAGATAGCGGAATTTAAAAGCAATGAGGGCGAAAAAGCCGATAAATTTCTGGTCGCTAAATTTAGCGAAATTTTAAAAACTTATAAAATCAAAGAGCTCATCTACGCAAATACTCCCGGCAGCTTCATGGGCATGAAGGTAAGCTACGTGATATTGCGCACGCTTAGCATCGCTCTTGATGTGCCGCTGTATGCCATTAGTGGCTTTGAGCTAAGTGGCTTCGGGCCGATCAGAGCGAATAAAAACTTCAGCTACGTTTACGAGTGCGGCGAAATCAGGATGAAAAAATGCGCCCCTGCCACGCTATCTTTGCCGCAGGATTTATCGGTTTTAAATAAAAGCGATGATATACTTCCAAATTACATCATAGAAGCGGTTTAGGAGAAAGCTTGATTATAAGAATTCCTGCGACGAGCGCAAATTTGGGCCCCGGTTTCGACGCGCTCGGCCTTAGCCTAGGGCTATTTAACGAAGTAGAGATTACCGAGCAGAAGTTTTTTTGCGTATCGCTTAGCGGCGAGGGCAGCGACAGAGCGTGGCTAAAAAAGGGCAACGCTTTTTTGAACATTTTCAATGAAATTTACAGAAAACTAGGCGGCGGACAAGAGATAAATTTTAAATTTGCTTTTCACAACAACATCCCGTTTTCGCGCGGGCTGGGCAGTAGCTCGGCCGTGATCGTAGGCGCTATCGCAAGCGCTTATAAAATTTGCGGTTTTGAGATCGATCGCGCTAAAATTTTAAACACGGCGCTGGAATATGAAAATCACCCCGATAATATCGCGCCCGCGACGCTCGGCGGCTTTGTCAGCAGCGTCGTGGACGGCAAGACGGTTCGTACGCAAAAATGTGAAATTTCGCAAGATCTGCAAGCGGTCGTCGTCATCCCCGATACGCCGATGCCTACGAACGAATCTCGCGGCAAGCTGCCTAAGAGCTTTTCGATCAAGGATTGCGTTAGCAACCTCTCGCACGCGGCGTTTCTGACCGCTTGCTTTATGCGACGCGACTACGACAGCTTGCGCTACGCCTGTATCGATAAGATGCACGAGCAGATGCGCATGGGTGTGCTTCCGCAGCTTTTTGGGGTGCGCGAGATCGCCTATGATAACGGCGCGCTTATGAGTTCGCTCTCGGGAAGCGGCTCAAGCTTTTTAAATTTAGCCTATAGATCCGACGCTGCAAAGCTTAAAGCCTGCCTTAGCGAAAATTTTAAAAACTTCCGCGTCGAAATTTTAGATATCGACAACGGCGGCTTTAATATTGACTAAGAAAAATAAAGATATAATCGCATGAGCGAACCGATTAGGATGTGTGTTATTTGCAAGGGGCGCTTCGCCAAGCGCGAACTCCACGCCTTTTTGCAAAATTTTAAAAATATAAGCTCAAACAGACAATTTTATATTTGCGACGGTTGCATAAATCAAAAAGAGAAAATTTCAAAATATCTATCTAAATTTGCGTCTAGCGCAGATTTGGGACATATCAAAGAGAGGGTTTTAAATGGGTGTTCTGATTAAAGATATCGCGGACGAGCTTGGATACGCAAGCAAAGAGATAATCGAAAAGGCGCAGGAGATGGGCTTTAAAAAGGTAAAAACCGCGTCGAATAAAGTAAGCGAAGAGGAAGCTGCAGCTATTTACGATTATATTCAGACGGGAATTTTGCCGGGGAAAAAGTCAAAGCCTGCGAAAAAAAGCTCTGAAAAAGCGCAAGAAGACGAGAATAAGCCCGCTAAAAAACAGAGCGAAACTAAAAAAACCGCTAAAAAAGAGAGCCCTAAAAAGGCGGAAAGCTTAAAAGCTTCCGAATCCAAAGAGTCTGCGCAGAGCGCCAAAGAGCCTAGCAAAGAAAAAGCGCGTACGCAAGAGCCCGAGGCAAAAACCGAAAAATCTCAAAATCAAAAAGAAGAAATTTCCTCCGCCCCGCAGGAGAAAGAGGAGAAGCAAAACGCCGCTTCAAAGCCCGCTTCGGTGCAGATAAATAGCGGCGATAGTATCGCTAGCGAGAGCTTGCAAAAGCGCCGTGGCTTAGTCATCGTAAAAAAGAAAAAGAAAGTTCAAGCCCCTGCGACACAAGATAGAATCGAGCCTAGGCGCGAAAAGATAAGTGCGAGTTTGGAGGCGATCTTTTCAAATGCTGAACTAAATTTGAAAAAGAAAAAGATCGAAAAGAAAAAAGCTCCCGCGGCTAAAAAAGAGGACGCCCTTAAAATCGACATCATTCCTGATCACGAGATGGCGGATATCGTCATCGAGGACGAAGACGTCGTGGTAATGCCCGATTTCACTGTCAAACCAATTCAGACCGAAAATCGCACCAAAAGTAAAAACCAACCTAATATTTATCGCGCCTCGCAGAATCAAATTTTTAGTAGCGAAGGCGGCATAAGTCGCGGCGGTCGCAAAAAGCATAAAAAGGCCCCTCGCGAGCGTGATAGCGAAATCGTAAGCTCGGTAAATATCCCGAAAGAGATTCGCGTTTACGAGTTCGCCGATAAGATCAAAAAGCAGCCTAGCGAGATCATCGGCAAGCTATTTGCGCTTGGAATGATGACGACGAAAAACGACTTTTTGGACGAGGACGCGATAGAAATTTTAGCAAGCGAATTCGGCATTGAGGTAAATATCATCGATGAGGCGCAGGAGTTTGACTATATTAAAGCTTACGAGGACAGCGAAGGCGAAGAAAATTTAATCGCTAGAGCGCCTGTCATCACCATTATGGGACACGTCGATCACGGCAAAACGAGCCTGCTTGATTATATACGAAACTCGCGCGTCGCAAGCGGCGAAGCGGGCGGCATCACGCAGCACGTAGGCGCGTATATGGTCGAGAAAAACGGCAGGAAGATCACCTTCATAGACACTCCTGGTCACGAGGCCTTTACTTCGATGCGCGCGCGCGGAGCCGAGGTTACTGATATCGTAATCATCGTAGTGGCCGCAGACGACGGCGTTAAGCCTCAGACTAAGGAGGCTATAGCGCACGCCAAGGCTGCAAACGTGCCGATCATCATCGCGATAAACAAGATGGACAAGCCTAACGCCAATCCCGATCTCGTAAAAACTGGGCTTGCAGAGCTTGATATCATGCCTACCGAGTGGGGCGGCAGCTACGAGTTCGTGCCGATCTCCGCAAAAACAGGCGACGGGATCGAAAATTTATTAGAGATCGTGCTTTTGCAAGCCGATCTTTTGGAGCTCAAAGCCGATCCTAGCAAGCAGGCTAAGGCAACCATCATAGAAAGTTCCCTTCAAAAAGGGCGCGGCGCCGTTGCCACCGTCATCGTGCAAAACGGCACCCTACGCGTCGGCGATACCGTCGTAGCGGGTATCGCATACGGCAAGGTGCGCGCGCTTAGCGACGATAAGGGTAGAGCGCTAAAGCAAATTTTACCGGGCGAATGCGGCGTCATCATAGGCCTTAGCGAGGTTCCGGGCGCGGGCGAGACACTGATCGGCGTTTCAAGCGATAAGGAAGCGCGCGAGTACGCGAGTAAAATTTACGAGCATCAGCGCCAAAAAGAGCTTAGCAAATCGACCAAGGTCACCATCGACGAGCTAAGCGCCAAGATCGCCGAAGGCTCGCTAAAAAGTCTGCCCGTGATTGTCAAAGCCGACGTCGCGGGCTCGCTGGAGGCTATCAAAGCAAGCCTTGAGAAGCTTCGCAACGACGAGGTCAAGGTCGATATCATCCACAGCGGCATCGGCGGTATCACGCAAAACGACATCGCCTTAGCAAGCGCTAGCGAAAACTGCGTGATCTTGGGCTTCAACGTCCGTCCTACGGGCGAGATCAAAGAGCTTGCCAAGGAGCGCGGCGCGCAGATTAAGACCTACAACGTCATCTACAATCTCATCGACGACATCAAGGCGCTTTTGGGCGGCCTTATGAGCCCGATCATCAGCGAGGAGGCCTTGGGCCAAGCCGAGATCAGGCAGGTCATCAATGTGCCCAAGATCGGGCAGATCGCAGGCTGCATGGTTACCGACGGGCTCATCGCTCGCGGCGCGAAGATCCGCGTCATCAGAGAGGGCGTCATCGTTTTCGAGGGCAACGTCAGCTCGCTCAAGCGCTTCAAAGACGACGCCAAGGAAGTCGCCAAGGGCTTCGAGTGCGGCGTAGGCATCGAGGGCTACGACGATATGCGCGTGGGCGATTTTATCGAAAGCTACAAGCAAAAAGAGGAGCAGGCTACGATCGACTAGCGCTCGCGAAATCCGCATGAGCATTCGCTTCGTTTGCACGGCTTGCGGCTAAATTTTAAGCCTCAATTGCGCTTTGAAATTTTATGCTCGTAGAATTTAAGCGTGAAATTTCGCCTTTTAAATTTAGCGGTGGAGCGCGTGAGCAAGGCTTTAAATTTTGTCGTTTTCTGCGTGAGGCTTTGTCGCGTAGCGTCAGTTTTGAAATTTTAATGTTTAGACTTTTTGCGGCGCGGCTTTGCGATCAAATTTTAAATTTACGCCGCTTACAGGTTGCGAATTTTTCGCGCGACTTAAATTTTAAATTTAATCGCAAAGTTGAAATTTTAAAGCGGCAAAATTTAGATTTCGCGCGGCATTGAAGCGCTTTTAAAATTTAAGATAAATTCTAAAGCGACGCAGTGTGGGAAAAACAGCAGCGCGAAGAATAGCGCGGCGCAGGCGGCACAAAATGACGCCGCAACGGCGCACGGAACTGTGCGGCGCCAAGACGGGCAGCGTGGCAGCGAATATAAGGAGCCATAACTAGCAGAGCACGGCGCAGAATAGCATCGTGTCTTGGCGCGGAAATATTTCTGCGGTAGCGGTGCAATTACGCGACGAGCTTTTGTATGCGAGCCATGAAATTCTCGCGTGATCTGCGTTTAAAATTTAAGCGCGGAGCACCGGGCTAAATTTAAAAGCAAAATTTTAAAAAGCGCGGCGCCGCTTGCAATATCTGCGTGCAGCAAACCGCTCAGAATTTAAACGGACGTTCCGGCGCATCGCAAGCCGCGTCAAATTTAAACAGACCGCGTCGCCGCGAGACGGACGCTCCGCTGCGACAAAGCAATAAAATTCCGTCATCGCAAGACGCAAAATAAAATTTCATCGCCGCGCAATCTGCGGCGATTTAAGATAGCGAGGTAAAGATGAATCCGACCGAACTCAGAAGACTGCGCACGCAAAGCGTACTAAAGCAGCTCATCCCCGAAGCGCTCGCGAGCCTTGAGGACGAGCTTTTGCGCGGGCTGTGCGTCACCGACGTGGAGTGCAAGCGCGGGCGCTACGACGCGTTCGTCTATCTGGACAAAAACGCCTTCGACGAGCGTGAGCAGGAATTTGTGCTCGAAAAGCTCGGCCGCGTGGCGAGATATTTGCAAAACTTCTGCGCCGAGGCGGAGGGCTGGTACCGCTGCCCCGCGTTTCACTTCAAATTTGACGACCGCTTGGAGTATCAAAACAAAATGGACGATCTTTTTGACAAAATAGAGGAGGAGCTGCGCAAAAATGGTTGATTTAGAGGCTTTGGCGCGCGAGTGCGGCGTGCAGCTTTACGACGTGGAGACGGTGAGCGAAAACGGCAGAACGATCTATCGCATCAGTATCACGAAAGCGGGCGGCGTGGGGCTGGATGACTGCGAGCGGCTATCGCGGCTGCTTTCGCCGATTTTTGACGTGGAGCCGCCGCTTGAGGGCGAGTGGACGCTGGAGGTCGGCTCGCCCGGGCTTGAGCGCAAGCTAAGCAAGCCGCAGCATTTCGCAAACTCCGTGGGCGAGCTGGTGCGCCTAAGCTGCACGGACGGGCAGAAGCTAAGCGGCGAGGTGCTAGGCTGCGAAGGCGGCGTGCTTAGGCTGCGCACGGACGACGGCGAGGTAAGCGTGCGACTTGACGAGATCAAAAAGGCGCGAACCTACGTGCAGTGGTAGTGGCGGAGTTTTTAAAATTTTGCATGTAGGGCTTTGGGGTGTGGTGTTTGAGAAGCATAGACTTAAATTTCAAGCTAAAGCGGCGAGGCTAATTTGGATTTGCATTGCTTTTTGCGCGCTTTTAAATATTGCGTCTATCGCGAGCGATGCACGGCTCGCGGCATCTTGCCTCGCTTTTTAATTTGGCGCGCGATATTCGGTGCGTCTTTCAAAAACACATACCGCGCGCAAGCCTTTTGCGGCTTAGGTTTGCGATTGTCGGCATCGGTACGAATGTGTCGCTACGGACAGAGTGAAATTCGATAAGTATTAGCCTTTCGCGCGGATGTGCCCGCAGCACCACCGCCTTGTTGCGTCGCATGGGCACACGGCGCGTTAAATTTTTAGATTTCTTTAAAATTTGCCGCTACCGGTCGCTCTTGATCTCTCGCGGCGCTCGGCGCAAAATTTTAAAATTCCGGCGCCGCTTGTTTGTTTTGAAATTTCAGATTGCACCGACAAGAAATAAATTTCACGCCACCGAGTGGTGCTTTGAAATTTCGGATTGTACCGCTAAAAAGCAAGCTTCGCGGCGATTTCTGCTGCGTAAATTTTAATTCACATGCCGCGCGTGCCGTTTTTGAAATTTCATGTTGCGTCGCTAAATGATAAGTTTTGCGCGATATTTGCACGTTGCTTTAGAATTTTACGTCGCACCCGAAAGCGGCTAAATTTAAAATTTACGCGCTGTTTTGACGGGGTAAAATTTCAAACCTTTTGCTGCAAAGCAGAATTTTAAATTTTACGCTTTGTCGTAAATTTAGATTTTACCGCTCGCGACAAATACTGCCTCTGCGAGTTTTGCAGCGCCTACATTACGAATTACATCTGCAAGCACGGTTTAATCGCAAAATCGGCTAAGCGATCACGGCGGAGCGGGATAATTTAAATTTTGGATTTTGTATGAACGACGAATTTTACATGGATTTGGCGCTGCGGGCTGCGTGGCGCTATCAGGCTCTGACGCTGCCCAACCCCGCCGTGGGCTGCGTGCTTCTGGATAAGAGCGGCAGGGTTCTTGGCATAGGCGCACACAAAAAGGCGGGCTTTTTGCATGCCGAGGCAAACGCCGTTTTCGCCGCGCTGTGCGATCTGGATGCAAATTTCGCGCAGGATTTCGCTTGCGAATACGCCCATAAATTCGGCGTTAAATTTCAAAATTTAGAAGCCCTAAAAAGCGCGCTTTTGCAGCCGAGCTTCACCTATGATTTTATCTTAAACCGCCACGGCGGGCTTTTGCGCGGCGCTTGCGCCTACGTCACGCTCGAGCCCTGCGCGCACCGCGGCAAGACCCCGTCTTGCGCCGAGCTTTTGGCACAGCTCGGGCTATCGCGCGTGGTAATCGGCGCGTGCGATACGAACGCGCAGGCTGCGGGCGGCGCGGAAATTTTACGCCGTGGAGGCATAGAGGTGAAATTTGACGTTTGCCATGCCGCGGCAGCGGAGCTTGCGGAGCCGTTTTATTTGGCGCGCGAGGGCGGCTTTTGCTTCATCAAAATCAACGCCACGCTAAACGGCGCAGTACATGGGCGGATCGGTAGCGAGAAGCAGCGCGCGTTCGTGCACGAGCTACGTGGCGTGTGCGATTACGTAGGCGTGGGTGGGCAGACCGTGCGCGCCGACAGACCGACGCTGGACGTGCGCGCGGCTAAATTTGATGAAATTAGCGCCTTGGTGGGCAGTGCTGATATGTTGACGCTAGACGCGTGCGCCGCGCCGCAAAATCTAAAGCTGCGCGCGCCCGACGTTTGGATATACTCGCGCCGCGCACTTTCGGATTTTGATGCGAGCATTCCGCTTTTCGGCGTCGAAGGGCGCAAGGTGGAGGTCTCGCGCTCGCTGCCCGCGGACGCGAAAATCACGATGATAGAGGCGGGGGCGAGTTCGTTTGACGAGTTTGCGCAGTTTGCGAGCCACGCGCTTATTTTTTACAGCGCGCAGATGAGGGACGCGGGAAATTTTAGAGCAAATGCCGCGCTACGGCCGCTTTTCATCTCTAGTGCGGGTGATCCGCATCTGGAAACGAACGAATTCTACGGCTGGTTTAAAATTTTAAAGTAGAGCAAGATAGTACTGTAGCTGCAGAAATAGTATTTTAATCAAAATCTTGTGTTTGCCTGGTAAAAAGCAGTAGCGACTTTAATACCTAAAAACTCTTTGCTATTATCGGTATAATTACTAAGAGCGCGATTATAAGCAGTACTATCAATAGTGCTTTGTCAATTTTGTAGTGTCTTTTGCTACTGCAATTTTGCAAAAATTTCCCCAGCTCATATTCGCTGCTCTTGAATAGCCAAGCTGTCCAAATTATCCCTAAAAATAGACACATTGCTGAAAATGCCGCATTTGACTTTTGCCATACGATCGTACCGAAAATCATAAATAAAGATAGTATGTTTACGATGAATATACCTATCGTCGCAAATGCGATGAAAAATATGAAATTTAGCTTGCGATCGATACCTTTGACGTAAAAATCGCTCAAACTACTGCTGATGTAAAAGGCGAATAGCTCAAGAATCGCCGTCGTAAAAGGCAGGCGAATATCGCCCGGAAATAAAAAATAGCCCTTCAAAAAACCTATTACATCGAGGCCCGAGAGCATTGTAAGGTGCCACGAAGCAACGTAAAATGAAATCAAAAAAACTGCCAAAAAGACATTGCCTAAAAGAAACTTGTAAATTAGGTATTTTATGTTTTTGCGCACCTTGGCTCCCTGAAATTTCGCGAGATTATACGGCAAATTTGCTTTTAACAGGCTCAAATCGGCAGGAAAATTTGATGAGTGAAATTTAGCCAAAATTTTGATGCGTAGTTTAAATTTGCGGCTCTATTTACAGCTCAATTCGCGGTGCGAAATTTTAAATTTTAGCGGCGCGATGCACTTGGCTAAATTTAAAAATGTAGCGCGCGTTGTGTCGTTTCCACGCTATTAAAATAGAAGGCGTTTGGCTAAATTTAAAACCACTCCGTGTGTTCGATAAATTTCGTCGCATTTGCCAGCGCAGGTATGTTATAAGTCCAAAGCTTGGGCTTTTCAAAAGGGGTGTAGATATTATTCAAATACAAAGCTAAATTTACGACAAGCAGTAGAAAAAATATATAATTCTTTTTCATAAAAGGAAAAGTGGCGCAAACCAAGACTACTATCAAATTTAATGCGATAAGAAAACTAATGTAATTAATATCTATAAAGGCGCAAAGTAAGCCTAAAATCGCGATTAATATATCTCTTTTCATAACCGATTGCCGTCCTTTTTAATTCTTGCAATTATAGTGCATAGGTTTAAATTTTGATAAAAAGTATTCCGTGCTTAAAATTCCGTCGCGCTGCGCGAACGATATACGCCTATTAAATTTAGCGCAGACGGACGAAATTTAAACGGCGCGCTTAGCTTTATTTGGATTCAAAAACGATAAAGTTTAGCCATATTATTACGCCTATAAGCAATAAAATAGACGATAGTGCTTCGTTGGCATTCCAGCGCCTTTTTAGACTAACGATTTGTAAAAATTTGCCGAGCTCGTAATTACTTTTGCGAAATGAAAATGCCGTAGAATAGGTGCCTATGAATAATATCGCGGCAGATAATATCGCTACTAGTTTTTTATCCAGATCCAGACCGAATAGCATAAAACCGAATACTATGATATAAGTAACGGCGGTAAGCGCCAAAATTCCTATCGTCGCAAAGGCGATGAAAAATATAAAATTTAGCTTGCGATCAACCTCTTTGACGTAAAAATCGCTCAAACTGCTGCTGACGTAAAAGGCGAATAGCTCAAGAATCGCCGTCGTAAAAGGCAGGCGAATATCGCCCGGAAATAAAAAATATCCCTTCAAAAGGCTCATAACATCAATATTTGAAATATTTTCAATATGCCACGAAACAACGTAAAATGAAATCACAAAAATGGCTAAAAATACGTTACCCAAAAGAAACTTGTAAATTAGGTATTTTATGTTTTTGCGCACCTTGGCCCCCTGAAATTTCGCGAGATTATACGTCAAATTTGCTTTTAACCGGCTCAAATCGGCAGGCAAATAATGAGTAAAATTTAGCCAAAATTTTAATGCGTAGTTTAAATTTATGGCTCTATTTACAGCTCAATTCGCACGTGGAATTTTAAAATTTAGAAGCGTGGTATGCTGGCTAAATTAAAAATGTAGCGCGCTGTGTCATTTCAGTGCTATTAAAATGAAAGGTGTTTGGCTAAATTTAAAACCACTCCGTGCGTCCGATAAATTTCGCTGCATTTGCCAGCCTGCCTTTTCTGTCAAATTTAAAATTCCATAAACGCGTATAGGCGCCGTTTTGAATGATGCGGCGATCTGCTACGTAAAATTCTACTATTTTGCACGTACAGCGCCTGATTTTGAAATGGCGTCCGCAGGGCGAAATTTTAAAATTCCGCTATGCGAATGGATTTAAAATTTCATAACAGACACAGAATTTTAAAATTTAAAATCTCAAAATTCTAAAATTCCGAAATTTCGCGGTGCGGGCAAATTTAAAATTTAAAACTCAAGCCAAATTTTAAATTTTAAACCGAGCGGAATTCCAAATCCAAAAATTTAATGACTATGCCCCAAATGCCCGCCATCGCCGCTTGATCTTACTTCGCAGATGAGCTCGCCGTCGCATTCGTTCTCGCTGCTTTCAAGCTGTAGCGTCGTGTGCGTGATGCCCAGATGTTCCATTTCGTGCGATATTTCGCGCAAGATCCGCTCCGCCTCGTGCACGCTTAGCTCGCCGCTGACCACGATGTGAGCCGTGAGCGCGTTTGCGCCGCTCGTGATACTCCAGACATGCAGGTCGTGCACCGAAAGCACGCCGTCCACGCCCCTGATCTGCGCGACGAGCCCGTCTAGGCACACGCCCTTTGGCGAGCCCTCCATCAGGATGTTTAGGCTGTCTTTTAGCACGCCCCAGCCGCTTTTTACGATTAGCGCGGCCACGAGCACGCTAGCCGCCGCGTCCGCCCAGCCCCAGCCAAAGCACATCATCAGCAGTGCCGCCGTGATCGCGCCCACCGAGCCCAGGGCATCGCCCAGTACGTGTAGGTAGGCGCCGCGCATATTGATGTTTTCTCTCACGTCGCCGCCGTGCAGCATGTAAAGCGCCACAACGATGTTTACGGCAAGACCCAGCGTGCCGATGGCGAGCATGCCCGCGGTGGCTACTTCGGGCGGGTTTTGAAAGCGCCGCGTCGCTTCAATGACGATCAAAACGGCGATCACGACGAGGACGAGAGCGTTTATCGTCGCGGCTAAAATTTCGATCCGCCTGTAGCCGAAGGTCTTTTGCAGGTTGCCTTTGCGTTCGCCGAATTTAAACGCAAACAGCGAAAGCCCGAGCGCTGCGGCGTCTGATAGCATGTGCCCGGCGTCCGAGAGCAGGGCGAGCGAGTTCGTCGCCAAGCCGCCCGCGACCTCAACCAGCATAAAAGCGGATATCATAAGGAAGGAATTTCTCAAAACGGTTTTATTTGACGCGTGTGAATGCGCGCAATGGGCGTGGTTTTCGTGCATTTTAAACCTCGTTTTTCGGCAAATTTTAGGTACATTATACCCCAAAAAAGCGCTTAAATTTTATCTATATCGCCTTCTGGCTCGGCGCTTGTGCGCTTTCGATGTCTTTAGCTTGTTAAACTTCCCCTATCAGCTTCGGCGCGTCATTTAAGCTAATTGCGAGCGTTTTAAATGCGCTATTTTGCATAAAAATCCTTCGGTTAAAATCGCGCGGATTTTAGCTGATTTTAAAATTCGCGTCAAGTTTTTTGAAAATTTTTGCTGTAACTCTTGACATTACAACAAAATTTGACTATACTTCGCTCATCAGTTGTAAGTTATAGCATTACAACAAAAAAAATCTAAGGAGACAAAGATGTCAAACTACAAGATCGTTTCAACGAAAAGCGAACCGAGAGTCGAGCTAAAAGAAGCTCTAGGCTTAAGCGGCTGTGAGCTTTCTATCAATGAGCTTCCTGCAAACGTAAGCGTGCCTTTCGTGCATTCGCACAAGCAAAACGAGGAGCTTTATTTGGTGCTAAAAGGCGGCGGCACGCTCTTTATTGACGGCGAGGAAAAGGCGGTCAAAGAGGGCGACGCGATCCGCATCGATCCGGCGGGCAAAAGATGCTTCAAGGCGGGCGCGCAGGGGATGAAATTTATCTGTATCCAAACTAAACGCGGCAGCCTGGAGCAGTACACTAACGGCGACGGCGTGATAAACGACGATGTAAAGCCAAGCTGGCTGTAAAATTTCGCAAGACAAGCGCGTGGCAAAGCGCGGGCGTAAAATTTAAACTGCGTAGCGCGGCAAGACGCACTCTGCGTGGCGGGCGCATCGGCTGCAACGACGGCGATAAATGGTCGTATGAGAGAGTGTATCGGCTGCGGCGGCAACTAAATTAGCTTGCAGCAGCGATAGGTGGCTGCGTCAGCAAACAAAAATCTAAATTTAAAGGATAGAAAATGAAAAAAGTAGCAATCATCGGAGCAAACGGAAAATCAGGCAGCGCGCTAGTCGCGGAGGCGCTAAAGCAGGGCTACGACGTAACGGGCTTCGCGCGAAACAAAGAGTATAAAAACGGCGCCATCAAGCTCGTGCACAAGGACGTTTTTTGAGCTTAGCAAAGCCGATTTGGCGGGCTTTGACGTCGTCATCAGCGCGATCGCTGTATGGACGCCGCAGACCTTCCCGCTTCACGCGAAAATGACGCAGCACATCGCAGAGCTGCTAAGCGGCACGCAGACTAGATTTTTCGTCATCGGCGGCGCGGGCGTGTTATACACAGACGCTTCACGCAAGACGCGCCTGATGGATACTCCGAGCTTTCCGGCTGAGTATATGGGCGTAGCCGAGGCGACTGCGGCGAGCTACGAGGTGCTAAAAGCGAGCAAAGATTTGATCTGGACCTACGTGATCCCTGCCGCGGAATACGACGCAAACGCCGCTCGCACAGGCTCATACGTCCTCGGAGGCGACGAGCTGATCCTAAACGGCAAGGGCAAAAGCTATATCAGCTACGCAGACCTCACACTCGCCGTAATAGATGAGATTGGGGCGCAAAAATTTATCGGCAAACCGTTCACGGCGGTCGGCGAATAATGCGGCTTTGCCGCGCGTAAATTTTAAACCGCGCGGCACGGCAAAATTCTAACGTAAATTTTAAATCGTATAGCGCGGTAAAATTCGAACGCAAATTTAAAATTTAGTGGCGGAGCTGAACTCGAACTAGAATTTAAAATTTAACGGCGACGGTAGCGGTGACCGCGGTGCTAATGACGGCGGCGATTGTGTTTGCGATAACATCGGCAGCGATTGTATTCAAATAATAGCGGCGGTGGCGATAGCAGCGATTGTATTCGCGACAACGGCAGCAGTGGTAGCGGCTGCAATGATGGTAGGCGACAGCGGCACGGGTGGCATTAGTAGCAGTCGTATCACAGCGGGCGGCAGTAAGAATATAATGAACGACGTCGCGGCGATTGCAATAACGGCTGCAAAGATAATGAGCGATGGTAGCGTAGCGGCAAGCGGCAATAGCGTTCGGCTGTAAATATAATGAATGGTAGCGGCGAAGTAGCAACGACGGCGACAATAGCGACAAAGATAATGCAATGGTAGTAGCGACGATAGTGGTAGTGGCGGCGACGAGACGGGGATGATTGCGCTATCGGTATAGGCAACGCGCGGTTCGCTATGTCGCGGATGAAATTTAGGCGTGATTAAATTAATATCTAAATTTTAAAAAATCGCCTAGCGAATGGAATTTCGGAACGATTAAAATTTAATATCCGAATTTTGGAAAGATCGTTTGGCTGATAAAATTTAGACACGATTAAATTTGAGATTAGAATTTTAAGGAAATCGCCTAGCGGATGAAATTTTAGCGCGATCTGAAATTTAGCGCCCGAGTTTAAGGAAAATTTCGCTTAAATTCTAAAACTCAGATTCAAATCAAGGAGCGAAATGCAAGTAGGTATCAAATTTTCACTCGCCGTTCACATCATGCTTTGCGTCGCGTATTTTCGCAAGGAGAAGGTCACGGGCGATTTCGTCGCCGCAAGCTCGGGGATAAACCCCGCCATCGCGCGCAAGCTGATTTCGCAGCTGAAAAACGCAGCCTTGGTGCTCACGACCGCGGGCGTGGGCGGCATCACGCTGGCTCGCGACGCACGGCTCATCACGCTTTTAGACATTTACGAGGCGGTGAGCGAGGAGGACGCGATGTTTCGCCTGCACAAAGGCTCGCCTAGCGCCTGCCCCGTAGGCGGCAAGATCGAGGCGGTACTCGCGCCGCGCTTTGCTCGCATTCAGAATGATTTTAAAAAATCCCTATCCAGCGTGAGCTTGGCGGATCTGCTGCAAGATCTGGGATAGCCTTTTTAAATTTCAAACGCATTTAGCTTTGGAATTTACTTAAAATTTAAGCCCTTTAAGTTTTAAGGTCGCAGGCTAAATTTATAAAATTCCGTTCCGCTCTCCACGTAAAATTTTGCTTTAATTTAACCTAAGTTATAATGCGTTTCAAAAATTTCAAAAGGAAGAAGATGGCAAAAATCCAAAGCGTAGAACCAAACGTAGCAGACGCGATAAATTTACAATTAAAATCATATAAACTTGATTACAAATTGGAGCAAGAGCCGCTAAATAGCGAAATAGATAACGCTTTACAAGAGTATTTCACTAAAAGTGGAGGTAAAGGCGGCAACCGCCCAGATGTTAAACTGCTTTTGCAAGACGACGGCTTAAATTTTTATCCCGTATTGATTGAATATAAAGGCTATGAAGATAAGTTAGAAAAGTTAGACGCCGATGGTAATGTAGAAAATCGCACCGCCAAAAATGAACCAAATTTTAAAAACATTAAAGATTATGCGGTTAACGGCGCAGTGCATTATGCAAATGCGCTTTTGCACCATACGAGTTACACTGACATAATCGCTATAGGAGTTACAGGATATAAAGACGGCAAGGATAAATTACAAACTAAAATTAGTGTTTATTATGTTTCAAAATCAAATTTAGGAGTGGGGCGCAAAGTAGGCGAATTTTGCGATTTATCGTTTTTAAATAAGAGGAATTTTAGCGATTTTACTGATAGGCTTAAAAATTTAAATTTAACTCCCGACGAGCTAGAAAAAATCAAACAAAAGCGCGAAAAAGAGATCGATGCGAGTTTAGTAAAACTAAATAATGACATTTATAGTAATGAAAAAGGGCTTGGCGAAAACGATAGAGTTTATCTGGTCGCAGCTTCCATTATTGCCACTCTTGGTATTCCAAACAAAGTAGCTCCGCTAGAAAAATCAGAGCTAAAATCATCAAGCGAAGGAGGCAATACCGACGGCGAAATTTTAATGCGAAAGATAAGAGCGTTTTTAAATGAGAAAAATTTGCCTGTCAAAAAGAAAGACCTCATAATACGCACCCTTTCAAACACGATACTAACCGATAATATAAATAAAATTTCAAACGGCGAGACTCAGCTAAAACGCGTTTTTTCAAAAATAGTCGATGATTTGGGGATTTATTACAAAATCGGGCTAACGACGGATTTTACGGGCAAGCTTTTTAACGAGATGTATTCGTGGTTAGGTTTTACGCAGGATAAGCTAAACGACGTAGTGCTTACGCCATCATACGTCGCCACGCTTTTAGTAAGGCTTGCGAGGGTTAATAAAGATAGCTACGTTTGGGATTTTGCTACCGGTTCGGCGGGACTTTTAGTTGCGGCAATGAATGAAATGCTAAAGGATGCTAAAAATAGCATAAGCTCTCCCGACGAGCTAGCTAAAAAAGAGGCGCACATAAAGGTCTATCAGCTTTTGGGCTTGGAGTTACTATCAAGCATTTATATGCTCGCGGTTTTAAATATGATAATGATGGGCGACGGAAGCTCAAATATCTTAAATAAAGATAGTTTGACCGATTTTGAGGGCGCTTACGGCTTTAATGAAGACAACGAGCCGTTTCCTGCGAACGCTTTCGTGCTAAATCCTCCCTACTCAGCCGAGGGCAATGGTATGGTATTTGTTGAAGCGGCGCTAAATATGATGAAAAGCGGCTATGCAGCGATAATCATTCAAAACTCGGCAGGTAGTGGCAAGGCAAAAGAGATAAATAAAAGGATTTTAGCTCGCAATACTCTAATCGCAAGCATAAAAATGCCGATTGATCTTTTCGTTGGCAAATCAAGCGTGCAGACGAATATCTATGTCTTTAAAGTCGGCGAAAAGCACGAAAAAGACGAAATAGTAAAATTTATAGACTTTTCAAACGATGGCTATACGCGCTCAAACCGCAAAAAAGCTAGTAATAATCTAAGGGATACAGATAGAGCCAAAGAGCGTTACGAGGAGCTTGTAAATTTGGTTCGTTTCGGTGCAAGCAAACTTGAAATTTTCACGCAAAACGAATATTACGAAGCGACAATTGATCCGAGCAATGGTGCCGACTGGAATAAATCTCGCCCCGTAGATACCATGCCGACACTAGCCAATTTTAAAAAGACCGTGAGCGACTACCTAAGCTGGGAAGTGGCGCAAATTTTAAAAAAGGATAGTCCCAAGCAAAGCTTAATTAGCGAAAGGATTACAAATTTAGAGCGAGAATTTGAAGCAGGCGGCGGAAAATTCGGGGAATTTCGGATAGGGGATTTGTTTTGCATTCAAACGCCAAAACGTAAATTTGATGCAAATAAAATTCAGTTTGGCGGACAATATCCCTACGTGGCTCGCGGGGATAAAAACAATGGAATTCGTGGCTACATAAATGAAAATACGCAGTATTTAAATGATGAAAATACGATTAGCTTTGGTCAAGATACGGCTACAATGTTTTTTCAAAGAGATAAGTATTTTACCGGCGATAAGATTAAAATTTTAAAGCCTATAAATTTTGGTTTAAATAGTCGCTTGGCAAATTATATTATTGCTTCAATGAGGCGCGGATTTTCAAATTTTGCTTGGGGGAGCAGTTCTTTTAATGTGGAAATTTTAAAAGACGTAAAAATCATCTTGCCGACGCTAGGCGGCAAGATAAATTTTTCCTTTATGGAAAAATTTATCGAAGAGCTCGAGCGCGAACGCGTCGAAGAGCTCGACGCGTATCTTGCGGTAACCGGACTTAAAGATTATAAACTTACCGATAAAGAGCAAGCCGCGTTAGTTAAATTTGAAGAATTTAGCCGACGAGGAGAGGTAGTGAAGGAATTTAGGATGGGAGATTTGTTTGAGAAAATTAAAACAAAAAAATTGCCATACAAGGCGCTTGATTTACCAAAATACGCCTATAATGAGTATATTTTGCCTTGTCTTACTTCAAGTTTTAACAATCAAGGGCTTAATTATTATGCTCCAAAAAAGGGTGCAACAATTTTAAGGAACGTAATATCAATTCCTTCAAATAGCGATGTTTATAGGGCATATTTTCAATCACAAGAATTCACTGTGCTCTCTGATGCTTATGCGATTGTTTGGAAAAATAACAAAATAATGCTAACAAATCAAATTTATTTGTTTATGGTTGTATGCATTAATAAAGTAACGGATTTACCTATCTATTCCTATAAAAATAAGTTAGGTGGCTGGAATAATGTAAAAAATAAATTTATTTCACTTCCTATCATAAACAATCAAATCGACTACGAATTTATGGAAAATTTCATAAAAGCTATCGAAAAGCTAGTCATAAAAGACATTGTGTTGTGGACAGAGCGAAAGATCGCCGCTACAAAGCAAGTCATAGAGGCTTAAAATTTCGCGAAAAGTAGTGTGCTAAGCGAGAGGCAACGTTTTAAAAACGGGGAAATTTTAGAAATTTTCTATGGCGCTTTGCTTATAAGATACATTTGAGTGCAAATTTTTAAATTATATATTTTTGGCTCGAGCGCGTAAATTAAAATTTTGTCCGAACGCACAGAACGTTTAAATCCACCGCATTTATTCACCCGCAACAGAAATCAAGAGAAGATAAAGTAAAGAGGCGTTAAGCGCAAGGTTGGATCAGGGCAGAAACTGTGTAAGTCTGCGCGTCAAGCTACAACCTTATCTTCCTAACTTCCAGTTCGCCGCCGAAAAAGTTCGCGTAGTAAAGCAGGTCTTTTTCGACCTCAAGCCCCGCTAGGTAGCGCAGAGCGAGGTTTGCCTCAAAGCTTGCCGCAAACATCACGATCGCAGCCGTTATGCCCGCAGGCGTCGCGTTTAGGCTCGGGAAAAATTTAAAATCCGCATTCTGCACGAAGCAGACTTGGCACTGCCAGCTGTCCACCGACGCAAACACCCACGGCACGCCTATTTGCTTAGCAAACGCATCGATCTGCGCGCGCGTAGCGAGATTGTCGGTCGCATCCAAAATGAGATCAAATTTCTCGCCCGCGCCTATCGCGCTAGCAAAAAATTCCTCCGCGCGGATTTTGTGCACCTCCACGTTCATGCCGTCGTAGCGGCTTTCCGTGCGGCTTTTAAAAACGTCCGCTTTAAATTTACCCTCGTCTGCGAGCGTGAATAAAATTTGCCTGTGGATGTTGTGAAGCGCCACCGTGTCGAAATCCACGACGCTGATCCGACCGATACCGCTTGCGCCCAGAGCGTAAGCAAGGCTGCTTCCAAGCCCGCCCGCGCCGATGATTAGGATGCGCTTATCCGCAAGCGCGCGCTGCGTCTGCTCGCCCCAAAGCTGGACCTGCCTGTGAAAATAGTTCATAAAAGCCCCCTACTGACTAGATTTTTTCGGAATTTCCACAACCCGCGCGCCGCAGCGATCTCGTCCGCGTCCACTTCGCACATCAGCACGCCCTCTTCGTTTTTCAGCTCGTTTGCGATCTCGCCGCCGGGGGTTACGACGAAGCTCTCGCCGTAAAATTTAAACTCGCTCTCGCCGAATTTCGCCTCGCCGATGCGGTTGGCGCGAATGACGTAGAGCGAGTTCGTAAACGCTCGCATCTTCAAAAGCTCGCGCCAGCGCCCGCCGCTTTCGAAGGTCGAGGCGCACGGCACGAGCACGCAGCCGACGTTTTTCTGCATAAAATAGCGCCAAAATACGTCAAAATGCGCCTCATAGCCGAAGCAGACGCCGAATTTCACGCCACCCTCGCTAAAGATCATCGGCGAAATTTTACCGATTTTGCGGCTTTTACGGTTGGCGAAAAAGCCCTCCTCGTTCCAGTGCGGATAGTCCATCAGGATATTTTGATCGTAAAATTTTACCTCCGAGGGCGAAAATTTCGCGCAGGATTTCACCCAGATGGGCTCGTTTTCGCTCGCGCAAAAGATCTCCTCTTCGCTCGCATCTTTTTGGCTTTCGGCTTTTAAATTTGAAGCGTTCGAGTTACTTGGGATCGAAGCGCTTAAATTTAAACCGTCTGCGGAATTTGCGGCTTTGAAATTTAAAGCGCCTTTAGAATTTGAACCGCCGTTGGAATTTAAATCGCTCTTGGAATTTAGCTCGCCCTTGCAATCAGGCTCGCCTTTAAGGCTTAAGGAATTTTCGCCGCAGCGTGCGCTTTTTTGAGCCGCGCCGCTGAAAATGCCCGCCTGCCTCAAAATCGCACCGCTAGCGGCTCTGATTATCGGTGCTACGATATGTAGGTCGTATTTGGCGGCCAGCCGCGCCATCAACTCCTGCTTGTGCTCGCTCTGTTCGCAGGCGATAGAGCGGGGCATCTTTTTAAGCTCGCTAAAGAAGGAATTTAGCTCATATTCGCCCAGCAGCACGATCCGCGCGCCGTTGTCTTTGGCGACCTTCATATAGTAATCGATCCGATTTTCGCTCATCGAAAGCGTCGGTAGCTGTAAAACGCATACGTTTATCATCGCCGCCTCCTAAGCCTGCTCGGGTGCGTTTATTTCGGCAACCTCGAGTTTGGCGTTTTCTAAAATTTCCTTCGCCTCTTTTAGCAGCGCGACGCCCTGCTTATACAGCTTCACGCTCTCCTCTAGGCTTAGATCCTTGTCGTTTAGGCTTTTTAAAAGCGCGTTAATCTTTTCCATTTTTTCCTCAAAACTCATCCAAAATCCTTTTTATGATGTAATCAAATTTTTCTATCTCGACCAAAAACGCGTCGTGTCCGTAGCCGCTGTCGATCTGCGCGTAGCTCGTGCGATCCTTTTTGCCCAGATCGCTCATCGCATCGTAAATTTCTTTCATTAGCCCCGGCGGAAAGAGCACGTCGCCTTTGAAAGAGATGAGGTGCAGGCGCGATCTGATCTGTGCGCAGGCGTTTTTGAGATTGCCGTAGTGGCGCGTGCAATCAAATATATTCATCATCTTGGCGATGTAGAGATAGCACAGCGGATCGAACCTGCGCGCGAAATTTTCGCCGTTGTATTCAAGGTAGCGATCGACCTGAAAGCGCCCGCTAATCTCGTAAAGACCGTCGGTTTCGACGTAGTTGCGCCCGAATTTATCCTGCATAGAGCTTGGGCTTAAAAAACTTATATGCCCCGCCATGCGCCCCACCGCCATGCCGTCAAGTCCGTGCTCGGCGATCAGATTTTTATCGTAGTTACCGTTTTTAAAGCTCGGATCGCGCAAGATGGCCTCGGTTGCGATCTTATTAAATGCGATCGCCCAAGGCTGCGTAGCGTATGTGCTTGCGAGCACGAAAATTTCATCCGCAAATTCCGGATATTCGATCGCATAGCATAGCGCCTGCATGCCGCCCAGACTGCCGCCGATAACGGCGCGGGCGCGAGCGATGCCTAGGCGCTTTAAAAGCATCATCTGCGCGCGCACGACGTCTGAGACGACCACTACCGGAAAGCGCAAGCGGTACTCGCGGCCGCTGCTTTCATCGACATCAAGCGGGCATGTCGAGCCGAACGGCGAAGCTAAAATGTTTATGCAGATGACGAAAAATTTCGTAGTATCGACCGCTTTATTATCGCCGATGAGCCCGTCCCACCAGCCGGGCTTAACGTCGCCCTCGTAAAGTCCCGCGGCGTGCGCGGAACCGGTTAAGGCGTGGCAGATGATGATGACGTTTGATTTGTCCGGGTTTAGCTCGCCGTAGGTTTCATAGGCGAGCTTGAAGTTAGAAAAGACGCGGCCGCTCTCCAGATAGAGCGGCTCGTCGAAATTTTGAATTTTGCTTTGAAGGATCACTGATTTACTCGGTAATTCGGCGCTTCCTGCGTGATGATGACGTCGTGGACGTGGCTTTCTTTAAGACCTGCGCTTGTGATCTCGACGAATTCCGCCTTTTGCTGAAAGGTCGCGATATCCTTGCTGCCGCAGTATCCCATCGAGCTTCGCAAGCCGCCTAGCAGCTGAAAGATCACGTCTTTTAACATGCCCGCGTAAGGCACGCGTCCCTCGACGCCCTCGGGCACGAGCTTTTCTTTTGCGGTGCCGTCTTGAAAGTAGCGATCCGAGCTTCCCTTCTGCATCGCCGCCAAAGAGCCCATACCGCGGTAGGTTTTGTACTGGCGGCCCTGAAACGTAATGAGCTCGCCCGGGGTTTCGTAGCAGCCCGCAAGCAGGCTTCCCATCATCACCGAGCTTGCGCCCGCGGCTAGGGCTTTAGCGATGTCGCCCGAGTATTTGATGCCGCCGTCTGCGATGATCGGAATTCCAAATTTAGCCGCCTCGATCGCGCAATCGTTGATCGCGGTAAACTGCGGCACGCCCACGCCCGCTACGATACGCGTAGTGCAGATCGAGCCCGGGCCGATACCTACTTTAATCGCGTCCGCTCCTGCGTTTGCGATATCTTTTATGCTGGCGGGGTTTGCGACGTTTCCGACCACTACGTCCACGTCAAAATTTCGCTTCAGCTCCTTAAGCGTGTCGATAATGCCTTTGGAGTGTCCGTGCGCAGAGTCCATCACAAGCGCATCTACGCCCGCTTTTACGAGTGCTTCGGCTCTTTGCAGATGGCCTACGCTGATCGCCGCGGCGACGCGAAGGCGGCCGAATTTGTCTTTATTAGCGCTTGGATATTCGATACGCTTTTTAAGGTCTTTAATTGTAATAAGCCCCTCTAAGTGGCCGTTTGCGTCGATTATCGGAAGCTTTTCTACCTTATTGTTTCTAAAAATTTTCTCCGCATCATCAAGCGTGCAGCCTTTTGGAGCGGTAATTAGCGGAGCCTTAGTCATCTTCTCGCCTACTAGCGCGGCGGTGTCTGTTTCAAAGCGCAGATCGCGATTGGTTAAAATTCCAATCAGCACGCCGTTGTCGTCGATAACGGGAATGCCGCTGATGTGATACTCGCCCATCAGATCGAGAGCGTCTTTGATCGTGGCATCCGCCTTGATCGAGATAGGATCGATTATGACGCCGCTTTCGCTCTTTTTTACGCGGCGAACCATCTTGGCTTGGGAGTCCTCGTCCATATTTTTATGGATCACGCCGATGCCGCCGAGGCGCGCCATCATTATCGCGGTGCGATACTCGGTGACCGTATCCATCGCAGCGCTCACAAGAGGGGTATTTAGCGTGATATTTTTCGTAAAACTCGTGCTGATATCGACCTCTTTGGGTAAAATTTCAGAGTATTGCGGTACCAACAAAACATCCTCGAAAGTCAGAGCCTTTTTGACGATCTTCATACTTATCCTTTCACGATTTTTTCTAAACTCAAGCCGCCGTCCAGCACCGTTTGTTCATCGTAGGCGCGCCCGATAAGCTGCGCGCTGATATTAAGAGCCTCTTTGTTTTTCGCCACCGGCACGGAGATCGCGGGAAGCCCCGCTAAATTTACGCCGATCGTGTAGATGTCGCTAAGATACGCACGCAGCGGATCGCTAAGCTCGCCGAATTTATATGCCACGCCCGGCGCAATCGGCATAAAGATCAAATCGGCGTCTTTTAAAATTTCCTCATATTCGCTTTTGATGAAAGCCCTTGCCTTCTGCGCTTTGATGTAATACGCGTCGTAGTAGCCGCTGCTTAGCACGAAGGTGCCTAGAAGCATACGGCGCTTGACCTCGTCGCCAAATCCTTCGCCGCGGGTGTTGGCGTAGAGTTCTTTTAAATTTAGAGCCTTCGCGCGGTTTCCATAGCGCACGCCGTCGTAGCGGCTTAAATTTGCGCTAGCCTCGGCGGTTGCGATGATGTAGTAGGTCGCGATGTCGTATTTGGAGCTGCAAAGATCGCGGTAAACGATCTCGTGTCCGAACGATTTTAGCTTTTCTATAGTTAAATTCAGAGCCTCTTTGACCTGCTGCGAAGCCTCGTCCACGTAGTTTTTTATAATGGCAATCTTAAGCTTGCGATCCGCGTTTAACTTATCTGCGGTGCTTTCGTAAGCGCCTGCGTAACTCGTGCTGTCGATCTCGTCGCGGCCTGCGATGATGTCGTATAAAATCGCCGCGTCCTCAACACTGCGCGTGATCGGTCCTATCTGATCGAGACTGCTTGAATACGCCGCAAGCCCGTAGCGACTGACCCTGCCGTAGCTCGGTTTAAAGCCTACGCAGCCGCAAAATGCCGCCGGCTGGCGGATAGAGCCGCCCGTATCGCTTCCGAGTGCGGCTACGGCGATATTCGCCGCTACGGCAGCTGCGCTTCCGCCGCTACTGCCGCCTGGTACGCGCGAGTGGTCGGTCGGATTGAGAGTTTTGCCGTAGAATGAGCTCTCGGTCGTGCTTCCCATCGCAAACTCATCCATATTCGTTCGCCCAAACGGCGCCAAACCGCGCTCGCGTAGCTTTTTAATCACCGTCGCGTCGTATGGCGCGACGTAGCCTTGCAGAATTTTACTCGCCGAGGTGACGCTCCAATCTTTTACCTGAATGTTGTCTTTGATCGCGATCGGCACGCCCTCGCCGCTGATGTTTAGAGCCTCGCCCGTGAGCTGCTCGACGTAGGCACCGAGCTCTTTGGTTTTTAAAATTTTATCCTTTAGCTCCGCTCTAAGCGCCGAAATTTCATCCGCATTCAGCTTTAGAGCCTCTTTCAAACTTATCATCTGCCATCCTTAAATTTATTCACGAAATAGATCCCCACGCCCGTTGCTACGCAGATCAGCGCGATCGTAAAAAATACGAAGCCGAGACTTATGGGGCTAGCGAGCATGCATGACCTTTGCGCAGCGCGGGCAGAGCTCATCAGGTTCTTTTGCGTTAAATTTCCAGCATCTCGGGCATTTATGTTTAGAGGATTTTACGAGGCGGAAAATTTCGTCGTTTATCTTAAACTCCGCCAGAGCTTCTCCGCTTTGCAGAGTGTCTACGTCGCTTACCATGAACCAATCCGCTACGCCCAGGATGTCGTTTGATAAAATTTCGTTCGAGCTCGTCTGCAAAACCAGCTCAAGCGTCGATTTGATGATCTTGTCTTTTTTCAGCGCGTCTATGAGTTCGAAAAATTTCTCTCTCGATCTGATTAAAATTTCGTCGAATTCTAGAAAATCGTCAAATTCTATCGGCTTATATGTCAGATCGAAAACGTCCTCCTTGCCCTCTTTAATGATTTGCGGCGCGAACTGCATTACTTCGTCGATTGTGTAAGTTAGCGTAGGCGCGATCAGAGGCAGTAGCGCTCGCGTAATTAGAGCGATCGCGCTTTGTGCGCTTCTGCGGCGCGGCTCGTCGGGTGCGTCGCAGTAGAGCCTGTCTTTGCAGATATCAAGATAAATTCCGCTCAGATCGGCGCTTAAGAAATTTAGTAGCTGATTGAAGCCCTTTGAAAAATCGTAGTTTTTAAACGCCGTTTCCGCGCCCGCAAAGGCGTTTGCCGCGCGCGTTAGGATCCAGCGGTCGAGCCGCGTAAAATTGCTCGTCTCGATCTCGCCCAGATCGCTGGTGCTTGCGAGCAGAAATCTTATCGTATTGCGGATCTTGCGGTACTGCTCGCTTACCTGCTTTAGGATATTGTCGCTGATCTTTAGATCGGTCGAATAATCGCTCATCGCGACCCACAGGCGTAAAATTTCCACGCCGTGGCTCTTTGCGACCTCTTGCGGATAGACGACGTTTCCGACGGACTTGCTCATCTTTTGACCCTTCTCATCGACGGTAAATCCGTGCGTGAGGATGCTTTTATACGGCGCACATTCGTTGATCGCGCAGCTTAGAAGTAGCGAGCTTTGAAACCAGCCGCGGTGTTGGTCGCTGCCCTCAAGATACATATCCGCGGGGAATTTGCCCGCATCGTAAGCGCCGCTTTGCAGCACTGCTTTCCACGTAGAGCCGCTATCGAACCAAACGTCTAAGATGTCCATCACCTTTTCTAAATTTTCAGGCTTATAGCCGCTGTCCTGAGGCAAAAGCTCCGAAATTTCCATCTGCCACCAAGCATCCGCGCCCTTAGCCTTAAAAATTTCGTAGATATTATTTAAAATTTTCTCATCAAAAATCGGCTCTTTGGTGTTTTTATCGCGGAAAAATGCTATCGGCACGCCCCAGTCCCTCTGGCGGGAAATACACCAATCGGGGCGGTTCTCTATCATCGAGGTAAGGCGGTTGATGCCGCTTTGCGGATAAAATTTAACCTTGCCGATCTGCTCTAGCGCCACTTGGCGCAGCGTCTTACCGTCAGGCATTGGCTCGTCCATCGCGATAAACCACTGCTTCGTTGCGCGGTAGATCACCGGCTTGTGCGTGCGCCAGCAGTGCGGATAGGAGTGGACGAATTTGCCGGATTTGATAAGCGCGGGGCCTAGAAGCTCTAAAATTTTCTCGTTTGCTTTGAAAATATGCATCCCCACGAGCTCGTCTACGACGTCTGCGCGGAAGAGTTTTTTGGTTTTAAGAGTTTGATCGAAACAGCCGCCCTCATCCACAGGCATAATCACTTCGATGCCGTATTTAAGCCCTACGAAATAATCGTCCTCGCCGTGTCCCGGAGCCGTATGCACGAGCCCGGTGCCGCCGTCCATTAAAACGTGCTCGCCGAGGATAAATTTCGAAGCTCTATCGTTTAACGGATTGATCGCGTTTAAGCCTTCAAGCTCGGCAGCTTTAAATTCTTTTACGATCTCGCCCTTGGTGATGCCCAGGCTTACGAGGCTTTCGACCAGAGGTTTAGCAAGGATCAAATTTTCGCTCGTCAGCGCGTAAATTTCATTCGGGTTCAAAGATATCGCGCCGTTTGCGGGCAGCGTCCAAGGCGTAGTCGTCCAGATGACCGCTTTGGCGCCTTTTGCGCCGATTTTGGCGTTCGCTTCACCACTTAGATCAAACGCCACGAAGATCGAGTAGTCCTCTTTGTCTTTGTATTCGACCTCGGCTTCTGCGAGCGCACTTTTTGCCGCCCAGCTCCAAAATACGGGCTTACTTCGCTCGATTAGAATTCCTTTTTTTGCGATTTGGCAGAGCGCCTTGTAAATTTCAGCTTCAAACTCAAATTTTAGCGTCAGATACGGATCGTTCCAGTCGCCCAAAATCCCCATATCTTTAAATTCATTGCGCTGCACGTCGATGAACTCTTTGGCATGCTGTCTGCAAAGCTCGCGAATCTGCACTTTTGAAAGCGATTTTTTCCGCTCGCCTAGTTTGATCTCTACTTGCTGCTCGATCGGCAGACCGTGGCAGTCCCAGCCCGGCACGTAGCGGATCTCCTCGCCGAAGAAATAATGGGTTTTGGTGATGATGTCTTTTAAAATTTTATTCAGCGCGTGGCCGATGTGGAGGTGTCCGTTAGCGTACGGCGGACCGTCGTGGATATTGAAGCTGACGCTTGCGCCCTTGCGCTTAGCTTTCATCTTTTCGTAAATTTTACGCTCGTCGTACCATGCCTTAAACCGCGCAGGTTCGTTTTGCGGCAGCGCGCCTCGCATCGCAAAGTCTGTCGTAGGAAGAAAGAGAGTATCTTTGTAGTCCATATTTGTACCTTTTCGTGTCTTAAAAAATTTGTGAAGTTTATCCAAAACGCCATTAAAAAGCTCTGAAAGAGCAGTCCGCGTTTATGCTATAATGTGCGAAAATTTAATGAGGGTCTTTATGAAAAATATTATCCTTGTAATCGGCGAGGAGATCCGCTACGACGCGGCTTTGATGAGCTATATATCTCGCAGCTACGAGCAGGTTTTCGGGCGGATGGACGATCTGAAATTCTTAAGCGAAAACGATAAGGTTTTGCCCTTCGCGCTTGAAAAGATGATCGATTCGTACGATTTTATCACGATTTTTGCGGCAAACTCCGCCTACGCGGTCGTCGGTAAAATTTTATCGACGCTCTCTTTCGATTCGCTTGAGCTGAAAAACGGAGAGACCCTAGCGCCCTCGATGGCGCGCACGGTGGCGAAAAACAGCTTCCTGCTAAACGTCAGAGGCTGCTCGGTAAACGTGATCAAGGCACTTTGCTTGCAGAGCCTGCCGCCGATCCTTCAAGACGCGCCGAGCGCGGGCGAGAGCTTTTATCTATTCGATTGCGAATACGAAAGCGTAAAGCAGCGCCTAGAAAGCCTCGCGATCAGTTATAAAATTTCGCTTACGATCAGCAGGCCCTGCTCCTTTTTGTTGCTCGTGCGCGCCAGTGCGATGAAATTCGGAGCGCTGGATGCGTTTTTACAAAGCGTCGGCAAGTATTATGAGAGCTGCTACATCGAAGGCGGCGATTTTATGGGCTTTGTGGTGGATAGACTGCGCGAGATAGGCGCTAAGATCACCTTTGCAGAAAGCTGCACCGCAGGGCTCATCGCCGCAAAATTCGGCGCAGTTGCGGGCGTAAGCGACGTTTTTGACGGCTCGCTCGTAAGCTACGCCAACGAGATAAAAAATCTCTGGCTCAACGTAGGCGAAGATACGCTCGCACGCTACGGCGCGGTAAGCGCGCAGACCGTGGGCGAGATGCTGGAGGGCGCGCTGCAAAGCAGTGGAGCGAGCTTTGCCCTCGCGGTAAGCGGTATCGCAGGCCCCAGCGGCGGAAGCGCGCAAAAGCCCGTAGGGACGGTCTTTATCGGCGCAAAGGAGCAGGGCGGCAAACAGATCGTCGGGGAATTTCATCTAAAGGGCGATCGAAACTACATCCGCGAACAAAGCGCCGATATCGCTATCTGCTTGCTTTTAAAGCTTAGAAGCGATCTGTTTTTCGGGCGGCTCCCAAGCGCGCCTGCGAGAGATGAAATTTAAAGGAGCGGATTTTGAAAAGACGAATTTTGAAAGGGTGCGGAGGCGATTCGGCGCAGAATTTTATCCGAGCAAGCGGCGAGCGGGGCTTTGAACGATGGCAAAATTTCGATTCGGCGGACGGTGCGCGAAATTTTACTTCGACGCAGGGCGGGCAGAATTTTACTCGGGCTAGCGACGGGCGAAATTTTATCTCAGCGCAGGACGGACTAAATTTTATCTCGGCGGGTCGCGCTAGAAATTTTAGTTTTATAAATGACTTTAGCTTTTTGAACGCGGTGCGAAATTTTACTTTAGCGCTAGTCGCGGCGTGCGTTTTAAGCGGCTGCGACGGCGGATCGGACGGGCAAGATCGCGAGCAAAGCGCACGCTCGGAGCAGAATTTTAACGCGGGTAATCAAGGGCGAAATTTTAATAAAAGCGCGGATAGCTCGGGGCAAAATTCCGCTCAAAGCTCCACGCAAAATTCCACGCAAAGCTCCGTGCAAAATTCCATGTCGCAGGGCTTTAAGAGCAAGCAAAAATCCGATCTAAACTCCACTATAGACGAGCTTGCAAACGATGCTAAAGTTTTGGGCGAGACCTTGCAAAATTTGCAGAAAAAGGCGCCCGAAGCGCTGAGCGATTTCGCCGCTCGCAACGCGGACAGGACCAAGGATCTGCTAAAGCAGGGCGAGGCGGCGGCGCATGAGGCGGGTAAAAACCTTGATAAAATGGGGCAGAGCCTGCAAGGCATCATCAAGGACGCAAACGATAGCCTAGGCAAGGTCTTGGAGGGCTTTGGCGTGCAGCCCAGACAGGAGCCGCGCAGCGGGCGTTCGCAGGAGCGCGATGATAATTCAGATCCTGAAGAGGCGGTCGATAGGCAAAGTTTTAGAATTTAAGCGACGCTAAATTTTACTCAAATTTTTCGTTGCGATCGCCATCCGCGAGGAAGCGGCAAGTCTTCGCAGGAGCGTAACGAGCCTGCACGAAAGCGTGACGGACACTCATAAGAGCACGAGGATCGCTTGGAGTCTGATGACGGGAGCAGCGGGCAAAGCTTTAGAATTTAAACGCGGCTAAATTTCGCTTAAATTTTGTTTGTTGTGGCGAATACTCACAGAGAAACGATGCTAAATTTTATTAAATTTGCTCGGCACGGCGGTTTCCTTAAAATTTTACTCGCGCGAACCTCCGCAATGGAATATGAATATTTGCAAAGAAGTGGCAAACCTCCGTAAAACGCGACGAGTGCCCCGAGGGCGAGCATTTCTAAAATAAAGCGCGAGTAGTGAATGAAGTTTGGAATTCAAAGCTCGCACTCTTTGAAGTTGCTGTAAAGATAAGCAGGCAGCGGCTGGTAAAGCTTTAGAATTTAAGGCTGCTTGCGATAAAACAAGAAAAATTTTACGAAGTAGGGTTATAATGCGCCCCGCAATTTCAAATTTAAAGGATAGAAATGAAAACTCTCATTATTTTGGCTCACCCAAATATCGAAAACTCGCTCATAAACCGCCGCTGGAGGGATGCCGTGCTAGCTCATCCTGATAAGTTCGAGCTTCACGATCTTTACGCGCTTTATGCGGATTTTAAAATCGATGTGGAAAAGGAGCAAAAACTGCTCGAAAGCCACGATAAAATCGTGCTTCAGTTTCCGTTTCGTTTTTCAAACTGCACGCCGCTTCTTAAGCAGTGGTTTGAGGACGTTTTTACGCGCGGCTGGGCTTATGGCGGAGAGAGCGGCGGCAAGCTTAAAGGCAAAAAATTCGCGCTTGCGATCTCGCTTGGCGCGACCGAGGCAGACTATTCTAAAAACGGCATCGTGGGCTTTAGCGTGGATGAGGTGCTAGCGCCATTTAAAGCTACGTTTAATTTCGTCGGCGCGATTGCGCTACCAAATTTCGTCTCATACGGCTTTACTTACGATAAAAGCGAGCAAGCTGTAGAAAATAGCGCGAAAAATTATATAGAGTATTTAAATAAGCTTTAAATTCTTTGTTTTTAGCCGCTCGTTGCGCGTAAAGCTTTAAAATTTTACGTAAGCGACGCGGCGGATTTTTTAAAATTTTCGCTCAAGAAGCATAAATTTAATCTCAAAATTTTTAAATTTTACCATAAAATTCCGTCTGGCTTCGTATGCGAGCTCAAATGAAATTCCAAGCAAAATTCCGCGTCTAAATTTGAGCCCCGCTCTTAAATTTTAAAATTTTATCAGAGATTTTTTTATACAATTACGACTGAAATTCGGCCCAAAAAAGGAGAGGGAATGTATAAGCTAAAGCATCTTCTTAGCGCGCAGGATCTAAGCCGCGAGGACATCTACGACTTCATTGATCTAGCGCGCGAGTTTAAAGAGCTCAACCGCTCTGACGTTAAAAAATCCGACTCGCTTCGCGGTAAGACGGTCATCAACGCGTTTTTCGAAAACTCCACTCGCACCCGCACCAGCTTTGAGATCGCAGCCAAGCGCCTGGGCGCAGACAGCGTAAATTTCACCGCTGCGGACAGCAGCACGAAAAAGGGCGAGACGTTGATCGACACCATCAGAAATATGCAGGCGATGCGCACCGATATCTTCGTGCTGCGCCACAGCTGCTCGGGCGCGGCGAAATTTGTAGCGGCCAACTGCGACGCATCGATCGTAAATGCGGGCGACGGGCTGAACGAGCACCCAAGCCAGGCGCTGCTGGATCTTTTTACGATAAGCGAGCACAAGGGCAGGATCGAGAATTTAAACGTCGCGATCATCGGCGATATATTTCGCTCGCGTGTGGCTAGAAGCGACATCTGGGCGATGCAAAAGCTCGGCATAAACGTGCGGCTCTTCGGCCCTCCGATGATGCTGCGCGACTGCGACGCGTTCGGTTGCCCGATATGCAAAAGCGTGGAGGAGGCGATCGAGGGCGCCGACATCATCATCATGCTTAGAATTCAGCTTGAGCGACAAGACGGCGAGCCGAGCTTCCCAAGCGTGCGCGAGTACTCGAAATTTTTCGGACTTACCGCGAGGCGCATGCAAGCGGCGAAAGAGGGCGTTATGATAATGCATCCGGGCCCGATCAACCGCGGCGTAGAGATCAACTCCGACGTAGCCGACGATCCGCGCTATAGCTGCGTTTTGGATCAGGTAGAAAACGGCGAGGCGATGCGAATGGCGATACTTCATACGATAAATTTAAACAGGAGCGCACGATGAAAATTTTAATAAAAAACGGCACGATCGTTAATTGGGGCGGCAGCGAGGATGCAAACGTCCTGATCGAAGGCGATAAAATTTCAAAGATCACGCGCGAGTGTCCCGCCGCAGACCGCGTCATAGACGCTGCGGGCAAGCTCGTGATGCCGGGTCTTATCGATATGCACGTGCATTTTAGAGACCCCGGGCTCGAATATAAAGACGACGTCATCAGCGGTAGCGAAACCGCGGTCGCAGGCGGCGTGACGACCTGCCTCCCGATGGCGAACACCAAACCCGTAAACGATAACTCAAGTATCACGCGCGCGATGATCGCCAAGGCTAAGGCGCGCGGACTTATCGATCTGCTGCCCATAGGCGCGATCTCGCAGGACTGCAAGGGCGCAAAGATCGTCGAGATGGGCGATATGCTCGAGGCGGGCTGCGTGGCCTTCAGCGACGACGGGCTGCCCGTGACCGACAGCTCCGTGATGCGACAGGCGCTCGAATACTCCGCGCACTTCGGCTCGTTCGTGATAAATCACAGCGAGGATTGCTCGCTTTGCCACGGCGGCGTGATGAACGAGGGTAAAGTCAGCGCGATACTCGGTCTAAAGGGGATGGCGAGCGAAAAAGAGGAGATCATGATTGCGCGCGATCTGCTGCTTGCCAAAAAGACGGGCGGGCACATCCACATCGCGCACGTAAGCTCGGCGTGGTCGCTCAAGCTCATCGAGCAGGCCAAGCGCGAGGGTATCCGCGTCACCTGCGAGGCTACGCCGCATCATTTTACCTTCGACGAGCGCGAGCTGATGGGATACGATACGAATTTTAAAATGTCGCCGCCGCTTCGCACCCAAAGCGACGTGCAGGCGATCAGAGAGGCGCTTAAAAGCGGTTTGATCGACGTCATCGTGACCGACCACGCTCCGCATAACACCGACGATAAATTCGTAGAATTCGACCACGCGCCGTTTGGAATTTTGGGGCTTCAAACCCTCGTACCGCTTACGCTGCGGCTCGTAAACGAGGGCGTCATCGGCCTTGAAGATATGGTGCGGCTATGCTCGTTTAACCCGGCTAAAATTCTAAATTTAAAAGACAAGGGCGAGATCAAAGAGGGCTTTTTAGCCGACGTCGCGATCATCGATCCGCAGATTTCCTACGTATACGACGAGGCGCTAAATAAGTCCAAATCGCGCAACTCGCCGCTTTTCGGCAAGCAGCTTGCGGGCGCTGCGGTATGCACGATCAAAAGCGGCCGCGTGGTCTATGAGTTTCCAAACGTCGTAGCGTAGGGCGCTTGCGGTGTAAGGCTTGTGGCGCGGCTTTCGTAGCGTAAATGGCGCTATTGCTTAATTTTAAATTTAGCTAATTTAGACGCAACGGCTTGCTTTTAAAATTTTGCGGTGCGATCGGTTCATTTTAAATTTAGTGGCAGCGTAGGCGCAGCGACTTACTTTTAAAATTTCATAGCGCGTTTTGCTCGGTATCGGCGCGATCTTTGATCCCGCAGCGTACCGCCCTGGTTAAATTTAACGACAGTTCGCTTTTAAAATTTCATAGCGCGAGCGCAATTGGAATTTCTTTAAAGCGGTTTGTCATTTTTAAAGTGCGCGTAAATTTAACGCACATCGCCTTGTTTGTGGCATTTGTAGATTTTGGCTTCGGAATTTTATCCGTGCCTGTGCGCGAGCTGCTTTAAATTTATAGCGGTACCTTTTTCGATACGGTAGCTGCTTTTAAAATTTTATGTTCGCGGCGGTTGTGAATTCTATCTTTGCGTAGATTTGTTTTGCTTCACGCGCAAATTTTATCGTGATTAAATTTGTCGCTAAGGCGCAAAATTTTAAAATTTTGCCGCCGCTAGCTTTTGACGCGGAGCATAAATAATCCGCCACATGAACGGGAGCGATCTAAATTTAAAGGATATCTATGAACGGCGAAATATATCTCTCGTGCGCGCTGTGCGTCGCGCTAAAATCAGCTCTGCGCGGCAATCCTGAGCCGCCGCTGCAAGATCAAAAATATATAAAATATTTAAATTTTGAATTTGCAAAGGAGCATTTCCGCACCGCAGAGGGCGCGAGCCGCGTAGCGCAGGACGGCGTAAACGACGCAAGGAAAGCTGCGGAGCAAAAAGATGCGTACGGTGCAGTGCAGAGCAGTGCGACGGACAAAGCCACCGAGAGCGGCGGTGCAGCGGAGCAAAAGCGCGCGAACAGCAAAGAAGCGGCAAATGAAAAAGCGGCGAGAAAAAAAGGCGCAGACGAAAGCACGGGCTCGCCACTTTTGCAAAAAGCGTGCGAGTTTTTCACCGGACGGCTCGCGCAAAAAGCGTGCGAGGACGAGCCGATCTACACGCAGCGGCGTTGGATAGAGCAGTGCCTAAAGCTTGGTCTGAAGGACGCGGGGCTTAGTATTCCAACTTTCGTAAAAGATAGAGCGCTTTTGGGCTTTTCGGGGATGAACGTAAACGGCATCGTCTGCTGCTTTGAGGACTTTGACGGCGTTTTTACGCCTGATTGGAAATACGATCGCGACAAAAAGGCTTGGCGCGTGAAATACGTCGAGCGCCTTTGGCACGGGATGCCGCGGGATGCGTTAAACGCGCGCGATAACAGCGCAGAATTCGGGAATGTTTTAGTGCAGATCAGGGATTTTGCGAGCAAGATAGGCTGCGAAAACTTTGCGCAGACGTTTGATAATGCGCTTAAGACGCTGCGGGGCGAAGTCGCTGTAGGCGAGTATTACGCCGTTTCGTTTGCAGCGCTGCCGCAGCCGAGCTTGAGGGCGTTTGCTGCGGCGGGGATCGCCGATGTATTCGGTGCGATGGGCTCTTGGGACGATGAGCCGCCGTCTATGGCGCAAGAAATGGGGCTCGGGGGCGAATACGACCGCCTCTCGGACGAGCTCTTGGCGCAGAAAAACTTAGCGATTTCGTTTGCGATAAATGGCTGGTAGGGCTTTGGCGCAAGAGCTAGAAAGCACGCTAAGCCTCTATCGTCGCGGGCCTATCAAACGCCGTTACGCTCGGCAGTTCGCCTTTAAATTTTTCGATCTGCACCATGCTCGTGTGCGCGGTGTTGCTTTGCGAGAGCTGCGAGCTAGGCACGTCCTTGGTTAGCACGTTTATGTTGCCGTGCTTGCATAGGCTGCGCTCGCCCCAGACGGCCGGATCGTACCACGCGCCCTCGCTCACGATCACGACGTTATCTTGCGCGGTATCGCTTACCAGCGCGCCGCAGAGGATCTCGCCTCGGTCGTTGTATATCCTCACTACGTCGCCCGTTTTGATGCCGCGCGCCTTTGCCGTGGCGGGACTAATGAGCGCGGGTTCGCGGCCCGCGATCTCGGCGTAGTTGCGAATGAGTGAGCTGTTTAGCTGCGAGTGGAGCCTAAATTTAGAGTGCGCGCCGCTGATAGCGACCGGGTACTTGCTCACGTCGCTGCCCAGCCACTCAAACGGCTCCATCCACGTCGCGTGCGGTGGGCAGTCGCCGTAACCTAGCTTTTCGACCGCTTCGGAGTAGAGTTCGATCTTGCCCGACGGCGTTTTTAGCGCGTTTTTCTCGGGATCGGCGCGGAAGTCCGCGTAGTTTGTGAAGTACCGCTTTTTCTCGTCCACTTGATCAAATTTGACGTAGCCCCTTTGCCAAAACTCCTCAAATTTCGGCATCGCTATGCCCATGCCTTCAGCCTTTTGAACTGCATCGGCGTAGATTTCCTTCACCCACTCAAGCTCCGTTTTACCCTCGCTAAAGGCCTGCTCGTACTCCTCGCCCCACTGCGCGCAGATGAGTCGCGCGATCTCAAAGTCGCTCTTGCTCTCGCCTGCGGGCTTTACTAGCGGCTTAATCGCAAAAAGGTACTCGCTAGTCGAATTTGCAAACTCTATATCCGTGCGCTCGCACTCCAGAGCCGACGGTAGCACGATGTCGCTGAGCCTCGCCGTACTCGTCCAAAAGGGCTCGGTGGTGATGATCGCTTCTATCTTGCGCATCGCCGCGACCGCGCGGTTGGTATCGGGATGGCGGGTGAAGGTCGAGCCGTTGGCATTAAACATCACGCGGATGTGCGGCATGACGTATTTTTTGCCGTTGCGCTCGATCTGCTTGCCCGGCTCCATGATCGCGTCTATGAGCCTGCTGTTTGGTATCTCGTGGTATTTGGCCTTGGCTAGCTTGCCCTGCGGGGCGATGTATTTTTCGTTTATCGCGGGATTAAAGGCCTGAAGCTTTGGCGCGATGAAGCTAATATCGGCGTTTTTATGCATCTGATCGTTCATCACGTAGCCGCGCCCGGTCTTGCCGATGTCGCCTAGCATCGCAGCCAGCGCGATCAGCGCCCAGTATGCCATCTCGCCGTGGTGCTGACGCTGTATCGCGTAGCCCGTAACTATGAGCGTGTCCTTTTTAGCTAGCGTATCGGCTAGGCTTTTTAGCTCCTTTTCGCTCACGCCGCAAATTTTACTCGCCCACGCAAGATCTTTTTTCACGCCGTCTTTTGCGCCGGTGAAATAATCCTTAAATTTATCGAACCCGACCGTGTAGCGCTCTATAAATTCTTTGTCGTAAAGCCCGTTTTCGTAAAGATAATCGCAAAGCCCGATCAGCATCGCCGTATCGGTGCAAGGGCGCACGGCGAGATAGTGCGCGCCAAAATACTCCGCCGTTTCGTTGCGGTAGACGTCGACGCTGTAAATTTTCATCTCGCCTTTTTTAAATTTATCCTTCATAATCTCGTAGTAGGCGTAGGAGTTATGCATCGGCACGGAGAGGTAGCGATCTTGTTTGAGACGACGGGATTCGTGCCCCAAAATACGATCGTTTTGGCCTCCTTTACCACGCCCTCCCAACGCGTCGGAGCGTGCGTCGGATCGATAGAGCCCGTCACGTGAGGCAAAAACGCCGTCGCCGCGCCGTAAGAGTAGCCGCCAAGCTCGCTCACGTAGCCTCCTAGCGTGTTTAGCATGCGCTTTGCGGTGCGCTGCGAGTGACCGACCTTGCCCAGACTACCCCACTGATAAAGCTGCCCGTAAATGGCCTGCGAGCCGTATTTATCGAAGTTTTCTTTTAAAATTTTGGCGCTTAGCTTTATCGCCTCGTCCCAGCTAACGCGCACGAAGGGCTCTTTGCCGCGAAGCTCCGGCTTTGGATTTGAGGGATCAGTAAGGAAGCTTTTGCGCACGTAGGGGTATTTCACGCGCGTTTCGTTTTGGATATGATCGCTTAGGGCGTTATTTAGCACCGTAGGCATCGCATCGCCCTCAAAGGGCTCGGTGCCAACGACCCTGCCGCCTATGGTTTTTACGTAAAACGCGCCGAATTTATTTGCGCAAAGCCCCATCTGTTCGTCAAATATCGCCTGCGCTAGCGCGTTAAATTGCTTCGCCTGCGCCGAAGCTGCCGCGAACGCGCCTAGTTTTAAAAAATCTCGTCTTTTCATGGTTGTCTCCGTTAAATTTAAATTTGATGGTTGATTTGGTTTAAATTTAGCGCGATTTATGGAGTTGAACTTTGCATCGTTTGCCTTTTATCGTATTACGCGACCTCGCGTCCTAGCGGTGATTTTACGAAATTTAGGCTTAATTTGCCATTTATCTATGGCGCTGCGGCGAAATTAAATTTTTATACGCACTTCGCCGCTAAAATAGCTTATCTATCAGCGCGTAGCCCCACAGCGCGGCGTTGAGAAATAGGCTAATCATCACGGCGGTGCTTGCGGTGTCTTTGGCGCCCTTGGCTAGCGGGTGGATTTCGCTCGTGGCAAGATCGACCGCGCGCTCAATAGCTGAGTTTATGCATTCGGTTGTGAACGTAAAGACCGCGCCGAAGATCAAAAATAGATTTAGCACTGCGCCGAAATTCCAAAAAAATAGCGACAGCAGGAGCGGGACGAACACGCAAAGCTCGAGTCTAAAGCTACGCTCGCTGCGCAGCATCTCGGCAAGACCCGCCATCGCGTAGCTCCAATTGGCAAAAAATCGGTATTTGGGCTGATTGCGCATAATTTTCCTTTAAATTTAGTCAAAATTTCGTATAATCATACCAAAATTTTTGCGCCAAAGGCTAAATTTGAAACTGATTAGTTGGAACGTAAACGGGCTGCGCGCAGTGCTCGGCAAAGACGGCTTTGCGTGGCTCGCGGAGCAAAACCCCGACTTTTTGGGCTTGCAAGAGATCAAGGTGAGCGAAAAGGACGCTCCGAAAGGGCTTTATGAGCTCGGATTTTCTCAGATCGATCTAAATTCCGCCGCACGCGCGGGCTATTCGGGCGTGGCGAGCCTGGCGAAATTTAAAAGCGAGACGAGCAAGGCGCTGTTTTTCCCCGACGACGAGGGGCGCGTGCTGCAGCACCGCTTCGGCGACGTCGTGCTTTTTAATATCTACTTTCCCAACGGCCAAAAGGACGAGGCGCGGCTAGCCTACAAGATGGAATTTTACGCGAAATTCCTAGCCTACGCGCGCAGCCTCGCGGAGCAGGGGCTCGGGGTGATATTTTGCGGCGACGTAAATACCGCGCACCGCGAGATTGATCTTGCAAACCCAAAAGCAAACTCCAAAACCTCGGGCTTTTTGCCGATCGAGCGGGCGTGGCTCGATGAGGTGGAGGCGGCGGGTTTTGTCGATACCTTCCGTGCCGTGCATGGCGAGCTGCGAGACGCTTACTCGTGGTGGAGCTACCGCTTTAACGCGCGCGCCAAAAACGTAGGCTGGCGGATCGATTATTTTTTCATCTCGGCAAATTTGCGCTCGCGGCTAAAGGACGCTTTCATCCTAAGCGACGTGATGGGCAGCGATCACTGCCCCGTGGGCATCGAGATCGAAATTTAGCCGGGGCAAATTTCGCGGCGCGAGCTTTGATCTTGCGCGGCTTGTGGATAAGGTGCGCGTAGCGGCGGCTAATGCGCGGATTTAAAGAGGCGGTGCGTAAATGTTGCGCGATAAAATTTTAAATTTAAGGAGAGAAAATGTTGAGCGATATCGAAATAGCAAATGCGGCGAAGCCGGATAAAATTTCAAACGTTGCGAAAAATTTGGGGCTTAGCGAGGATGAGATCGAGCTGTACGGCCACTACAAAGCCAAGCTAAACATCAAGCCGCGATCGCGCGCTTCGAAGCTTATTTTGGTCACGGCGACCAATCCGACGCCGTTTGGCGAGGGCAAAACTACGACCTCCATCGGTCTAGCCGACGCGCTAAAGCGTCTAGGCAAAAGCGTCTGCCTTGCGCTACGCGAGCCGTCGCTGGGACCGGTTTTCGGTATCAAAGGAGGAGCTGCTGGCGGCGGATATTCGCAGCTGGTGCCGATGGATGATCTAAATTTGCATTTTAACGGCGATTTTCACGCCATCACCTCCGCGAATAATCTCATTTCGGCGGTCATCGACAACTCGCTGTATCAAGAAAACCCGCTAAAGATCGATAAAATTTTGTGGAAGCGCTGCATGGATATGAACGACCGCGCGCTGCGCCATATCACCGTAGGACAGGGCGGGCGCACCGACGGAGTGCAGCGCGAGGACGGCTTTAATATCACCGCAGCTAGCGAGATAATGGCGGTGCTGTGCCTCTCAAACGATCTTGCCGAGCTTAAGGAAAACATCGCAAACATCATGGTCGCCTACGATACGCAGGGAGAGCCGATATATGTGCGCGATCTGGGCTGCGCGGATGCCGCGGCGATCCTGCTAAAAGACGCGATGAAGCCAAATCTCATCCAAAGCCTAGAGCACACGCCCGCGCTCGTGCACGGCGGGCCTTTTGCAAATATCGCGCACGGCTGCAACTCAATAATGGCGAGCAAGCTTGCGCTCTCGCTAGCAGATTACGCCGTGACGGAGGCGGGCTTCGGAAGCGAGCTAGGGGCTGAAAAATTTATCGATATCAAGTGTCGCCGCGCGGGTATCGCTCCGGATGCCGCGGTGTTAGTCAGCACGATCCGCTCGCTTAAATATAACGGCGGCGCGGATAAAGAAAATATCGCAAGCCCTGATCTTGCCGCGCTTCAAAGAGGCATCGTAAATTTAGGCGGGCATATCGAAATTTTACAAAATTTCGGGCTAAATCCTGTCGTGGCGCTTAATCGCTTCAGCTTCGATAGCGACGGCGAGATCGCCTTCGTGCGCGATTATTGCAAGCAGCGCGGCGTACAGATGGCGATTTGTGAAAATTTCGCCAAAGGAGGCGAGGGCGCGCTTGAGCTAGCCCGTCTCGTAGTAGATGAGTGCGAGCGCTCTAAGGAGCTGAAATTCGCCTACGAGCTTAGCGACGATACGGCGAGCAAGATCGAAAAGATCGCCGTTAAAATTTATGGTGCGAGCGAGGTGGTTTTCGAGCCCGAGGCGCAAAAGGTGCTGCAGCACATCAAGGCTTTGGGGCTTGAGCGGCTAAACGTCTGCGTTGCTAAGACGCAGTATAGCTTCAGCAACGATGCCAAGGCGCTCGGGCGCGCACGCGGCTTTAAGCTCAGCGTCAAAGACCTTCAGATCCGCACGGGAGCGGGATTCATCGTCGCCGTCTGCGGCAAGATAATGCTTATGCCGGGGCTGCCGAAGGTTCCTAACGCGCTAAATATGAGGATCACGGACGAAGGCGTTATAAGTGGATTGGCGTGAAATTTTATTTTCGGCGCTCAAAACCAAAGCCGAAAATTCCGCGCTTGGGCGGTAAAATTTAGCTGAGGGCTTCGGTAGCGATAAATCTTGCTTTCAAGCTGCGGCGAGTTTATCGCGCCCCGGTTTTATCGCGTCATGGTTTTGCTATACTTGGATTTTAGCCGGTCGAGTTTTGGTTAGTCGGATTAGTCGGATTAGTCGGATTAGTCGGATTAGTCGGATTAGTCGGATTAGTCGGAT
>NZ_CAJPRT010000012.1 GCF_905373215.1 uncultured Campylobacter sp.
AAAAAGCGATATGCGGATCGATGCTCGGCATCGCGGCAAAAAGAACGGAGCTTCTCGCCTGCTCGTAGCTTAAAATAGGTGCTTCTGCAATCTTGGCAAAGTTTCCATCCACGAGCTCGCGGCTAAGCCCGAGACGTAAAAATGCGCTTCTATCGTAGTTTGCAAAAGCTTGCTTGATAAAGCTCTGCGTGGCGGGATCCAAAATCGGCGCGCCCACGTATGAGTCTGCAAACCCGCGCGCTACGACTTCTTTGGCTACCGCGCTCGCGTTGTTGCCCACTATCAGATCGAAGCTGGAGCCGCCGATGCTTGCGAGTTTGGCGCTCATCGTGATTAGGTTTTTATCCAAGCTCGCGTATTCGCTGACGTCGTCCTTAAGCTCCATTTTAAAATACAAAAACGCAAGCAGCGCCGCGCAAATGATGGCGAGCGCTTTAAAGCTTAAGCTTATCTTGCAAAGCGCCTTTGCGTAGAGCTCAAGAGCTTTTGCAAAGACTGGGGCGGGACGAAATTCTACCCCTTCAAGAAGCAGCGGCAGGGCGAAGTAGCTAAAGCAAAATGCCCCCGCAAGTGCGGCTATGGCAAAGATAGCGATCTCTTTGAGCAGAAAAAACGGGCTGAATAAAAATACGAAGTAGCCTCCGGCTGTGATGAAAAAGCCTAGAAGCAGGATATTTCGCATGCTTTTTATCGAGCGAGCCTCGATTTTGCGCGCGATGTTTGCGCCGAGCCAGTGCACGGCGTAATCCAGCATCAGCCCGATTAGGCTCGTCGAAACCACGGCGCTTAGGATATGGATCGAGCCGCGGATAGCCATCGTGGCCGCTACGCCGCAGGCAAGCCCGAAAAGCGCGGGCAGTAGCAGACAGAAGATCCGTGCGCGCGAAAATGCCGCCAGCAGCAGCGCCGCGCACAGGCTAAGCGATACGGCGCCCGCGACGGAGCTTTCGCGCACGCCCGCGCTTTTGCCCAATGCGCTAAAAAGGGCGGTGCCGGAGATTAAAATTTCGCTCTTTTGCGCCTCGCGCACCAGAGCGCTGAGCGCGTCGTCGTTTGCTTTCGGAGCCAATTTAGCCGTAGCGAAGTAGTACGGCGCACCGTCAATGGTCGCGATGAAGCGGTTTTGTGCAGGATCGAGCTTGATTGCGCCGTGAGAGCTAAGGCGCGAATGAAGGCTGAGCGAGAAAAAATCCTGCGAGAGGCTAAGCGGGCGAAATTTTGAGTAAAGCTCACGCGCGCTACGCTCAAAAAAAGCCTGCGGATCGCTTTTCAAAAGCTCCACGCTCGCATCGTCTAGCATCGCGGGCGCAAAGCGCGCAAGCTCGCTCTGATACACGCTCGCGTCCTTTACTTCATAGATTATGCTCTCAAAAAGCCCGCTTTTTTGCATATCCGCAATGAACGCGTCAAAGCTCGCTTTCTCTGCGCTTGCGACGATGATTTGCCTCGCGATCTCGCGGTTGAAATCTTCGACGCTCTGTTTCTGCTCGCCGGAAATTTCAATGCCGCTTAGCTCGTAAAAATCGGAATTTACGCGGTTTAAATTTAGCGCTATAAAGGCGCAAAGCGCGATGAAAACCGCGCCAAATACCGCTAGGATCGCGCTCTTACTCATCTAAGCTCACGACGCCCGAAAATACGTTTTCGCTCACGTCGCCGTTAGCGCTACTGATCCGCAGTACTCTGACGTAGGCGCCGCCCTCGATCACGATATTTTTAAAGATATTTTGCAGCATCCCCTTGGGGCTTAACTCGGCGCGCCACGCATCTTTACTGCCGCTTAGCGCGATCGAGAAATTTTTGCTAAGCCGCGCTACGTCCAGGCGCGAGATCGCCAAAAAGGTGTCCTTATCAAAAAGCGAATCGGCGCTTTTGATCCACGCTTCGCCGCTACGCTCAAAAACGCCGTCTGCGCCGATTTTTAGCTCGCTTCGCACCGGCTTTAGCGTAGTCCAAAACAGCTCGCCGCCTTTGATCCTGAACTCGCCGCTGCTTCGCACGGGCTCGGCAAAGCCCTCGATACTGAGCGTTTCGCTAAATTTGCCGCCGATATTATCGGTCTTAAGCGCTAGATCGCTTACTTCAAGCGCGCTCGCAAGCCCCAAAATCGCCAAAAATAAAGCTAAAATTTTCATCATAGTCCTTTAAATTTTATGCTCGCTAAAATTTCACTGCTCGTTATCGCTAGGCAAAATTTCATTCGCCGCGACGTTTTGAGAGCGCTCTTGCTCGGACGCGGTTTTGCTTGCTGTCGAAATCTCATTTGCTGCCGAAATTTTATCTGCCGCTGAAATTTTACTCGTGGGATTTTTCTTTGCTAAAATTTTATCCGCGCACGCCCTTAGTTGCGGCGGTATCTCATACAGCGTCCTTTTTGAATCAAGCTCCACCGCGGCTTGCGACGTGGTAGCTTTGGCCAATAGCGCGCCCGATAGGCTTTTAATGCGGTAGAAAAATTTTATTATCGTGTCGCACTCGATCAGCTCGATGCTCACCGCAACCTCGTCGTCAAAAAGTATCGGCGCGATAAATTTAAACTCCATTTTGATAATGGGATATATAAATCCATCATCTCTCATCTGCATATATGTGTAGCCCGCGTCGCGCCAAAACTCGCATCTAGCGTCCTCGCAGAGCTTTACGTAGTTGCCGTGCCACATCACGCCCATCGGATCGGCGTCGTAAAATCTGGCGCGAAATTTATACTCTTTCATTCCTCTCTCCGCTATGAAATTTTTCGTCTTGCGAGGCGGATTTTGCAGCGCTCAAATTTGAATTATCTAAATTTAGCGCAGTATTCGAGTCCACCGTACTTTTTAAATTTGACGCCGTATTTGAACTCGTTGTGTCATTTAAATCCGCTGCGTCATTTAAATTTGACGCAGCGTCCGTGCTCGTCTCGCCGAAATTTTGCGCGCCGTCGCGCTTTGCATCGCTCGCGTCTTTTCCTTGCGCCCAAAAATCAAAGAAATTATACCACTGGGAAGGAAATTCTTTGGCATAAAGCTCGAGCTGCCGCACGTAGCATTTAAGCGCTAGCGAGACCGATCGCGCCTTATCGCGGCTCTTTAGCGGCGCGGGTAGCGGCTGTAGCCGCAGCTCGCGCCCTTCACGCCCCTCGTAGCACCATAGGCTAAATAGCGGCGCGTCCAAAATTTTAGCGAGCAGGTAGCCGCCGATCGGGAAGTTCGCGCTGCGTCCTAAAAAATCCTCGCTTTGAAATTTATCTGAGCCCACCGGCATGCGATCGCCCATTATCGCGATGTGCTCGCCGTTTTGCAGCAGCTCTTTGATTTGCAGCATCTCGCCGATGCCGAGCTCGCCGACGTAAAGAATTTTCACGCCGCCGCCCATTTTTTCAATAAATTTCATAAAATTTTCGCTGTGTTTGCGAAAAATTAGCACGTTGATTTTTATCCCCGTCGTGTTTGCCGAAAGGGCGCGCGCGATCTCGGTGTTACCGAAGTGAGAAGTGATTAAAATTTTGCCTGTTCCGTCGCTTAAAAGCTCCTTCATACCGCTTTGCACGCGGATTTGATCCAGCGCGATCTTACCGTTCCAAACTGCGATTTTTTCGCACAGACTGAGAGAAAATTTATAAAAATTCGCGTAAATTTCGCACACTTTTGGCTCGCGATCAAGCGCGCGCCGCAAAAACTCCCTGATCGCGCGTCGTTCGTTTTTAAGCAGCGCAAAATAGATCGCCGAGATGCAAAGCGCGGTGCCTCGCATGCAAAAATCAGGCGTGTGAAGCGTGACGAAGCGAGCTAAATTTAAAAGCGCCGCGCCCGCCTTTTCGTTGTTTTCGCTCCAGTGTTTAGCCATCGCGCCCGTCCTTTGCAGCGGCATGTTGCGGCGAGGCTTTTACGAGCGAGCTTTGCGCTGAATTTTCCGCCTGTGAGCTTTGCGCTGCGGCGTTGTCGCCGCATTTTTCGGTACCAGCTTTTTCGTTTGCGCCGCCGTCTATCTCCTCTTTTGCACCTTTACGACTATCGCGCCGCGCGTTGCTGCAAAGGTTTTTTCCCGCTAGCCCTTGCAAAATTTCATTCGCGCTCTGCCGTGAAGCCTCCTGTAGGCCGCGCTTTTTAAATTTATCGCAGGCGCGTTTTAGCGCCCTTTTTGCAAGCCAAAGCGGAAGCCCGCAAAATAGCCTCGCATGCATCAGCGAAATTCCGAAATTATCTCGAAACGGCGCAAAATGGCTCACTCCGCCCGCTTCGTAGCGCACCGCCAGATCGAGCCATTTTATCTCTAACCCAGCCCGCGCGGCTAGTATTAAAATTTCGGCATCAAAGCCCATTCTGCGGCTTTTGGTGCGGGGCAGAAGTGGCACGATCCCCTCTAGCGGGTAAATTCTAAAGCCGCACATCGCGTCTTTTATGCGGTGCGAAAGAGTGTTGATTACGCACCAAAAGTTCATTATCTTACGCCCGTGTAGGCGGGATTTGGGCGCGCTTTCGTCATATACGGGCGCGGCGCAGATCAGCGCGGCTGGCTTGCGCGCCGCAAGCGCCAAAAACTCCTCGCATCTGCCTACGTCGTGCTGAAAGTCCGCGTCTATCTGAAAGGCGTGCGTAAATCCAAGCTTCTTCGCCCACGCCAGTCCGTCGCATACGGCAGCGCCTTTTCCGCCGTTTTGCGCGCGGGCGTAAATTTGAGCCGCAAGCCCCTTTAGCGCGCTTTTGCTCGCTTCGTCGCTGCCGTCGTCCACGATCAGCACGGGCGCGATGGGCGCTAGGGCGCTTACGAGCTCGGCGATACGCGCGGGGTGGTTGAAGTAGGGCAGCAAAAACGCGGGCTTAAAGGCAGATTCTTCCACTGGCGCAAACCTTGTCGTTTGAAATTTCAAAGCGGAGCTTGCCGCTTGCCTCGGTGATTTTGATTGAAATTTCATCGCCCGGGCGAATGAAATTCGTAAATTTTAAATTTTCTATCTTTTGCGTGCCGTCCAGCTCGTAGCCGAGGGCTTTTGCGCAGATTAATACGAAGCGAAGCTGCATAAACGCGGGCACTAGCGGAAATCGCGCAAAGTGTCCGTCGAAATAAAAGTCGCTGGCTCGCACCTTCGCGCGAAACTCATTATCCGCGCTCCGCTCGAAAACCGGTACCTCGTAGCGCTGCAGGGCGCTTAAAAAGTCCTTTTTGCTTAGCTTGCCCTGCTCGTTAAAAGGCAGCCTGCTCGCGATTTTGAAGTAGCGCAAAATCGCGCCGAATTCGGGCTTCAAAAAGGCCTTCAGCTCGTCCGTGACGCCCTTTTTGCCGATTGCACGAAACGCCTGCTCGCCGCGTTCGCTGAGCTTGATAAGAGCTACGGCGCGGTCGCGCTGCGGGTGCAGATCGATCCTGCACTCGCCGATAAATTCGTGCGAGCGGAGTTTGGCTTCGAGCAGATCGAGGCTCACGCGGTTTTCGTTGATTTTGACGGTGCGGTCGCCGCGTCCCAAAAGCGTGATCTCGTCTGCGCGCACATAGCCGAAATCGCGGCTTTCGAAGCGCTCGCACCAAGGCGAGCTGATCGTAAACTCGCCCGTTTGCGAAAAATTGTCGGCGGGCTGCTTTGCCCCAAATTTATCGCAAAGCTCGCCCATTTGTGCAAATTTATCATCGTATTTCGTCGCAGAGCTCGGTGTGGAGCTGTTTTCTGTATCGGTCGCGGTTTTATTGCCAGCGTCTGCATTAAATTTAGACGCCTGCTCGCCCCAGCAGTTTGCGTCTTGCCCGTCTGTATTTTGCCCGTCCGTACGGCTCGTTTTGGGCTCTGCCGCAGAATTTTCGCCGCAAGAGCCTGCCGTGGGATCAAAGAGCTCGCCCTCGCGTTTTGCCGCGCCGCAGCTATCGATATCCGTGCGGATCTGCACGCTTACGGGAGCAAATTTCTTAAGTCCCACGCCCTCGTTGCAGGCGATCACGCCCGTTTCGCTAGAGCCGTAAATATCGACGATGCGGGCATTGCTAAGCGCTGCCAACCTATCTCGGATCGCAGGACTTAGCGGCGCGCCCGCGCTAAAAATGGTGCCCAAAGGCGCTATGTTTGCAGCATCTGCGTGCTCGCATAGCGCGCCTAGCACCGTGGGCGAGCTGATCAGCACGGCGCCCGCAAGATCGGCTGCGAGGATGATTTCAGGGTAGTTTAGGCCGCCTTTTTGCGTGCGCGAGCCGCAAAGCAGCGGCACGAAGATGCTAAAGGTGAGCCCAAACATATTTTGGTGCGAGACGCCCGATAAAAATCGATCGCTTGCGCAAAGGCCGAATCTTTCTACCAAAAATTCCGCCTCTAAAACCATATCGCGTAGGCTTTTTTCGATGTTTTTCGCCTCGCCCGTGGAACCCGAAGTTTTGATATAAAATTTCTGATCGGCGCGCAGTAGATGCAAAGAGACAGCCTCTTGTTCGCACGGCGCGTGATTTTGCAGCGCGTTTTTAGATGAAATTTTAGGCGCGGATTTTTCGGTATCGCGAGACGAAATGTTTTCTAAATCATGGGAGCTGAATTCGGATAAACCTTGCGCTGCGGCGAGATTTGGAATTTTCACGTCGCCGCCTAGATGAAATTCGCCGCTAAATTTTGGCTCTCGCAGCAGTACGGGTGCAAAGCCCGCAATCATCGCGCCGAAAAAAAACGCGATAAACTCTGCCGCGTCCTCGCCGTAAATTTCGATCATCGGCGCATTTTTTTGCTCTTGCGTCTGCGCTGTTTGCATGGCGTGCGCGGCATCTGTGCCGCCGCTAGAATTTTCCGCGTCATTGAGATTTGCGCTTCTACTGGAATTTTCCGAATCTTTTAAATTTGCGCTTGCCGCGCTACTTTGGGATTTGTCCGCGCCTTTTAAGCTTGCCGCTTCGCTCTGCTTGCGCCCCGTTTTTGTCAAATCGCATGCAAGAGCCGCCGCAGCAAGGATTTCGCGCTCATAAGGCTTTAAAGAATTAATCAAATTTTTTAACATAAAATTTCCTAAAAATCATCTCGCCGCCGATCAACGCGCCGATGAGGACGTATGAGATCGCGCCGCAGTAAACGCTCCAATAAATTTTATCTCGCGGTAGTAGCAGCGCCGCGCTAAGCAGGCCGTTTAGCACGAAAAATCCGAGCCAAACCTCGGTCAGCTTGCGCGTGTAGGCGCGGCCGCGCTCGTTGAGACCTGGCTGCTTCAAAAGCGCTAGGCGCGTGATCGCAGGCGTCGATCTTAGGCTGAGCGCAAAAAGCGCCGCGAGCGAGAAATTTATTATGAGCGGATACATATACGCAAGCGATCCGCCGCTAAATATGGCGCACAACGCAAAAAATGCCGCGCACGCGCCCTTAATAGCGCGATCTTTACTTTCAAAAACAGCTCGCGCCCCCCATAGCGCGCTCATCGCCACAAGCAAGCAGACCCGCGCACCGCCGTGCAAAAAATAGAGGCCGAAAGGGTAAAATACGCTTAAAATTATGGTAGCTGTTTTTAAAAATATCGTTCGTCGCAATCTTTGCAATCCTTAAATTTAGCCGCGAGGGCTTGGTTTTTGCCGCGGCAGCTTTAGCTTCGTCACAGCGGTTGAGCTTTTGCTGCTGCGATTTTTAGTTTTACCACGGTGGTTTTTGGTTTCGCCGCTAGCAGAGCGATCGTTGCGATCTATACCGCGCCAAGATACTTTAAATTTGACCTCGGCGCCACGGTTTTGTGCGCTATGATTTTAAAATTTTAATTCAGTCGCGCCTGCCGCATTTCAAATTTCAACCCGCGTCTTAAAAATTTAGCTGCGCTTTCATTTAACTCGCAGCGCCGCGTTTGCGATCAAATCCGCTAAATTAAATTTAGTCGAAATTTTAAAATTTTGAAATTTTATGAAAACGACGATCGCAAAAGAAACAGCGTCTTTTAAAATTTCAAAATTTCACCCAGGCTCGCAGATTAAAATTTTAAAATTTTAATCTGCAAAGTGCTCTACATACTAGCCTAAAAGCGGCAGGTAAGCGGGCTTTGTGCCGTGCCGCTTAAGCGCTAAGCCCATAAAAGCCGCTCGCTTCACGCTCTTTCAATTAAAACGTTCGCCGCTTGCTGCATACCTTTGATAATATTCGCCGCATGTTATCGCAACACCATGCGCCGTCAAACAGCCGCTTATGTTTATCAGGCCGCCTCTGTGCCGCCGCAAAGTAAACTACCAAGCCGCCGCACTCGCGATCTTACCGCGCCGCACGGCGAAATTTAACTCTCGCCGCCCGTAGTCTCCACGCTCGCGCCCTGATCGAGCTTCGCCGCTACGGCATCCACGATGTCGCCAAGGGTTTGGATGTTTTTAAAATCATCGGGCATCAGCTTGTAACCGGTGTTTTTCTTGACGTAATCGACCAGATCGATCGCGTCGATGCTGTCGATCTGTAGATCCTCGTAAATTTTAGCCTCAGGCACGACCTTGCTCTCGTCGATCTCGAAAAGCTCCACGAGCGCCTTTTTTAAAATTTCAAAAATTTCATCTTTACTCATTTTTACTCCTATTTTCGGCGATGTATTGCGCCAAAGACGCAACGGATGAGAAAATTTGCTTTAAATTTTGGGTTTTTGAGTTAAGCACGATGCCGTATTTTTTCTGCACCAAAAGCCCTAGCTCCAGCGCATCGACCGAATCGAGCCCGAGCCCGTCGCCAAAAAGCGGCTCATCGTCATTTATGTCGCCTGGCGCTACGTCTTCGAGGTTCAGCCCCGAAATGATCAGCTCCTTAAGCTCCAAAATTTCTTCGTTCACAGATTCTCCTTTTCATATAGATTTGATATTTTTTCGTAGAGTTTGCGCACTCGGATCGGGTTTGGGCGATCCGGCTCGAAGCCCGTTAGATCCAGCGCACACAGCTCGTAGAGGTCGTATTTCATCCGAACCTCGGGCGTATCGTACCATACTTGTCCTTTTTTTAGGCTTTTAGGATCCATTTTTATCGCGACGCAATTCATATTTTTTGCGAAATTTATCGCGATGTAAAACGCCGCTTTGTGCATGGCGATGCGATCCGCGGTGCGCGTGCCCTCGGGGAAGATGATTAGGCTTTCTCCTCGCTCAAGGGCGCTGCGGCACGCATCTATCATTGCTTCCGAGCCGGTATTTGGGATGTAGCCCGCGGCTGCGATGGCGGCGGAGAGGAAGGGATTTTTGCACAGACTTTCCTTGACTACGCAGTTTGCGCGCCGCACGTGAGCTAAAAAGATCACCACGTCAAGCAGGCTAGGGTGGTTTGCGATGATGAGAGTGCCGCTAGGCGGGAGCTTGCAGCGCCAGTTCACGCCGATGCTGCCGTAAAGTCGCGCGAGCAGCAGAAATATGCGCCACGAGATCATTATAAAATCGCGTACGAAATTTCGCACGGCCCCTATGCGGTTTAGCCTCAGCAGCGCTACGGGGAGGAAGAGTAGGTTGCCTATCATACACAGCGCGCCGAAGCTTGCGAAGGATAACGCGATGCCGATCTGTTTAAGCTTGCGCCTTAGCGGATCTGTCTGCTTCATCGCGCGGCGCCTCTTTCGGCGGAGATTTCGCAGCAGCTCTCGTTAAGGATTGTGCGGCTATCGGCGAGGGTTTTGTTGTTCTCGGCAGGGATTTGATAGTTCATCATGCGCGCAATCTCGATAAAATTTCTACGGCTTGCCGCTCGCTGCATCGTAGCGGAGTTTTCGCAGTTTTCTGCACGCGATATTTCAGCTTGCGGCATGTGCTGAAGAAATAGAATTTTTATGATCTGTGCGGAAGCTTTGGCGACCTCGGCGCCGTGCATGTGTCGAAGCAATAGAATTTTTGCGGCGCGCGGTAAACTGCGTTTTTGTGGAATTCTTGCCGTTTGCCGTATGTATTGCCCCGGCAAAATTTCCGCAGTTTTCTGCATGCTTCGTGCGTATTGCTGCGATGGAATTTTTATCTTTTGCCGCGCGTATCGTTGCGGTAGAATTTCAGCGGTTTGCCACGCGCGCCATTGCGACGGAATTTTTGCGAAGCGCCATATATTCTGCTTTGGCGCCGCCATACGACGCGCCGTCTGATTAAATTTATAGCTCGCGGCGCCGCAAAATTTAAAATTCATCGCAACTGCCTTGCCGTGCGCATCTTGCCTGGGCGTTTACTCGGTTCATCGTGCGGCTAAATTTAAACTCGTAGCCCAAGCTTTGCTCTGCTAAATTTATGAAATTTACAACCTGCCGCGCGTGGCATTTCAGCTCGCCGCATCTGTCTTTATAACGGAATTGCGCGGTGTTTTCTACGCGCCGCTGCGGTAAAATTTTTATAGCTCGCAGCTCGCACCGTTTAGGCGGATTTTTTTGGGTTCGTTGCGTATGCCTCGGCAGCGCATCTTCGCAGCGCGCCTCATTGCAACGCGATTTGGCGGCGCACGGCGCGCGCCCTTTCAGAGTGCTTTTAAGATGCGCTGTTTGGCCGAGCTCATGTTTGGTAGCGCGGTTAAATTTAAAACCTTCACTATATCCGCGTTTGGCGGAGCGGCTAAATTTAAAGCTTGTCGTTCGCGCCGTTGCGGCTCCGCGTGGCCAGGGATTTTGATCAAATTTGCTCGTCTCGCCGCGCTTGCTCATGCGATGAAATTTTACCATTTTAGCGCTCACGATCTTGCCTTAAAAAAGCTGCGATTTTGGCGGGATCTTTGATGCGCAAAAGATAGTCCAAAATCCCGTCGCTGCTGCGCCATTCATGCTTGCCTGAGAGGATTTTAGCTAAAAATTCCACTGCGGTATCTAGAGGGATTTTGCCGTCCCCTTTAAAGCTTCGTAAAATTTCATTCTCGGCTTGCGGTTTTGGATTTTGTGCTTCTAGGCTCTGTGTCGTCGCGTCCACAACGTGCGGCGAAATTTCGATCTGCACGTCATCTCCGCGCTGAAGCACCAGAAGTAGGGCGCAGGCAAAGTCGCAGCGCTTCAGATAGTCGTTATTTACCTCCTCAAAATAGCAGAGCAGGGCGATTTTGTCGCTATCCGACTTGCATTCGCCGTTTTTGCCATTTTCGTTTGCATCCTGCGCAGAGCCGAAATTTTCCGCGCCTTCTTTCAGTCTTGCAGCGGCGATTATTGCGCCGTTTTCGAGCGCGCACGCTGCGGAGATCGTCGAAATTTCGGCGTGATTTTGCGTAAAAATAGCATTTTGCGCCGCGATCGCGTTGAGTACGCTGACGCAAAAGCTCGAAGGCGAGACGCTTTCGCTCATCGAGCCTAGCAGGCTAAAGCAGCGGTTGATCTCGCCCAGGCGCGAGCAAAAGACGAGCGGCATTCCTTCGCGCTGCGCCGCGGAGCTTTGCATCGCATGATCGCAGGCTCCCGAGCATTCGTTTGCTTTGGAATTTTGCCTCGCGGAATTTAAAGAATTTTTATTTGTGAAATCCTGCGGCGCCGAATTTAAATTTTGCTGCATAAAATTTAAAGAATTCTTATTTGAAAAATCCTGCGGCGACGGGTTTTGTGCGGCGGCGCGGCTTTTGCTCGCATCTAAATTTTGAGGTGCGAGATTTAAGGAGCTTTCCTCGGCTAAACTTTGCGGCGTATTTTGCGAAATTTCGCCTAAAAGCGAGATGCAAAGTTTTGCCCCGAGCCCCAAGCGGCGGCGCTGTAACGGTGGAATGTGCTCAAGAGCCGGCTTTTTCTTTAAAGGCTCTAAGGCCAAAATTTCCTCTTTTAAGCGAGCGTGAGCAGAAATTTTTAAATTTTCTACGGGGCTATTTTGTAAAGCCTCGCCCTCATGCGCGGCGAAATTTTTATAAAGCTCCGCCGTATTTTCGGAGCCGCAATCAAAAGCGCGCGAGGAGTTAAATAATTTGGCTGCAACCGTTTCTTGTTTTAATCTCTGCTCCGAGCCACGCTCGGTAGATTTTTCATCAAAACCTTCTGTAGCAAGGTCGCGCCCCGCTTTTTCGTTATTCTCGCAAGCCGTAAAATTTGCGGAATTGATGAAATTTTGCTCGCAGTCCGAAATATCTGTAAAATCTTGCGTAGAATTTGACGTAAAATTATACGTAAAATTTTGATCCGTATCGCAAGCGAGATCGGAATTTCCGTCAAAATTTACTTCGGAAATTCCGTCCGAGTAAGCGGTGAGGTTTTTATAAAACTCCGCCGGCTCACCCGAAATTATCGCGCTTGCGTAAGATATACCGAAGCTTAGCTTATTTTGCAATGTAGCCTCTTAGCGTGACACCGCTCATTATCGTGCCTACGCCGCATTCAAACTCTTTGTCGCTTACGAAAACGTTTTTGTAATAGTAGCTCGTGATATTGACGACCTTGTTGCCACCTTCTTTTTTGGCGCGATCTTGAAAGCTAAGCAGCGCCGATAAAAACGCGCGGTTGCATGCGGCTTGATCGCTCTTGCCGACGCCGTTTGCTTTTTTATTCGAGCTTAGCTGCTGCGTGATCTTTCTGCCTGCGGATTTGTTACCGAAGTAGAATTTTATGTTCGGATCAAGCTTGGCTTTAGCGTCGGGCTCTGCGAGTGCCGCAGCGATCGGGAAGCGCACGATATCGTTTTTGGCATAAGCCGAATTAGCGACAAAAAGCGCCGCAACTGCGAAAAATAGAAATTTTTTCATTTTCTCTCCTTTAGTCGATAAATTTTTTAAAAATCAAAGATGTGTTTACGCCGCCGAAAGCGAAGTTGTTATTCATAACATAGTCCGTCTTTATCTCCTGCGGCTGCGTGAGGTATCTAAGCGGCGCGCACTGCGGATCGATATCACGTAAATTTAGATTCGGATAGAATAGCCCCTCGTTCATCATCATCACCGAGATAAAGCTCTCTAGCGCCCCGCACGCGCCCAAAGTATGACCCAAATAGCCTTTATAAGAGCTCACTGGCGTTTGCGAGCCGAAAATTTCATGAGTCGCCATAGATTCTGCGACGTCGCCCTGTCTGGTCGCCGTAGCGTGGGCGTTTACGTGCCCGATGAGATCCGGCGAAATCGCGGCGTCTTTGAGCGCCAGCTGCATCGCCGCGCGCATAGTCTCACTCTGTGGGCGGGTGATATGCGTGCCGTCGCAGGTCGTGCCGAAGCCCACTATCTCTGTGTAAATTTTAGCGCCGCGCGCAAGTGCGCTTCTGAGGCTTTCTAGCACGAATATGGCGCCGCCTTCGCCCAAAACCAGTCCGTCGCGCGATAGATCAAATGGCGCGGGGCTGAGAGTAGGGGTGTCGTTTTTACAGCTTGTCGCGTAGAGCTTATCAAATACGAATGCCTGGCTTGGGTGTAGTTCATCCGCGCCGCCTGCCAGCATCATATCCGCAAGGCCAAATTTTATCGCTTCGTAGGAGTAGCCGATCGCTTGAGACGCGCTCGTGCACGCAGAGCTCGTGGGGATGAGCCTACCTTTTAGTCCGTAGTAGATCGCGATATTTGCAGCGACGGTGTGGGGCATCATCTTTACGTATGAGTTGGCGTTGAAGGTGCTATCCTTGCCATGCAAAATATCTATGACTTCGCCAGTAGCCTTTGCATCACCGCTACAGCTACCCGCTGCGACGCCCATACGACCGTCCTTTATGCGCTCATCTTCTAAAAGCCCCGCATCCGCCAGAGCTTCACCCGCGGCATCTACGCCGAACATCGCTACCTTGCCCATCGAGCGGGTATCTTTGCGGCTCCAGTACGCGGGCGGCGCGTAGTTCGGTATCGGCGCACCCAGCCTTGTATTTAGCTCCTCGCCGAAGATATCCCATTCGCTCATATAAACTACGGCGCTTTTTTGCTGCGCCAAATTTTGCTTTATGCTCGCCCAGTCCCGCCCGAATGCACAGACGTTGCCAAAACCCGTAATAACTACTCTATTTAACATAATCCACCGTCTATTTTAATAACCTCTTTTGTGATATATGCGGAATTTTCGCTTAGCAAAAACTCCACTAAATGCGCCACCTCGCTCGGCTCGCCGATGCGCCCTAGCGGAATCGCGCCCAAAATTTGCTCGCTTGCGGCTTCGTTTATACCTTCGCTCATCGCCGTTTTGATGAGCCCGGGAGCTACGACGTTTACCGTGATCTTGCGGCTTGCAAGTTCTATCGCTAGCGATTTTGCCGCAGCAATTAGGCCTCCTTTGCTAGCGGCGTAGTTGCTTTGGCCGCGGTTGCCTGCAATTCCGCTAACCGAGCTCATCACCACGATACGCCCGCCCTTTTTGGCGCGGATCATCGGCATCAGCGCGGGCTTTATGACGTTATAAAACCCGCCTAAATTCGTATCTATCACGCTTTGCCAATCCTCGCGTTCGAACCACACGAAGGAGTTATCCCGCGTAATGCCAGCGTTTAGCACGATGCCCCAGTACGCGCCGTTTGCCTCTATGTCTGCTTCGATACGCTCCTGCGCCGCAGCGGTATCTGCGACGTCAAATTTTAAAATTTGAACTTCCGCCGTGCCCGCGTCCAAGCAGCGCTTCGCTACGTCATTAAGCTTTGCTTCGTTGCGCCCGTTTAACGCCAAATCGTAGCCTTTTTGTGCTAAATTTAACGCACACGCCTCGCCGATACCGCCGCTTGCTCCGGTGATTAAAATTCTCTTAGCCATTTATACTCTTTAGCATTTCATCGTTCGGGTTCATTACGCTAAGCGTGGCGCTTGCGATATGTTCGCCGCCGCAGCGGATCTCGCAGTCGAAGATATATAGCCCCTCGCCGTCGCTTACGCTCTGCCTTGCCGTCGTGATTACGCGCTCGCCCACCTTCAGGCTTGCGCGCGAAATATCGAGGTTTCGCACGCCCAGCAAAAATCCAAGCCTCGCCTCGCCGTCGTTTCGGTAGCCCGAATAGGCGCCTATGCACTGCGCCATGATCTCCATATATGCGTAGCTGCCGAGCTCTCCGTTTTCGGTAAACGGCGAGTCCTCTTTAACGCTAAACGCACAGCTCGCATATCCGTCGCTAATCTCTAAAATTTCATCTGCGAAGACCATATATCCGCTCTGCGGTAGGATGCTAGAGGCTCTCATACGCGTCCTATTATGGTTACGGCGTTGTCGCCGCCAAAAGCAAAGTTTATGTTCATCGCGGTATCTACGCGCGCTTTTTTGGCTTCGCATGCGAGATTAAATTTAGACAGCACAGCCGGAATTTCGCTCGTTTGCGAAGCTTGATCCGCAGCGTCTTTTAAAATTTTATCGCCCGCGCCATGCAAAGCTTTAGACGCGGCCGAAATTTTATCCGCGCCGCTTTTTGAAATTTCACCCTGCGCGTTTTGCAAAATTTCATCGCCCAAGCTGCATGAAATTTGATCGCTTTCGCTGTTTAAAATTTCATCGTTTAGCTCGCCGTGCCGCGCCTGCGCGCCGCGAAAAATTTCAGCCTCCGAGCCGCCCCAAATTTTATCATTCGTAAAATTCGGCGGGATCACGCCCTGTCTGATCGCCTCGTAGCAGACGGCAAGCTCGATCGCCCCCGCCGCGCCCAGGGTGTGTCCGATCGCCCATTTTGACGAGCTTGCGGGCGCTAAGGGTAGGGCGGCACTCATAGCCAAGGCCTCCATCGCGTCGTTAGCCGCAGTGCCCGTGCCGTGCAGATTTACGTAGTCCACACTTTGCAGCTGCGCCGATTTTAGCGCGGTTTTGATCGCTTTGATCTGCATGCGTGCGCTAGGATCGGGCTTGGTGATGTGGTAGGCATCGGAGTTTGCGGCGTGAGCCAAAATCGCGACGTCGCTTATGCGCTCGCGCGAAAGCACGAATGCGCAGGCTCCCTCGCCTAGATTTGTGCCTGTTCGCGCCTCTGAAAACGGCTTTAGCGGCTGCTCGCTTAAAATTTCAAGCGCGCTAAAGCCCTGCAGCGTAAGCTCGTCTAATGCGTCGGCGCCGCCGAAAACGACCGCGTCGCAAAGTCCGCAAGAAATGAGGCGCGAAGCTTCGATCAGAGCCTTATTTCCGCTGGTACACGCACTCGAAACTCCGATCGAGACGGATTTTAGTCCGAAGCGTTCGCGGATAAAATTTGCGGGGTTTGCGTGGGAGTTGCGCTCGAAGCAGAAGTTTTTAAATTTATCGTTTGCGTTTTTTGAAATTTTGGCGAAATTTTTGCCGTTTGGAGTAGAAATTTCACTGCACGGCGCGGAGTTTTCGCCGTCTTGCGAGATAAAATTTTCCGCGCCCTTGTCGCAGGCAAAAAATTCTGCATAGTTTTCCTGCACGCCGGTGTTGGTGGTCGCAAACACAACTCCTACGCGGTGTGCGCCGAACTTTTGCACGGCTTGCTCGATCTGCCCCTGTACGCCTAGGCAGGCGTAAAGCGCCAGGGCGTTCGTGCGCGTGGCGTAGGCGCGATCTTGGATCTGCGGCAGCGGCGTATCCACGCGCCCAAAGATGAAATTTTTGCCATAGACGCTAAGTTTTCGCAGCGCGGATCTCTTATCGCACAGCGCGCTAAAAAGCTCTGCGGCGCTGTTTGCGCCCGCGCAGATGAGCCCGGGGCTACTTAGATACTGCGTCATATCGGCGCCCCTTTGAGTTTATTGTAAAATTTGCTTTATCCGCATTCTCAAGCAGGGCTAAAAATACTCGCTCGCTTTGCAAATCGGGCGGTAGGAAGCCGTCGTTGCGAAATTTCGCCTCGCCGCCTTTGATCGATAAAATTTTACGTGCGATCGGTGCGCCTAGCATATCGAGCCAGACGAGCTTGTAGCGGCTCTCCTCGCCGTTTGTGGGTGAAATTTTGGAGATCAGGGCTCTGCTTTTTACGCCGAGCTCGTCCGTTAGGATGAACTGCTTTTGGCTAAATTCCGCTATCCGCTCGGGCGCTTTGCGCGCGCATCCGCCTATAAAAAACGCGGCGCAAAGTAGAATAAAAGCCGTTTTAGAAATAGCGTAAAAACGATAAACAGGTCTCAAAAATTCTCCCTAAAAACGAGCGAAATCAAAATTTCGCCCTCCAAAATATAGCTCTTGTGTGACCACGCCCTGCCGCGCTCATCAAGCGCCAGAGCTTCACCGCCTGCGCCGCAAGCCAGCCCCACGCGAGCAAGCGCGTAAAAACCTAGGCTTCGCGCCTTAATCAGCGCCTCTTTGATCGTGTAAATTTTATAAAAAACAAGCGCTTTTTCGCTTTCGTCCGCCGCCGCCAAAAGCTCGCGCTCAAAGGCGTTGAAACAAAACTCGCTCGCCGCGGCAAAATTCCGCGGTTTTAAAATTTCAAGATCGAGCCCGAATTTTTGCCTCGCTAGAGCCACGGTGACGATCGTTTTGCCCTCCGCGCTTTTGTGCGAGATACAAAATTTGCCGCGCTTTTTAAAGCGCGCTTTAAGCGCCCGCGAAACGCGAAACTCGCGCAGATGGCCTCGCGCGCGCGCCAGCTTCTTATCGCGCCTGCTCAAAAGCCGCCTCGGGGCACACAGATCCTCGTTGGTGATTAAAATTTTTATCTCGCTCATAAAGCTCTGATTTTACTAAAATAGTCTTTATAAAAATATAAAATAGCGCTGTAGCGTTAGAATTTCGTTTAAAATTTATTTGATGCGATTGGGTTCAAAGGCGCACTAAAACATAAAATTTATCGCGTTTACGCCGGAGCTTTTGCGGCGAAATCTAGATGCATCGTGCGATGAAATTTTAAAATTCCGAAGCGAAATTTAAGATCGCGAGCAGTGCGTGGCGCAGCAGACGTCGCAGTATGACAGCGCAAAATTAGCCGCATTTGAATAAACGGCATAAAATTTAAGCGCTCCTAAATACGGCAGCTCGAATTTTAAATACCCTTAAATTAAAGCGACTCGAAATTTGATCATGCTTAGCTAGCGTAGCCGCATTAAATCCCGAGCTACGCCGCGCTGCGCTAAATTTGCCGCTAAGCTGCATTAAATTTTATGTAAAATTTCGCCGCTAAGCTATGACAAATTTAGATTAAAATTTCGCTGGCATGCCTATCTGTGGTAATTTTTTACGAATTTTTCTATGCGCTCAAAGCCGCGTTTTAGATTTTCCATAGAGCACGCAAAGCTTATGCGGAAGTGCCCATCCATGCCAAATCCGCTTCCTGGCACCGTGGCTACGAGCCCTTTATCTAGCAGCTGCATGCAGAATTTCATACTATCAGGTTCTACCTGAGAGCAATCTATGAAGAAATAAAATGCACCATCTGGTTTTACGACACTAAGCCCTGGGATCGCGCCTATCGCGTCCGTGCCAAAATCGCGCCTGCGCTCGTATTCGCGCCTCATCTCCTCGATATAATCATCCGCCTCGCCGCGCAGCACCGGCATAGCGCCTGCCTGGACGATGCTTGCTACGTTGCTGACGCTTTGACTTTGCAGGTTTATCATCGCCTTATTTAGCTCATCGATTGCGCACGCGGTGTAGCCGAAGCGCCAGCCGGGCATCGCGCCGCATTTGCTTAGCCCGTTGATCGTCACGGTGCGCCTAAACATATCCTCGCTGATGCTTGCTGCGGCTATGAAGCTCTTGCCAAAGACGATTTTTTCGTAAATTTCATCGGCAATTACTAAAATATCCGTGTCCTTTAGCACTTCCGCAAGCTCTTGCAGCTCCTGGCGCGAATATACGGCGCCTGCGGGGTTACTCGGGTTGAAAAGGCACAGCGCCTTCGTGCGCGGCGTGATCGCGGCTTTGAGCTGCGAGGCGGTGATTTTGTATCGGTTTTCCGCCTTGGTGGCTACGATGACGGGCTTGCTGCCACAGAATTTTACAATTTCGGGGTAAGTGACCCAATAAGGCGCCGGTATTATAACCTCATCGCCTTCGTTTAAGATGCAGTTAAAGGCGTTAAATAGCGAGTGTTTGGCACCTACGTTGGTGATGATCTGATCAGGCCTGTAGTTTAGAGCATTATCGCGCTTTAGCTTCTGCGCGATTAAATTTAAAATTTCAGGCGTGCCGGCAACCGGCGTATATTTTCCGCAGCCCTTAGCCATAGCTTCTATGACAGCTTTTTTGGCGACTTCTGCGGTATCGAAATCAGGCTCACCCGCACTTAGGATCACGACGTCTTGCCCCTGAGCTTTCATCTGCTTGGCTTTGGTGCTGATTGCGATCGTTAGGCTTTCGCCGAGCTTGCTTACGCGACTTGAAAGTGTTAATTTCATTGATGCTCCTTGGATTGGTTTAGACAATTTAAAATTTGATTTTTGACGCTAAAAGCCCTGCCGCTACTTGGGTCTTGGTCGTAGATATCGTCGATTTTATAATCTCCTCCGCTACGGACGAGTTTGTAGATTATCGTCTGCGCGCCGTAGGGGCAGGTCTGAGTTACTACGACAGTATCGCGCTGCCCTAGCTCAAAATCATATTTCGCATCGTCGCAGACATCTTGACCGCCGATTATCGGATCGTAGTCCAAGCAGCCTACCTCACCTTCGCCAGCAGATGCTTCATCCTGCATAAGCGCAGATTTGAAAGAAGCCGATAAGACATTTTTGTGATCGCCGAAATAGGTATCCTTGATGTATAGACTTTTTACTAGGCTTATTCTGGCGTCGTCCGCGGAATTTTTCGCACTATTAGTATCGCTGCCGCTTGCCGACAAAATAGCACAAATTGTAAAAAATAGAGCTTTTTTCACTTTAACCCTCTTATTTTAATGATTTCAGATACTCTTCGTAGAATTTATTGAGATCCTCATCCATTTCGGCGATATCTTTTCTGCCGCTGCAGATGCACTCTTCCAAAATTTCGATACGCTTGATGAGATATTTGATAAGCTCCTGGCTGATATCGGGAATTTTATTATGCGCCAAAGGATCGCTTTCGCAGCCGCCTAAAATTCTAGCCGGCACTCCTACGGCGGTGCAGTTTGGCGCGACGTCCTTTACGACGACGGAATTTGCGCCGATTTTGGAATTTTCGCCGATGGTGATGTTGCCTAGCACTTTAGCTCCTGCGCCTACTACGACGCCGTTTTGCAGCGTCGGATGGCGCTTGCCGTGCTCTAAGCTCACGCCGCCGAGAGTGACGCCCTGATAGATCAGACAGTTATCGCCGATGATCGCCGTTTCTCCGATGACAAGCCCTGTGGCGTGGTCGAAAAACACGCCCGAGCCGATCTGCGCGCCCGGGTTTATATCTACGGCGGTGATTATGCGGGTAAGTCCGCTGATCGCGCGAGCTACAAGCTTAAAACCTCGCTCGTAGAAAAAATGCGCGAAGCGATAATTTATTAGCGCCCAGACGCCGGGATAGCAGAAAAATATCTCAAATACGCTATTGCATGCGGGGTCTTGACGCAAGGGCTCGGTGAAGTCCTGTTTTAAAATTTGCCAAAAACTCATTTGATCGTCTTTAAGTAGCTATTGTCGTTTAAAAACAGATATAGTTCGCCCAGGATATGCTTTTTCTCTTTATCTCCGATAAGATTTGATTTTTCGACGCGCTCGTTTAGGCTTTCGCGGATATCTACTACGTCGTAGTCCATATCCTCCAAGATGTCGATGACCGATTGAGATTCGATAAAGTCCTTGATCTCAAAGCCGCCGTCATCGCGCAAGATCACGGTCGCTTCGGTGGGGTGTGCAAAGAGGTTGTGGCTCATGCCAAGCACCTCCTGATAGGCACCGACAAGAAAAAAGCCCAAAAAGTACTCCTCTTTTTCAGGATCGAAATCGTGCAGAAATAGCGGATTTTTTTGGCTGTCGAATTCTATCTCTCCGTCGCTATCGCAGGTGATATCCCAGATCGACGCCGATAGCGTGGCGCGCTCATCCAGCCTCTCTAGCGGCATGATCGGGAAGTGCTGCTTGATGCCCCAAAAATCTGGCAGGCTTTGAAAGATCGAGAAATTTACCAAATAGCGCTCTTGAGCGTTGCCTAGGGAGTTTAAGAAATTGCTGTATTCTTGCTTGTTGCCTAAAATTCCATACGCCTTTCGCATTATTAGATGAACCAAAATTTCGCCGTTTGAGCGGTCGATTAGATCGACGTATCCCAGATCAAAAAGGGTAAGCACGCTCTCCATGTGCGACATAGCATCGTGCAGATACTCTAGCGCGTTGGAGGGCTTTAGAGTTTTATACAGATCGTATAGTTCGGCGACTACCGGCGGATTATCCTTTTTTAGGGCGAGTTTTTCTTCGGTGTATTCTTGGGTAAAAAGCTCCAAAATCGGCGCTACTAGCACCGCATGGCTGGCGGCTACGTATCTGCCGCTCTCGATAAAGATATCCGGCTCGGCCTCTTTTTTATCCTGCGCGATCGATTTTAGCAAAAAAACCACGTCGTTGGCGTATTCTTTTAGCGTATAGTTGCGGCTGGAGCTTTCTTTGGCTTGGGAGTATTCGATAGCGAGCCCTCCGCCTAAATTTATGGATTTTAAATTTTTCGCGCCCATTTTGCGAAGCTCGGTGTAGATATTACCCGCCTCGATGAGAGCTTTTTTAAGCGGATGGATCTCTGTAATCTGCGAGCCGATATGAAAATGAATCATCGTAAACTGCTCGATGAGATCGTTTTTCTTGAGTAAGTTTATCGCCTCTATAAGCTCGGTCGAGGTAAGGCCGAATTTAGAATTTATCCCGCCGCTTTTCGCCCACAGCCCGCTTCCGGAGTTATGCAGCCTGATGCGCAGCCCGATGAATGGCTTTGGCGCAAACCGCTCCTTAGCCGTTTCGATGATGGTTTCAAGCTCGTTTAGCCCCTCGATCGTAAGCGTTACGTTATGCCCCATCTCTGCGGCGATGAAGCCGATATTTATAAGCTCCTTATCTTTAAAACCGTTTACGGTAATTGGCGCGCCGTATTTGTTATACGCCATCGCTAGTAGCAGTTCAGGCTTGCTGCCGGCTTCGAGTCCGTATCCGTAAGGCTCGCCGATATCGACTAAATTTTTAACGAAGCCCGGGAATTGATTTACCTTAAGCGGATAGACAGCGTGGAATTTTCCCTTGTAATCAAACTCCTTAATAGCGCGGTTAAAATTTGAGTAAATTTCAACGATCTGCTTTTTGATGAGGTGCGGGAAGCGCAGCAGTATCGGGCCTCGCACGCCGTCTGCGCGGATCTCTTTTATTATATCCACCAAAGGCTGCTTGAAATCGGAGTTTAGGCATAGTTTGCCCCCATCTATCGTGAAGTTGGAATTCCCCCAAATATTTAGTCCGTAATCGCTCATGCTCTATCCTTAAAAAATGCTTCGACCTCTTTAAATTTGATCGCAAAGGTGGTTTGATCCTCTAAATTTTTACACCACACTTCGGCGCGATCAAACTCGTCCTGCCCGATGCAAAGGCAAAATTTCGCCTCCGCCCCGTCGGCTGCCTTTAAATGCTTCGCAAGCGCCTTTGGCTCGTATGAAATTTGAGTTTTACAAAGCTTTCGCAGCTTTAGCGCAAATGAAAACGCCGTGCTAACAAACGCCTCATCCAGCGCGCCGATATAAATCCCCTCGCGCTCTTGAGGGGCTTCACGCGTTTTTAAAATTTCGGCTATTCGCTCGATACCGATCGCAAAGCCCACGCCCGCCGTCTTTCTGCCGCCTAAAAACTCCACGAGCCTATCGTAGCGTCCGCCGCCGCCTACGGCGCTTTGCGCGCCAAGCTCGCTTGAAACGAACTCAAAGGCGGTTTTGCAGTAGTAATCAAGCCCGCGCACGAGTTTAGGATCGATCTGAAATTTTTGTCCGTTTTGGGTTAAAATTCTTTGCAGCTGCGCAAATTCCGTGGCGCAGGCGTCGTTTAAATTTTCCGTTATAAGAGGCGCGGCGGCTAAAATTTTCTGGCAGCTTTCGTTTTTGCAGTCCAGCACGCGGATCGGATTGGTGTCGATGCGCCTTTGGCAGTCCTCGCAGAGCCTATCTTTGCGTTCTTGCAAGAAATTTACGAGCTTGGTTTTATACGCAGGCATGCACTCCTCATCGCCTAAAGAGTTGATTTTAAGCGTTGCGGCGACATTTAGCTCGCGTAAAATTTGAGCTAACATCAAAATCACGCTCGCGTCCTCATAGACGCTACTTTGCCCGAAGCACTCGACGCCGAATTGATGAAACTCACGCAGGCGCCCCTTTTGCGGGCGCTCGTAGCGAAACATCGAGCCTTGATAATAAAATTTATGCACGCCGCCGCTGCGGTCTAGCTTTTTTTCGATAAAGGCGCGCACGACGCCTGCGGTGCCCTCGGGGCGCAGGCAGACGCTATCGCCGCTTTTGTCGCTAAACTCATACATCTCCTTGCCGACGATGTCGCTGCTCTCGCCGACGCTGCGGCGAAATAGCGCGGTCTGCTCAAGCTTGGGAGTTTCGATGAGGCAAAAGCCGTAATTGCGCGCCACGCGCTCGCACACGCTTAAAATTTGCGAGTAGATGCGCGCCTGCTCGCCTGAAATATCGTTCATACCGCGAAGTGCTTTGATCATCTATAAAATCCTTTGTGAAATTTTAAAATTTTCAAATTTTTGCGGCGATTATAGTTAAATTTACCTAAATTTTAAGCCCTGCCGCTGCCGCTTCGTGTCGGTTCTGCTTATTTGCATCGCGCACCGTTTTGGCTTAGGCGTCTATTTTAAACCGGCTAAGCTCGGCGGTAAAATTTCTACTTCGCCGCTTTCGTCGCCAAAAATTCCTCGTAGCGGCGATCGATGATCTCTTTGATCTCGGCGTAATTTTGCGGCGAGTTTTCTATGTAAAAATAGGCGTTGTCGAAGTTTTTATCGCCGAATTTGCGCGCGACGAAATCGTCGTAATCTTGCAAATACCAGCCGTGCGTTTTGGCAAATTTCGTGCGGTCCGTGGTGTAGTAGGCATTTGCGAAGGCCTTGCCCGCGGTGTTTAGCTCGTCGCTGCCCAGCACGCCGTCCATGGCGCCAAAGAAATACCCGCGATAATCAAAGCTATCGTCCATCCGCGCTATATCGCCCGCGAAATCCGCCGCGAAGTCCTTGGAGTAGAGCTTGCACTCCATGCACCAGCGGAAGAAAAACGCGATGTGCGTCGCGCCGTTTTCCTGCGGGATATCTGTCGGCGCATTTTTCGCGCCCCAGTGCCATTTTGCCTTGTCGTAGGTCACGTAAGCCATTTTGCTCTCCTTTTTGGACTTTAAGTTGCATAAATTTTAGAAATTAAAAGCAAACGACGCTTGGTAAAGCTCTAAATTTTATCCGCTGCAATCTGCGCCGTGAAATTTCAAATTTTATATCAGATCGCCCGTTACCTTATAATCGCATTCGCTTCGTAAAATTTTGCCGCGGCTAAATTACGTTTAAATTCTATCGCGCCTCGTAGAATTTCACGCACCCCGTCCTATGTCCTTTAGTCGCTGCTTTGCCGCAGCCGTCACGTCCTCTTCATAATCATACCATGCAAACATCGCGCCGTGCTGCACCGAGCCGCCCAGCAGATCGCCTCCCTGGCGGTTTTTCAGATCGATATTTGCGACCTTAAATCCATCCAGCGTCGCTGCGAACTCACGCAGGCGCTGCGGCGGAGATTTGAGCTTGGTGTAGAGGTAGCAGCGCCCCGCCTGGCCTTTGCGCCCGACGCGCCCGCGCAGCTGATGAAGCGACGCGAGCCCCATTCGCTCGGCGCCCACGATTAAAATGACGCTAAGCCGCGGCAGCGAAATGCCTACTTCGACGATCGTTGTGGTTATCAGCAGCCGCCCTTCATCGCGGAAGCGGCGCAGGATCTCTTCCTTGTCCTTGTCGCTGCCGTGAGTAATCATCACGTCCGCAAACTGGGCCTTCCAAAACGGCGCCGCCTCCTCAAGGCTTTGATAGACCGAGCTTTCGCTTTGCTGCACTAGCGGATAGACGATGATTGCTTGATTGCCCGCGGCGAGCTCGCGGCGCAGATCCTGCATAAAGCCCGCAAATCCGTCGTTTTGTAGGATTTTGGTTTTGATCTGTTTTTCAAACGGCAGTTGTTTTAAAAAGCTGAAGCTCACGAGCTCGGACTGGATCATGCTCAGCGTGCGCGGTATCGGCGTGGCGCTAAACTGAATGAAATGCGCGCGAAACTCGCCGCTCCCCGTGAGGCGCGCGATCTTTTCGCGCTGATTCGAGCCGAAGCGGTGCTGCTCATCGACCATTATGAGATTTGACGGCGCAAGCTCGTGGTAGAGCAGGGCGTGAGTACCGATGATAAGGTGCGCGTCTGCGAAATTCGGCTCGCGATCGCCGCTTTTTACGAGCAGGACTTTGATCTGCGGCGGCAGCAGACGGCGCGCCTCGGCGTAAATCTGCTCCGCCAAGATGCTCGTAGGCGCCATCAGATAGCTGATGCGCGGGTAGTTCATCGCCGCGCTAGCGAGGATGACGAGCGTTTTGCCGCTGCCTACGTCGCCCATGACGACGCGGCGGCGCGCCAAAGGGCTTTGCAGATCGCTAGCGATGTCCTTTATCGCGCTTAGCTGATCGCGCGTAGGCTCGAAAGGCAGCGAAGCAAGCCAGTCAGAGATGTCGCGCAGCGGATAAATTTGCGCCGGGAAACTCGTTTTTTTCGCGCTTAGCTTTTGCAGGTAGTTTAGAATTTCGACAAATTTCAGCGTGCGTAAAATCATAGCACCGCTCATCTGCGTGACGGCTGCGCTCCTGACGGCCTCGGCGGCATGGACAGTTCCAGCGTCGCTTGCAATTTGAGCGATTGTAGGTATGGCGGTCGTAGCTTGGGCGGCTGCGGTCTGGATAGTTTCAGTTTGATAATGCGTAGGTTGGGCGGCACAATCGCGCAAAGCGCTCATCGGTGCGGCGAGCGCGTCTTGAACAGCCTCGGCGCTTACGGTCTGAGCGATCGTAGGCTTTGCGGTTGCGGTCTGCACGGCTACTACCGTCTGAAGATTTTCGGTTTGATTGCATACAGGTTGCACGCCCGTAGCTTGTGCGCTCAAAGTTTGGGTAGTCGCGGCTCGCGCGCTCGCTACTTGGTTTGAAGTTTGGATTGTTGCGGCTTGCGCACCTGCGTCTTGAGTTTGGGCGGCTACGAGTTGCGAATCTGCGATTCGAACGTCTGAAGTTTGAACCGCTGCGGGTTGCGTATCTACGTCTTGGGTACTTAAATTTTGTTGTGCGGCTTGCTCGGCTATGGACTGCTCGGTCGCAACATGCTCTAGCATGGGCTGGGCTGTCGCTGTTTGAACGTCTGCTAGCTGTGCTGCTTGGGTGCCGGATACTAGGTCGTTTGAAATTTTATCGCTGCTTGTAGCTGTATTATTGTCAGCTTTGAAGTCGTTTGAAATTTCATCTACGCACGCCTTTGCGCCGTATACGGCAAGAAAATCTTCGTTGCTTTGAACGCCAAAATTTTCGTCATTGCAAATCTCCGCGCTGCGTACCCGAGGCTGATCGCCATCTAAAATTTTATCGCTCGCAATCTCGCCGTCACGGAGGCTTGGGGGGAGTGAAGTCTTCGCACCCTTTGGAATTTCGCCGCTTAAAATTTCATTCGCCGCGCCGCGCTTTGCTTCGCAGGCAAAAACTCCGCCGCTTCGCGGATAGTTTGAAATTTTGTTGCCCAAAATCTCATCATTTTGCGATCTGCCGTTTAAAATTTTGGCGGCGGCGGAGTTTTGCGAGCTTGAAATTTCGCCGTTATCTGAAATTCCATTGCCATTTAAAATTTTATCGCTTAAAATTTCACTGCCGCTTGGAATTTTGCCGCTGTTTGAAACGTCGTCGCGCTCGCCGAAATTTTCCGCGCCGCCTTCCTTGAGCTGCCTATTTAACGCGGCTAGCATTCGCACGCTGCGCGGCGAGCTCTCGTGTAGCGCAAGCAGTACCGCCGCCTCCTCCGCGCGCAGCCCGCAGCCTAGAAGCGCGCCCGCGCTTAGATATTTTTTGATCAGCTTTTGCGCCGCGGCATCGCTCAGCGCGGCTTTGTATTTGGGCGCGATCCTGCCTGGCTCGCTTACGATTTTTGGGTTTACGAACTGCCACGAGCCGAAGCTCTCGTCGCATTTGCCGTGGATGAAGAATTTTTTGCCGCGCTTAAAGGCGCCGAAGTGCCAGTTTTTGGCGTTGAAAATCACGATTTTGATCTCGCGCTCCCAGCTGAGGCAGTGCGCCGTGACGATGAGCATCGAGCCGCGCCTGTGCTGGAAGAGGCACTCGACCTCCGCCGTGCTCTCGCCCGCGCAGGGCGCGTCTCTAACGCTTAGATCGTCGAAGCTTTTGGGCAGAAGCAGTGCCAAATCCAAAAGCGTCGTAATGCCCGCCTTTTGCAGCGCTGCCGCGTCTTTTGCTTCAAAAATCAATTTTCATCCTTTAAATTTGATAGGTTTAAGCCCTCGCGCTGCGAAATTTTATGCGCCGCAGTGGAATCGCTCGCCTAAATTTGATCGAAATTCTATGCGCCGCATCGAACGCTTGCTTAAATTTGCTCGGAATTTCACCCATTGCGGCAAATTTGCTCGCCGGCTTCGCCCATAAATTTTACCCGCCTTGCGCGTGTTTTATTTGGCGGCTGTATCTTTGCGGCGCGCACCGGATTTTAAAATTGAGCACGCGAGCGCTTGAAATTTCATAGCGCGATTTGCGAACCGTACGATCCGAAAGAGATGCACGCCTGCATCATCTTTTAAATTCCACAGCGCGGCACACAGACGACATGCGAAATCGGGTTTTGATTTTGCGCGCTAAAATTTTGCCGAGCCGCGCACGGCGCCTTTAAATTTAGCCGCCCTTATAAGACTTGCAAATTTAGCCATTTCTGCAAAGCCTCGCAAGTTTTAGCACGACGCAAGCGCGGTTTTAAATTTAAACGCAAGCCGTCCGCAAACGGAGCGAAAAAGTAAATTTAGCGCCGCCCGCTGGCGGAGCGCAAAAACAAAATTTAACGCCGTATGCGCCTTAATATCGTATGCGCCGCTTTACAAATTTTAAAATTTACCCAAATTTTATGCCGGTCGCAGGTATGCACTCGCTGTGCTGCGGCGGGCTAAATTTTAAGCCCCTTTTTCGCGGCAGCCTCGTCGCAAATGACGGAAAAGCTTAGGTTCATGATCTCGTCGTGCGACTTGATGAAATCGTTGAGCGCCCCGAGTTTTAGCGTCTCGATGCGCTTTAAATTTCGCTCGAACTCGCCGAATGCGTAGCCCTTGTAATACTCGCTCTGTGCGATCGCCGCGCGCTTAAACATCGTCTCTTTTTGTAGCACGGCGCTTCCGATCAGGAATTTTTTGGCGCTTTTCAGCTCCGCTTCGCTCACGCCAGATGCGATAAATTTCGCGATCTCCTCTTTTACGAGCGCGGCGGCGTTTTGTAAATTTTCGTTTTTGGTCTGCAGATAGCCCCAAAACTCGCGGCGGCTAAGCTCGAAATCGCCGCGCGCATAGACCGAGTACGCAAGCCCGTGCTTAACGCGGATACGCTCCATCAGCCTGCTGCCGAAACCGCTGCTTCCGAGCACGAAAAGCGCGGTGTTTGCGATGAATTCCTGCTCCTTTGGCATCGTAAATGGCGCGCCGAAGTAGATGTAGGCCTGCTGCGTCTGCTCCTTTTGGATCTTTATTTTTTTCGCATCGCTCGGCGCGTAAAACGGTAGCTCGCGCTTTTTGCCGCTTGCGAAGAGGCTTAAAATTTCTGCGATTTTCGGGTTTTTATCGCTCACGTCGCCGCACAAAACGACGTATAAATTCTCTAAACTCAGCGAGGAGAAAAACTCCCGTACGTCCTTCATCGTGATCCGTTCTACGCTCGCCTCGTCGCCTATGAGCGGCTGAGCGAGCCTCGTGCGCGGATACAGAAGCGCTTTTAGGTTGCACGTCGCGATGTAATCGAACTCGCTTTTTAGCACGGCGATCTCGCCTATGGTTTGCATTTTTAGTTTTTCCAGCACCGAGGGCGTTAAATTGGGCTCTTTAAGCAGCTCTCGCAGCATGTCTAAGCCGAAATCGAAGTGCTCTTTTAGGCAGTTTAGCTGGATGCCGAAGGTTTCAAAATTGCTCGCGGCGCTGATCTCGACCGCGCGGATATCGAGCTTGCGGTGAAATTCGCTCACTCCCAGCGTCTTTGAGCCCTCGCCCAAAACGCCCGCGCAGATGCGCGCAAGGCCCAGGGTCTTCTCGCTCACCGCGCCGCTTGCTTTAAAAATTAACTTGAAGCTCGCCACCGGCAGCGAATCGTCGAACTGATACAAAAAGTCGATTTTAGTGCTCTTACCGCCTTTGGTTTTAAGTGAAATCTCTTTTTTTTCCATCGTTTTCCTTTATAAAATTTTTAAATTTCATCGTTCTTTCGGGCGCGATTTTAAAATTTTGACGCAGCTAAACGCGCCGCTTTTAAATTTGCACCGGGATAGTTTTTGAAATTTCGCGCCAAGGCAGTTTTGCCCGTCCTGCTTAAAATTTTAAAATTTAATCGCGCCGCACGTTTTGTAAAATTTCAGCGCCCAAAACGCCGCGACACGGAATTTCGCGTCCAAAAAATTTTAAGGCGAAATTCCATAGCGGAATGAAATTTTATTACATAAATTTCACTTGCATCCGTAAATTTGAACCCGTACCGATATCAAAATTTTAAATCCTGCCGCGAAATTCCACGCTCACGATCACGAAAATTCGCTATCTGTTTTAAGACAAAATTCTACCGCTAAATTCTAGCCGCAAGCGAACAAAATTCCTGCTGCAAACACGCAAAAGCTCACGCCCTAAGCGTAAGTCTCCAAAATATCGTAGTTGGTGTTGCGCTTGGCGGGTATTTCGTCCACGTCGCGGATCAGCGCTATCATCTCGTCCTTGCTCATCCGAAAGCTCGCGCCCGCGGCCTTTACGACGTTTTCCTCCATCATCGTGCTTCCAAGATCGTTCGCGCCGAATTTCAGCGCTAGCTGCCCGATATAGCTGCCCTGCGTGACCCAGCTGCTTTGGATGTTTTTGAAATTATCCAAAAATAGCCGCGAGACGGCGAGTAGGCGCAGGTAGCGGTTCGAGCTTTGTTTTTTGATCTCTGGGTGCTCGCGCAAAAGGCGGGTGTTTTGCCCCTGAAAGCTCCATAAAATGAACGCTCGAAAGCCGCCCGTGCGGTCTTGCAGCTCGCGGATTTTTTCCCAGTGCTCTACGATCTCGCGCGTGCTTTCCAGCGTGCCGAACATCATCGTGGCAGTCGTTTTCATGCCGATGCTGTGCGCCTCCTCGTGCACTCTAAGCCACGTGGCGCTGTCGCTTTTGCGCGGCGCTACTAGCTCTCGCACGCGATCGCTTAAAATTTCGGCTCCGGCTCCGGGCATTGAGTATAGCCCCTTGGCTTGCAGCCTGCGAAGCACTTCAATCGTGCTGATGCCGCTAAGGCGCGCGATATAATCGATCTCGATTGCCGAGAAGCCGTGGATCGTGATGCTAGGGTAATTTTTGCGGATGAACTCCACCAGGTCCTCGTACCATTCGATTTTCAGCTTCGGATGGACGCCGCCTTGAAATAAAATTTGCGTGCCGCCCACGGCGATGAGCTCCTCGATCTTTTCGCTAATCTGCTCAAAGCTCAGCACGTAGGCGTCTGCGTCGCTTGCGTGACGATAAAATGCGCAAAATTTGCAATCCACCATGCAGGCGTTGGTGTAGTTTATGTTTCGATCGATGATGAAGGTCGTGACGCGGTCCGGGTGCAGCTCGCGCTTGCGTGCAAACGCCGCGCGTCCAAGCTCGTTCAGATCGGCGTGTTCGATCAGCTCTAGCGCCTCATCGGCGCTCATTCTAGCCATTGGCTCCCTTTAAATTTGCATCGCTTGCGGCGGCGTTAGAATTTTTATCGTCGGTACTCGTGCTGTCGGCGTCGCTTAAATTTGCGTCGCCGTCATTTAAATTTACGCCGTCTGCGCCGCTAGAATTTCGACTGCTATCTTTTTTAACCACGATCTGGCCGTTTTTTACGCCTAAAATTTCGACGCGGTCACCCTCGTTCAGATCTGAAATTTCATCGCTTTTCCAAAACGTACTTTTGAAATAAACCATGCCGTTTTTGACGGTGCCGGTGCCGCTTTCGTCCAAAAAATTATCCTCATGCTTCTCTTCTGGTTTGAAAAAGCGTGATTTTAGCGGCCTTTTAAGTGCGATCAGAAGCACGAAAGAAAGCACGAAAGATAGCAGAATTTGTACGTCCCAATCAAGCTGAAAGCCGAAGCTCAAAAGCCCCGTGATGAAAAATCCGGCGCTGAAAAATATAAAGGTAAAATCCATCACCAAAAGCTCGACGATCGCCAAAATCACGCCGATTATGATAAAAATCAGCGCGTTCATTTGAGCTCCTTCGCGCCGTTTTTACCGAGGAATTCTTTAAGCACGCTAAGAGAGCCGAGAAGCTCGCTCGTTTCGTAAGGGATCAAAATTTTATCCTTGCTCGGGTTTTTGGATAGCTCGCTGAAAGCGTTTACGCGACCCTGCGCGAGCAGGTATTCCGCCGCAAAGCTAGAAGCGCTCATCGCTAAATTTATATTGTCCATCGCGTCTTTTTGACCTTGCGCAAGCGCGATCTGCTCATATTTTTTTGCATCCGCCATACGCTCGATCGCCTCGGCTTCGAGCACCTTCTCCTGCTTTAGCGCTTCGGCGTTTCGGATGAGAGCCGCTTTTTCAGCCTCGGCTTTAAGCTCGATCGCGCGCTTTTCGCGCTCGGCCTTCATCTGCATATTCATCGCCTCTTCGATGCCGTGCGGTACCGAAATTTCGGAGATCTCCACGCGCATGATCTTTACGCCCCAGTTATCCGCAGCGTCGCCCAGAGCGATTTGTAGCTTGGAATTTAGCTGATCGCGCGAGCTAAGAGTGCTGTCTAAGCTCATCTCGCCGATCGCGCTACGTAGCGTCGTCATCGCTAAATTTGAAATCGCGCGGCGATAATCCTCGACGTTGTAAAGCGCCATCTTACCGTCGATGACTTTCAAAAACACGATACCGTCGACGCTTATGTTGACGTTATCTTTGGTGATGACCTGCTGCTTGCTGATGTCCACGAGCTGCTCGCGCACGCTCATCTTCGCGCGCACCGCATCAAAAAACGGCACGATGATGTGAAATCCGCCGTCGAGCACCTTGTGAAAGCGACCCAGCCGCTCGATGATTAAAATTTCCGATTGCGAGACGATCTTGACCCCCATCTTTAAAATTGCCGCGATGAGGACGCAAAATACTATTACCGTAGTTACGAACCCTTCCATTTTCACTCCTGAATTAAAATTTCGCAATTATAGCATTTTTAGCTTATTTTGGCTTTTAAGGCGCGTCGTGATACAATTTCGCTAGGTTTTTTATATTAAATTTACAGGATAAAATTTTATGATCAGATACATCGTGCTGCTTCGCCATTCACGCAACTACCGACTGCTCTTTTCGGCGGGTTTTATATGTATGTTCGGCTTGTGGTTTTCAGTCGTTGGGATCGCTACGCTGCTGATTGAGCTTGGCGCGCCGGTGTGGGCGATTACGGCGGTGGGCGTCGTTTCGTTCGTGCCGAACGTTTTTTTAGCGCCCATTAACGGCATCATCGTGGATAAATTTCAACCAAAGCCTCTGATGACGGCGATGTTTATAACCGAGATGATCAGTATTTTCATGCTGATTTTTATCGATAGCTTGGATTATTTGTGGCTGCTGCTTTTGATCGTGGTCGTGCGCAGCGTCGCAGGCACGCTGTTTTTTCAAACCGAATCATCTACGCTGCCGAAATTTCTAAGCCGCCCCTATCTCAAGCTTGCTAACGAGATGACGGGTATTATCTGGACGATCACATATACTTTCGGAATGGCGAGCGCGGGTATTTTTATCCACTATTTCGGCGTGCGAGCGGCATTTATTTTGGATTTTTGCTTATACGTTTTTTCGTTTTTTATCCTGCTGCGGCTAAATTTTAAAGACCTTGCAAGAAACGCGCCAGAGCCGGTGTTTAAGATGCTAAAGGAGGGGTTTTCTTACCTGCGCTCTCATCCTTTGGTGGTGCATCTCATCGTTCTTCACGCCTTCGTCGCCGTCACTACTTACGACAATCTCATCGCGCTTCTTGCGAAGTATAAATACAAAGAAATTTTAAGCGCCTCGCTAGTCATCGGGCTTATGAATATGTCGCGCTCGGCGGCCGCGTTTTTCGGACAGATATGGCTAAGCAAGATCGTGAATAAACATACGTTTTTTTGGCTATTGCTGGGGCAGTTTGCGGGCATCGCGCTGTGGGCGGTGTTGGAGTTTAACTACTGGCTTTCGTTTGCGGGCATGATCGCGGCGGGATTTTTCATCACGACGGTGTGGTCGTATTCTTTTACGCAGCTGCAAAGCCACGTCGATAGGGAGTTTTTCGGGCGCGTCATCGCCTACAACGACATGGCGTATTTCATCGTCGCGACGCTCGTGTCGGCTGCGATCGGATTTTTTTTCGAGCTTGGATTTTCGCTTTCGCAAATCACCTTTGGCATGGGCTTTATGTTTGCAATCGCGGCGTTTTATTATAAATTTTTGATCTACGAAAAAATTTAAAATTTTAAAGCTATCTTTTAGGCGCGATCTCGGGACGGAAAATAGCAAATATAAATAAAAAGCTCATCGCTGCAAAAAACACCCAGATAAAGCCGTTTGCGCCCAAAAATTTCATCATCGCGCCGATTATTAAAGGCGAACATAGTGACGCGCTCGAATAGATAAAAAGCATCGCCGCCGAAATTTGCACGCGAGATGCGCCCTCGCCGGTGATGGAGTCGTTTGCGCGCGCAATGGCGAGCGAATACAAAGGGAAGGCGCCAAATCCTAACATCAACGCAAGTGCGCACGTTAGGATGAAGCTTTTAGCAAAAAATAGCGCCGCGCAGGAAGTAAGACCCACGACGCAAACTATCATTATGGCGCGTTTGCGACCGAACTTATCTGAAATAGTACCGCAGACGAGCTGCGCCAAGAACCCTCCTGCCATCGCCGATCCCATAAATGCGCCCACCGAGCCCACTCCAAGCCCTGCGCTTAGCACGAAAACGCTCGCCATCGAAAAAAAGCCGTTAATCAAAATGCCCGCGCAAACCACCGTCGCAAACGCAAGCGGCGGCACTATTGAAATTTGCGGCATAGAAACTCGCATGCGAGCGGGGACTCTAGGAGGGTTGAAGCGGATTAGATTTACCGGCAGCAGCGCTAGGATGATAAAAAATGCGCTTAGCACGAAAACTTTCATCGTTCCGAAATTTAGCGCCAAAATTATAACTCCTATCGCAAACGCGCCGTAAAAAACCGCTTCGTAGATCGCGAGCACTCGGGAGCGGATGGAGTTTGTGATCTTTGAGTTTATCCAGCTTTCGATTATCATCAAAAGCGCGTAGTAGCAAAAGCCCAAAATAAAGCGCAAAATCGCCCAATATACGAGGTTTGAGCCAAGATCATGCAGCATCGCCGCGATGCCGAAAAGCGCCGTAAAGACTGCGTATGCCCGCACGTACGAGAGTGCGCCAATTATCGAAGGCACAAAAAAGCCGCTAAAGATCGCCCCTAAAAAGAAAAACGCCGAAATTAGTCCGATCTCAAGCTCGCTGTGGCCAGATTCTTTTAGCATGATGCCCGCGCTTGCGATGACTAGCGCGTCGCCGATAAACATAAAGAAAATCCCCAGAAATAGGGGGCTTAGCGAGCGTGCCGCGCGCATAGATTCAAACAATGACTTTTCCTTGGAATTAAATTTGGCGTATTGTAGCCTTTTATTGATTAAAGCTCGGTTTTTATGGCAAAATATTTGAAAAATTTTGATTCGGATAGAGATTTTAAAAAGATGCGAAAATTTATAAAGAAAAATCAAGCCAAAATTTTATCGCAGATGCCTAAGATCAGGTGTAGGTAGCGCGCCGAAAAGCCCAGCGTGCGATAAAATTTTATCGCAGCGGTTTTAAAACGACGTGAGCGTTTAAATTTAGAGGCGGCTCGCAACGAAGCGCTGAAATTTTAAGATAAAATTTTAATCCAAACGTTAAAGCTCTAGCAGTCGTGCCTCGTCGCATCAAAGAGACGAGTTTTATCAAAAAGCCCTGCAGCCAAAACCGCAATCCGCGTGGCTAAATTTCAAGGTAAAATTTCAATCTTTGCGGATAAATTTATGCGGCTTACTTCAAAGATAAAATTTTAAAATTTCGTAGAGCAAAACCGGGGCGCAAAAGGCGCAGAATTTTAAAGCTCTAGCCATTTTGCATGATCCCCTTTAGACCGCGATACTCCTCGCATTCGCCCGTCAGCTTCGCGTCGGTGCCGATGGCGAGGATGCGGCCGTTTTTCATCACGGCGATATTATCGGCGCGTTCGATCGTAGAGAGGCGATGCGCGATTACAAAGACGATTTTGCTTTGTTTGATCTTTTCGATGACGTTTGAGATCTCCTTTTCGCTTGCGTTATCCAGCGCCGAAGTCGCCTCGTCGAATATTAAAATTTGTGGGTCCTTATACAGCGCGCGCGCGATGGCGATACGCTGGCGCTGCCCGCCGCTAAGGTTTGCGCCGAACTCGCTAAGCACGGTGTAAATTCCATCCTTCATCGAGCTTACGAACTCATAGGCGTTGGCGAGCTTGAGTGCTTCTATGACGCGCTGCTCGTTAAATTCCGCGCCGTAGCTTACGTTTTGTGCGATCGTGTCGTTGAAAATATAGACGCGCTGGCTTACCAGGCCGATGTTTTCGCGCAGGCTAGGGATGCTAAACTCGCCGATTTCGTCGTTGCCGTTGAATAAAATTTTGCCGCTGCTTGCGTCGTAAAAACGCATCAGCAGGTTCACGACCGAGCTTTTGCCGCCACCGCTGTTTCCGACGAGCGCTAAAATTTCGCCCTTTTTGACGCTGAAGCTTATATCTTTCAGCGCCGCCTTGTCGCCGTAGTTTAACGACACGTCGCAAAAGCTCACCGAGCCGATCTCGCCCATCTGCTTGCCGCCGCCTACGATCGTAGGCTCCAAATCTATGAGCTCAAACGTCCGCTCGCTCGCGGCGATAGCGTCTTGCATGTTGTTATAGAGCGAGGAGACCTTTTTTATCGGCGTGTAAACCATAAAAAGCGCCGTAAGGAAGCTGAAAAAGCTGCCGATGCTCATCTGGCCTGCGATGACCTCCTGCCCTCCGACGATGATCACTACGGCGATGCCCACGGCGCCTAGCATCTCCATGATCGGGCTTACCAGGCACGCCGTTACGACCGCCTTTAAATTTAGACCGAAAAATTTCTTGTTTTCGGCGTTAAATTTCTCCACTTCAAAGCTCTCGGCGTTGCTTGCCTTAACAATTTCGATGTTGGAGTAAATTTGACTGAGCGCAGAGGAGATATCGGATGTTTTCTCTTGAGACTCGCGCGAAATTTTTTTCATCCGCTTTGCAAGGCGAGAGAGCGGATATATCGCGCACGGAAAGACCACGAGCGCGAAAAACGAGAGCTTTGGACTCTGATAGATCACGACGCCCAAAAGCCCCAAAATCGTAATGATCTGCGTGAAAAAATCGGGGATCATGTTTGAAACCACGACGCGGATACGCTCTATGTCGTTGATCGTGCGGCTGATGAGCTCGCCCGTGCGGAAACGGTTGAAAAAATCCACGTCCAGCCGCACGAGGCTTGCGACGAGCCTATCGCGAAAGCGGCGCACCGTGTCTTGACCGATGAAGGCGGTGAAGTAGTTTTGCATAAACGCACCGCCGCTTTTCATCGCAAAAACCACGATGATCGCGATCGGAAGCGTATAGAGATATGGCTCGTTTTTTTCGACGAAAATTTTGTTTAAAACGGGTTCGACCAGCTTCGCGCTCGCAGCAGTCGCTACGCTCGTCATCACCATACCCAAAATCGCCAATGCAAACTGCGGCTTGTAATCCCTAAAATAGGGCTTAAAGCGCGATAGTAAAGTTTTAAAACCGTTCAAATACAATCCTTTTTTATAAAATTTTTAAAATTTAAATCCCCAAATTTTTTAAATTTAAGAATTCTGAAATTTTAAAATTCCTTAAATTTTAGAATTTCGACCGCGAGGCAGCACGAAATTTATGGGGCGGTGCGGGACTAATTTGCACTTCGCAAGTTCACTAAATCTATCCGCCCACATACGCTGCCGCACGAACGATGCCGAGATTTAGCTTTTTTTATTTGCCGCTTTTAAAGCACTAAGCGCTTAAAGCAAGCGAATTTTTATTCATAGTGATCTTTCTCTTTCGCAAGCCACTTTAAACACTGAACGCTTTGAGACACCATAAAGCGCTCAAAGGCCGTATCATAAATTACATCGCGTTATATCACGACTTCACATCGTCGCGCCGCATTGCTCTTTCGCACCGCCGCGCTACCGAATGAAAATCGCAGCCTGCCTTGTGGTTTTGCCGCTGCATCAGCCGTATCGCCAAATGAAATCGTGACTTTCATCGCTGCGCACTATATACGATATCGCCGAATAAAAATCGCGCCGAAATTTGCGCGTTGCGGCAACATATTCCACTGCACCTAGTCGCGTTAAAATTTACGCACAGGTGCGCGGCAGTGCTGCTTTTTACTGCGCTGCGGCACAACTCTGTATTGCCAGTTGCCATAAAATCGCACTGAAATTTACGCACAGACGATCCGTAGTGCTACCGCTGTACCGCGCTATATCGCGCCGCCGTATCAGCTGCGCCGACGAATGAAAATCGCTATCCACCTCGCGCCTCTGTCGCCGCGTCGCGCCACATATCGCATCGCTAAATAAAATCACACCGCCGTATCGTGATACGGCAAATAAAATCGCGCTAAAATTTTCGCGCGGATTAGCGTTCGGAGTTACGCTTCTCATCGTAAAAAATCATAAAATTTAACATAAAATTTTACGCTAAATTTTACGTTTTACTCCGCTGCGACCTCCCAAACGGTGCCGCCGGGCGTATCCATCACTTCGATCTTCATATCCGTAAGGCGTGCCCTGATGGCATCCGCACGCGCAAAGTCCTTTTCCGCCTTCGCCCGCCCGCGCTGTTTTATCAGCTCCTCGATCTGCGCTCTTTGCTGCTCGCTCACGCCGAAACGAAAGTATTCGGTCTCGTCCTCATATAAAATTCCGAGCGTCTGCTTTGCAAACTCCAAATTTGCGGCGATACGGGCTTTTAGCGCCTTATCTTTTGGCGCGCGATCAAGCGCTTCGTTCGCGCTTGCTACGAAGCTATCGAGCACCGCAAGCGCACCTGAGGTGTTGAGATCATCGCTTAAAAACTCCATCATCTCCGATCTAAATTTAGCCTCTGTAGCGGGCAGTTCGGGCGCAGAATTTTGTCCCGCAGCGGGAGCTAAAACGTCACGGACGCGCTTTTTAAGGCGGTAAATTTTATCGAGCCTCTTTTTACTCGCAAGTAGATCGGCTATCGAATAATTAAAATTTGCTCTATAATGCGAGCTTAAAAGATAAAATCTCAGCGCCTCGCCGGGTGCGATTTTTAGGGCGTCTCCTACAAAAAAGGAGTTGCCGAGGCTCTTGCTCATCTTTTCGTTATTTACCTGCACGAAGCCGTTGTGAAGCCAGTATTTACTTAGCGCTCTATGGCGGGCGCAGCGGCACTGCGCGGCTTCGTTTTCGTGATGCGGGAAGAGCAGATCGGCGCCGCCTGCGTGAATGTCTATGCAAAATTGCGGATCGCCGCTATCAAGGTGCGCCAAAATCATCGCGACGCACTCGCTGTGCCAGCCCGGGCGCCCTTTGCCAAACGGGCTATCAAACCAATTCTCGTCAAATTTCCACAGCACGAAGTCCTTCTCGTCGTGCTTGGCATCGTTTGAGGCGACGCGGGCGATGTTTTTGCCGACGCCCTCTTTTTTACCGCTAAGGCTTAGATAATCCCCGTCCTTGCGCGTGTCGAAGTAGATGCCGTCACCGGCGATCTCGTAGGCAAAGCCTTTTTGAAGAAGCGAGAATATGAGCTCGCAGATCGCGGCGATATTTTCGGTCGCCTTGGGCGAAATGCTCGCGTCCTCGACGTTTAGCGCGCTCATATCCTGCAAATATCTACGGGTGTAAAACTCCGTAATCTCCTCCAGGCTCTTGCCGCTCTGCACCATCTTTTTTAAAATTTTATCGTCGATGTCGGTGAAATTTCGCGCAAATTTAACCTCATAGCCCTCCGCTTGTAGTACGCGGCGCAGCAGATCGAAGCTCACGGCGCTTTTTGCGTGCCCTAAATGTGCGTCGTCATAAACGGTCGGGCCGCAGGCGTAAATGCGCGCCAACCCCTCGCTAATGGGCTTAAACGGGAGCTTCTTTTTGCTTAAACTATCATAAATTACCATAATACAAGCCTTTTAAAATATATAAAATCGCCGCTTCGCCTGCACAAAGCGCCGCGATCGCAATAATTTTTTTTGCGCGGATTATAGCTAAAAAGTTATTAAATCCAAAAAAATAGAGGTTGAAGCCGAGCAAAAACGCCCCCGTTATCGTGCTTGCAAATGCAAGTCCCACCGCACCAAAGGGTTTAAAAAACAGTGCGCACAAAGCGACGTTTATAAAAACACACCAGATCGAAATTTTCGCGCCTAGCTTCTGCTTCATATTCGCATACAGCCAGTGCGAAAAAATCCTAGACAGTCCAAACGGCACGAGCCCTACCATATACGCGCCAAGAACCGCGGCGCATTCGATAGAATTTTGGCGGGTAAATTCTCCGCGCTCAAATAACAGCTGCGTGATCTCGTTTCGCAGCATCACGCCGCCTATCGCGGAAAGCCCTAGCAGCGTCAAAAGGAAGTAAAATCCGCGCTCCACGAGCGCCAGAGCCTGCGCGTCGTCGTGAGCTTTTACAAATTTGCTCATTCGCGGAAAGATTGCCGTGCTAAGCGCGATCGCAAAAAGCGCGAGCGGCAGCTGAAATATGCGGTTGGCGTAGTAAAGATAACTGATACTGCCGCTAGCAAGGAAGCTCGCAAAAAAGGTATCTATAAACGAGCTTAGCTGAAGTGCCGACGCACCGAGTACGCCCGCGAAAAAATTTTTATAAAAGCCCTGCGTTTGTGCTTTATCGCCCCGCGCAAGCCGCGCAAAGCCGCCCGCTAAGACGCGTAGCATACCGGTAAATTTCAACGCATAAACGTGCACCGCAAGCTGCAAAAGTCCGCCTGCTACGACGCCGAAGCTAAGATAGAGCACCGCCGTAGCGCCGTCTTTGCCGCGAGCTAGCAGAAGCGCCGCGATCATCGCCAAATTTAAAAGCGCAGTCGAAAACGCCGTCGTAGCGAAGTGGTCGCGATACTGAAGCAGCGAGGCAAAGAGCGTAACGACGAAGATAAACGTGAGGTAGAAAAAATTTATCCGCACGTAGGGCACCGCAAGACCGATCTGCTCGGCGCTAAATCCGTATGCCAAAACTTTAGTAAAAACAGGCGCGGCAAGCAGCACGAGCGCCGTTAAAAGCGCGATGAAAATGCTAAATTTTATTAGCACCGCTGCGGCAAAAATTCCTTTTTTGCGCGCGGCGGTAAAGCTAGGCAAAAACGCCTGCGTAAAGGCTCCCTCGCCGAATAGTCTGCGGAAAAGATTGGGTAGTTTAAACGCTACGAAAAACAGATCGCTGTAAATCCCTGCGCCCAAAACCGATGCGGTAAGCAGGTCGCGCACGAAACCCAAAACTCGCGAAACCAGCGTGCCTGCGCTATTTGTAAAAAAGCCTCTGAGCATAAATCTCCATTAAATTTTATAAAATGCCAAGGTTGATTATATTATAATTTCCCCTATTTTTTGATTTTGGAGAGAAATTTTTGCGGAATTTAGCCTTTTCGCTCGAAAGCTCGGGTGGGAAAAATACCCTATCGCTACGCGGGCAGTGGAACTATAAAAGCTCGCGCGCCCAGCTGCTTGCACTAAAAAAAGCGGTAAAAAATCTAAACGAGCTGGAGCTAAGCTTAAGCGAAATTTCGAATTTAGACTATTTCATGGCGCTGATGATCAAAAACGCCCTTGCCGGCAAGCGGGTTAGCCTTGTAGAGAATAGCTGCAAAGCTGCCAAAATTCTGAGCTTTATGGATGATAAAACGATCGATTTTAGCTACGTACCCGAGTCTCGCAGGCTAAATTTTTTAGCGCAGATCGGGCTTTATTGCCATCTTGGAATTTTAGGCTTGCTAAGCCTTGCTGGCTTTTTAGGCGAGTTTTTCTCCAAACTCGCGGCTTTTGTAATTCATCCGATGAAATTCCGTTTCAAAGAAACCGTAAATTTCATTAAAGATAGCGGCATAGACGCGCTTTTCATCGTCTCATTGACAGCGTTTTTGATCGGTATCGTGCTTGCTTACATCGGCTCGGATATGCTTTCTAAATTTGGCGCCAGCATCTATATCATCGATATAATGGGCGCTTTGACGCTTCGTGAAGTAGCGCCTCTAATCGCCGCTATCGTTATCGCGGGTCGCTCGGCTTCGAGCTTTACGGCGCAGATCGGCGTGATGAAGATCACCGAAGAGATCGATGCGATGAGGACGATGGGCTTTGATCCGTTTTATTTTCTTGCGATGCCGCGCATTATCGCGATGGTACTAATCATGCCGCTAGTCATTTTTATCGCAGATTCGGTAAGTATTTTTGCTCAGATGATCGTGTGTGACGCGTATTTAGACATAGCCTTTAGCGATTATTTGGATAGATTTAAGGCTTCTGTAGAGCTTAGGCATTTTTTAGTAGGTGTGATTAAAGCGCCGTTTTTCGGGGCATTCATTGCTATCATCGGCTGCATGCGGGGTTTCGAAGTAAAAGGAAATACCCAAAGCATCGGCGAATACACTACTATTAGCGTCGTAAATGCGATATTTTGGGTCATTGCGATCGACGCGGTATTTGCGGTTTTGTTTTCGGAAATCGGGCTATGAGCGAGCAAGCGCAGTCTAGCGAAACCTCCAAAATCATAGTCGCGCGCGACGTTACTACCGCGTACGGATCGCGCATTATGCACGATCGCGTAAACTTTAGCGTCAAAAAGGGCGAAATTTACGGCTTTTTAGGTGGCAGCGGCAGCGGTAAAACGACGCTGATGAAAACGCTCATATTTTTAAAGCGCCCGCAAAGCGGCGAGATTAAAATTTTTGGGCGCGATATTTGGAGTGTAAGCGAGGCGGAGCAAAACGAGATCCGCCTAAAATGCGGCGTGATGTTTCAGTTCGGCGCGCTTTACAGCTCGATGAGCGTGCTTGAAAACGTAGGCGTGCTGCTGCGCGAATACTCTAAATTTAGCGAGCGCGAGATAGATGAGCTATCGATGTTTTGGATCCAAAAGGTGGGGCTTAAGAAGGAGGCCGCCGCGCTTAGCCCAAACGAGCTTAGCGGCGGTATGAAAAAGCGCGTAGCGCTGGCTCGCGCGCTAGCACTTAGCCCTGAAATTTTATTTTTGGACGAGCCAAACTCGGGACTTGATCCGCTCAGTGCCAGAGCCCTTGATAGGCTTGTTTGCGAGCTTAGAGACAGCCTCGGCGTCACGGTCGTGATGGTCACGCACGATGTGGATAGTATCTTTGACATTTTGGATCGGTTTTTGATCGTGGATAATCAAAAAATTGCCTTTGAAGGAAGCATAAAAGAGATTTCAAACCTGGAGGATAACCCCCTTGAAGAGCTATTTAAGATGCGGCAAAGGGATTGAACTTTGAAATTTACCGAGCCAAAATACGCATCGCGGCGGGTAAAATCGGATAAAATTTATATAGGTGCAAGCTGAAATTTTAAAATAGCGGTGGGAAAATTTTAAATTTTAAACCTAGCGAGGAATTCCAGGCTCCGCAGGGCTTAAATTTTAAAATTTAGACTTTAGCGGCTCAATCGAAATTTTAAAATTCAGTCGGGTCGCATTTAAGGGCGCATTTATCGGATAGCGCATTGAAATTTTAAAATTTCGGCGAGCAAGCGGCGTTAAATTTAAACCGGGGCGGTAAAATTTTACGCTAAAATACGGCGCGACGATATTTTGAAATTTCAAAATGCACGCTAAGCTTTAAAATTTAAACTCAGATGATTCTGCAAATTTTGCGGCTATTTGAGAAAGTGCTAAGTTTTAAAATTTAAGCCCAAATGGCTATTTTAAGGCATATCTTAGGGCTTAAATTTTACGCTCTGAAATTAGGAGAAAAGATTGGAAAATAGAACTTCATATACTATAGTAGGCGCATTTGTTATGATCTGCGTCGCGGCTCTTACGGCGTTTATGTGGTGGATGCTTACAAAGACCGACCGCGGCGAGAGCTACCGCTCCTACTATATCCACACAAAAGAGCTTCCCGTAGGCATTAAGGAGAATTCCGAAGTTAAATTTATCGGCGTAAATGCGGGCATTATTAAAAGCATCGATTTTGCCGATATCGAAAATGCGATTATTGAGATTGAAATTTCAGTAAAAAGCAAGCTGCCGATCTCGCAAGATAGCGTCGCCAAGGTAGAATCTCAAGGCATCAGCGGAATCGCGTTTATAAATATCACGAAAGGAAGTGGCAAGCTTTTCTCGCCGAATGATAAAAAGCCGATAATTGCGCTGGATAAGACGCTTCTTGATAAAATCGGCTCTAAAGCTGAAGTCATCACCGATAGCGTGAGCGAGATGATCTTTAAGATTAACGGGCTGTTGTCTAAGCAAAATACCGATAAAGTGGATAGAATTCTATCTTCGATGGATAAATTTAGCGCCGAGCTAAGTGATGAGAAAAAATTCCAAAGCTTAGACGCGCTGCTTGCTAACGTAAATACTCTCATAGCAAATTTAAACGAGCGCGAGAAGGAGCTGGACGCGCTGCTAGATAATCTAAACGCTTTTGCCGTGAGTGCTGCCAATCTATCGAATTCACTGGATAAAACCGCAGGTATCATCACTAAGCGTATCGATCGCGGCGAATACAATCTAAAAGCGATCTTGGATCCTACGCTTGAGGAGGCAAAAAACACTCTTGGCGAGCTAAAAAAATCACTTAGAGAATTTCAAGGCGCGATGTTTAGGCTAGAGGACAATCCTTACGATTTCTTTTTTAAAGACACTTCTAAAGGCGCGGATCGCGACGATAAAAAGGAATAAAGATGAAAAATTTTATAAAGTTTACGCTTGCTGCGACGCTAGCAGTGATATTTTTAGGTGGCTGCTTAGCTAAGCAGGCTAAGCCATACACCTACTACGAGCTGCGTTATGATCAAAAGCGCTGCGTAAATCCTAGCGGTGCACGTAAAAATATCTTTATCGACACTATCACGGCGACCGATCTCGTCGATAGGCGGGATATTTTAATAGTGGATTTTAGAAACCGAACGCGGTTCGCAAGCGACGCCAAATTTATTACGATGCCTAGCGAGATGGTATATAAGGCGCTGCTTGATGCGGCATTTTCCACCTGCTCGCTAAATCCGATCTTTGTGCCAAAAGAGCGGGATTTGCGCCTAAAAACCAGTATCGTAGCGCTTCAGATCAATAACGATCAAGCAACCGTCACGATGGGATATGAAATTTTAAATTCTTTAGAAAGCATAAAATCGGGCATCGTCACTAAGCGCGTTTTCGTGCCTGATCCTAGCTCGCAAAGCATTTATAATGCCCTAAATTTAGCGCTTAACGAGAGTATAAATGAAATTTTAAAGGCTCTTAGATGATAGCGGCGATCGAAGGGATTATCACGCGCAAGGAGCCCACTGCTTGCGTCATTAAATGCGCTAGCGGCGTGAGCTACGCTCTTTCATTGTCATTAAATACCTCCGCGAAGCTCACGCAGGGCAAGCTGACCGAGCTTGCGTGCGTACAAATTCTGCGCGAGGATGCCGATTTGCTGTACGGGTTTTTAGACGAGAGTGAAAAAAAGATGTTTGAAACCCTAATCAAGCTTAGTGGCGTAGGTGCAAGCACGGCGATGGCGGTTTGTTCGACGCTCGCTCCGCAGGATTTTGCGCGTTGCGTAGCTACGGGGGATGCTGCGACGCTAACTTCAGTTCCGGGTATCGGCCCAAAGACCGCTAGACGGATCATTGCCGAACTGGGCGATGCGAAGCTAATGGAATTCGGTCCTAGCGAGACTTATAAAAACGAAGCGGCGTCCGCGCTACAAAGCCTTGGATTTAAGCGCGATAAGATCAATCAAATTTTAGCGGGATGCAGCAGCACGAATACGTCAGATCTTGTCAAAGAGGCGTTAAAAAAATTAGCGTAGAAAATAAAATTTGAAGGAAAGCAATGAAATTTGGCATAGTTTTTGGAGCTCAGAGCTACGAGCACGAAGTAAGTATCATCTCGGCAATTGCCGTTAAAAATGCCCTAAAAGGCTGGGACTTGGAGTTTGTATTTTGCGATAAAAATCGTAAATTTTACCGCATCGAGGATAAAAATATGCGCGCAGCGTATTTTAAGCAGGGCGGCTATGCTAAAGCAAAAGAGCTTAGCATTGGTGCGGGCGGATTTTTTGAAAGCGGAATGTTTAGCAAAAGCATGCTAGAAGTCGGCACATATATCAATTTAATCCACGGCTGCGATGGCGAGGATGGCAAAATGGCAGCGCTATTTGAGTTTTTTGGCATCCCTTATATCGGACCTCGCATCGAAGCTAGCGTGCTAAGTTATAATAAAATTTTAACCAAGCACCTAGCCGCAATCGCAAATGTAAAAACCCTGCCGTATGAGATCGTAAATCGTACTAGCCTGCCTAATTTTAATTTTCCGATCATCGTTAAGCCCGCTCATTTGGGCTCTAGCATTGGAATTTCGATAGCCAAGAACGAAAGCGAGTTTAGCTACGCGCTGGATCAGGCTTTTGAGCTGGATGACAGCGCGATCGTAGAGCCGTACTGGGAAAACGTAAAGGAATTCAATCTCGCAGGCGCTAAAATAGACGGCAAAATCGTATTTTCGAATATAGAAGAGCCGAAAAAAGAGGGCTATTTAAATTTCGATCGTAAATATTTGGATTTTTCGCGTAGTGGCGCGATCGAGCCCGCTCGTCCTGGCGCTTTGCTAGAGGGCAAGATGAAAGACGCCTTTGCGCGGCTTTATAACGCAGGATCATTCGATGGCGCGCTCATTCGCTGCGATTTTTTTGAAAAAGAGGGCGAAATTTATCTAAACGAGATAAATCCAAACCCAGGCAGTCTCGCAAACTACCTATTTGACGATTTCCCCGAGGTCTTAGCAGCTCTTGCTTCGTCGCTGCCGCCGATGAGGCAGATCCCTGTAAGCTACGAGCTAATCACCAAAATTACCGCTAATAAATAGCCAATCGTTTAAAATTTTACGCTAAATTTTGCGTAAAATTTTACCTCAAAAGGTTGAGTTATGATAAATCAAGACGAAATTTACACCGCTACCGAGATCGTGCGCAACTTCAGCACCGTTTTAAACAAGATCAAAAGCCAAGAGATTAAAAAAGCTCTGATCGTCAAAAACAACAAATTCGAAGCCGTGATGATCAGTATGAGCGAGTTTGAGCGGCTCGAAAAAGCAGTCGAGCTGCTCAAAGCCGTTTACGCCAAAAGGAGCGGCGGTGGCGAGTAAGGAGCTCATCTGCGGCGGCGAGAGCTACAAAATCAGCTACGAAATTTCAAATTTGCAGCGTGCCGAATATATTTTGGTGCTGCACGGCTGGGGCGCAAACAAGGCGCTTATGTCTCGGGCTTTTTCGGATAAATTTCGCCGTTACGCGCTAGTGTGTGTCGATCTGCCGGGATTTGGCGCCAGCTCCCAGCCTGCGCACGCCCTTAGCAGCGAGGATTACGCAGAGATTATGCGCGCCTTTATCGCAGCTTTTGGCAAGCAGCCCGCAGCGATCATGGGGCACAGCTTCGGCGGCAAGATCGCTGCATTGCTAGCTCCGCGCAATCTCATATTGCTAAGCAGCGCCGGTATCATCGAGCCCAAGCCCTTTGCCGTGCGCGCCAAAATCGCGATTTTTAAAATTTTAAAAAGACTTGGACTGGCGGGGCTTTGGCGCGCGTTTGCGAGCAAGGATGCCGCAGGTATGAGCAAGACGATGTATGAGACGCTAAAAAACGTCGTAAATGAGGACTTCCGCGATATTTTTTCCGCGCTAAACCCGCAAAATGCGCTTATCTTTTGGGGCAAGGACGATCGCGCCACTAGCCTAAAAAGCGGCGAGTTGATCCACTCGCTCATTAAAAACAGCAAATTTTATCCGCTGGCGGGGGATCACTTTTTCTTTTTGCAGAGCGCGGATTTTATCGGCGAGCAGATCGAAAATGAGCTTGGCGGCAGCTAAATTTAACGATTTGGCGCCGCGCTAAATTTAAAACGAAACGCGATTTTGTGTAAATTTTAAAATTTAGCCGCGAAATTTTTGCGCCGCTAAAAATCGCGCTTTAGATATAAAAACAGATCACGCGAAAAGCGAGGTGGCAGCGAGTATATTTTAAAAAGCGTTTCAATGCGGCGCTTTAGTGCAGTTCGCCCGCGTTTTAAAATTTTGCGGAGTGTTTGCGCCAAAGATCGCGAACCGAAGCGTAAATTTAGATTATAAAGCCGCGTGCGTATGCGTTTAAAATTTATCAGAGCAAAAATTTGCTCTTTGGGCGCGTAGTATAAAATGAAAAGCTCAAATTGCAGCGTGCTGCGTTAAATTTTAAAATTTTAACGCAGCAGCGGATCGTTTCTACTCTGTGTTTGCGATTATGATGGCCGTACAAGACGCGCCGAAACCGCGTGCGTGCACCGAAAAGCGGGCAATTAAATTTAGTCTCACCGCGACATAAGGTCTATGTGCCACAAATAATGCAAATCATCGCGCGAGATAAGGCTCGATGTCGCAAGATACGCATCGTGCGAAAATTTCAGGTTGCGAGAGATGGATGCTGCGCGGTATCGAAAATGGAGGCACGCGGCAGCGTAAATTTATCTAGCGCGGCTCGCGCAGCCTTCGCGAGAGCATGAATTTGCGAGCGCGCAAGTTTGCAAAAATAGAATTTGCGAAGCGAGAATTCGTAAAATTTGCAAATGACGCCGAATGTCGGTCAGTCCGAGCTTGCCGCGCTTTTGCCCGCACAGGCTCGCAAAGCAGGCGCGTAAATTTATAAAAAGGATTTTAAAAGATGAATATAATATTTTTGATCGCGCACGCGGCATTCGTCCTACTGCTAGGCTTTTATCTGATCACCTGCCTGCAGTGGTTTTCGTACAAGCCCGCGCGCATCATCTTTCACTTCACCAAACCCGCGTGGCACCTCTATTTTTTGATTTTGCCGCTGGCGGCGTATTTTGGCTGCGAGATCGCAGCGGGCTTGGGCGTGGCTAAATTCGGCGCCACGCCCCTCTATGCCTTGCACGCCGCTAAAATTCTAATCGTCGCGGCCTACGCGCTAGCGCTTTATTTTTGGCAAAGAGGGCTTGATAAAAAGCTCGTCTTTACGCCGCGCGTGAAGCGATTTTTTGCGATTTTGGCGATTTGTGTGTTTAGCTTTAACGCCGCGTTTTATGCCGCGGGGGGGCCGATTTTGCCGATCTTTTTACCGCTTGGCGCCGCTCTTGCGGCGAGCTTTGCTTACGAGCGGGCACAGGCTGCGAAATTTAAGGCCGACGCACGCAAAAAATTGGCCCAGATGCCCTCGCTTACGATCATTCAGATCACCGCGAGCTACGGCAAGACGAGCATTAAAAACTTCTTGTATCAAATTTTAAAAAGCGACTTTCGCTGCTACAAGACGCCGCGCTCGGTAAACACGCTAGCAGGGCTCGTGCGCGACGTAAACGAGGCGCTACCCGCAGATACGCAGATATATATCGCCGAAGCAGGCGCCAGGCTAAGCGGCGATATCGCCGAGATCACTGAATTTTTGGCGCCGCAGATCGTCGTCGTGGGCGAGATCGGCGCGCAACACATCGAGTATTTCAAAAGCATCGAAAACATCCGCAAAACCAAGCTCGAAGCGCTCACAAGCGCGCGGCTAAAGCATGCGTTTTTGCACAGCTCCACGCAAAAAAGCGCGGACGAGCGCGTCACGATCTATGACGAGGGGCTGGAAATTTGCGGTGCGGATCTGGACGGAATAAAATTTAGCCTTAATTTGAGCGATGATGAAAACGGTGCTAGCGGCGAGAATTCCACGCTACGCGCAGAAACATCCGCCGCAGAGAGCGAAGGGCAGGGCGATTTTAGCAGTGCGGCATGCGCGGAAAAAGACAAAAATTCTAAAAATTATGGCGCCGATTTTGACGATGCAAATTCCGTATCCTACGCCGAACAAAGCGAGCGAGAATTTTGCGAACAAGCCGCTCGTGCCGCTAGCGACGATAAAATTTGTAACGTCAAAGAGTGGGGCACGCAAGAGGCCGCAAACGAGCGTAAAATTTCAAACGGGCGTAGCGAACAAGGAAAGAGGCATGAGTTTTTCGCGCCGATTTTGGGTAAATTTAACGCCGCAAATCTCGCTGCGTGCATAAAGATCGCGCGATTTTTAGGGCTTAGCGCTGATAAGATCAAAAGCCGCGTCGCGCACGTCGGCGCCGTCGAGCACCGCCTCGCGCGGCTCGATGCGGGCGGCAAGATCATCATCGACGATAGCTTCAACGGCAATCTAAGCGGCATGCTGCAAAGCTACGAGCTGATGCGAAGCTACGGCGGGCGCAAGGTCATCATCACGCCGGGCATCGTCGAGAGTACGCGCAAGGACAACGAGACGCTGGCCGCCAAAATCGATGAAATTTTTGATCTTGCAATCATTACGGGCGAGCTAAATTCCGAGGTGCTGCAAAGCAAGATCAGTCCCGTAAAGACTATCGTTTTGAAAGATAAGCGCGATCTGCAGCGAGTTTTGAGCGAAAATACGCACAGCGGCGATCTAATTTTGTTTTCAAACGACGCGCCGAGTTTCATTTAAGCGGCTTTTGCGGTACGGTTTGCTCTGTATGGCGGTATACAGAGCGATCTAGCAGGCATGTTTTTTAGACAAAAGACTTTGAACGGGTGCGGCGAGCGATTTAAACGCGATCTATCGGGCGATTAGTTTGAGCGACGCGATCTGTTTAAATAAATAATCTGGTGTGGCTAAATTTCGGCGCGCCGAAATCGGCTTGCGCCTGGTGGGTTAAAATTTGAAATCAAAATTTAAAGGAAAGCTATGGATTTACGAGAAAATATGCTAGGGCAGCTGCGGGCGCTAAGCGAGGAGAAGTTGGCGAAATTTTCGCAGCGCCTAATACCCGCGCCGCAGATTTTGGGCGTGCGCACACCGGCACTTCGCGCGCTTGCCCGCAAAAGCTTCGCCGCTTTGGGAGAGGCGGACGAGGCGCGTCGCAAGCTGCAAAATTACGAGCCGGTTTTTCACGAAGAGTTCGTGCTAAAAGGCTTTTTCATAATGCTTTTAAAGCAGGATGAGACGAAATTCGCGCTTGCTAGCAGTTTTATTAAAACGATGCCTAATTGGGCGGTTTGCGATATGTTCGCTCCAGAATTCAGTGACGACGCTTGTGCGGACGAGCTGCTAAAGCAGGCTAAAAGCGGCGCGGACGAGTTTGAGCGGCGATTTTTCTACGTTTATTTTATGCGAAATATGAGCGCGCTCACGCCCGAGGAATTTTTTGAAATTTGCGCCACCGAAAGCGACGAGCGGTACTACGTGCAGATGGGCGCGGCGTGGGCGATAGCGGAGATGTTTATCAAACAGCGCGAGATCACGCTTGCGTTTTTGGCGAGCAAGCGGGCGGCTAAATTTATCCAAAACAAGGCGATATCGAAGATCCGCGATAGCTTCCGCGTAAGCAAAGCCGACAAGGAGGCGCTTTTGAAGTATAAAATTTAACCGCGGCGGAAAATGGCGGAGGTAGTTAAAATTTCAGTTGCGCGCGGGGCTTGTCAGCCAAAATCGCGAGCTTTAAAATGTAAATTTAAGGAGAGAAAATGTTTAGCAAGGAATTTTTGGAGATTTTGAATTATGAATGCGCCGTGGGTATCGCTACCTGCGCGCAGGGCGAGGCTCATATCAGCAATACGTGGAACAGATATCTCGTCATTAAAGGTGATCGCATCCTTATCCCCGCTGCGGGTATGAAAAAGACGCAAAGCAACGTGGAGGCTAATCCGAACGTCGAGCTTAGCGTCGCAACGAAGGAGCTAGCAGGCAGGTTCGGAGCGGGGCGTGGCTTTGTAGTGAAGGGCACAGCGCGCTTTATTGATAGCGGTGCGGAGTTTGAAGAAACGAAGGCGAAATTTCCGTTTGCTACGAGGCTACTTGAAATCACGGCTAGTAGCGTAAAACAGGTGCTGTAAGCCAAGCGGCGCAGTTTGGGTGGAATTTACGGATGAAATTCCCGATGAAATTCCGCCGCGAGCTTTGCGATGAAATTCCGCCGTGAAATTTTATCGGTAGAATTTTAAAATTAGTAAAATTTTATTGACGAAACTTTGCTTCGCCGTAAAATTTTAAAGTGAGCGAAATTTTAAAGCGGGTAAAATTTCAAAGCCTGCAAAATTTTGAAGTTTGCGAGATTCATAAATCTCGCTCAAATTTTTAGAGCATAAATTTACGCATTGAAAGGAAAAGTATGAAACAATTAGAGGGAAAAACTGCCGTAATCACTGGCGGAAGCGACGGCATAGGGCTTGGCATCGCAAAGTGTTTCGCCGAAGAGGGCGCAAATTTGATCCTACTCGGCAGAAGCGAGGAGAAATTAAAAATCGCACAGGAGAACCTAGGCGGTTACGGCGTGAAAGCTTACGCGGTAGAGGCGGATTTGGCGCAAAGCAAAACGATAAAAGGCCTTTGCGAGCGCATTTTAGCACTACCCCTTAAGATAGATATCCTTGTAAATAACGCCGGACTGGGAAAATTCGTACCCTTTGAGGCGACCGACGAAGCGCTGCTAGACGCTCATCTAAACCTAAACGTCAAAGCGCCATATCTGCTTACTCAGGGGCTTTTGGGCGCGCTTGCGGCTAGCAAGGGCTGCGTGATCAATATCTCGTCGTATTTTGCGAACCGAATGCTCGTGGGGCGCACCACGACGGCGTATTCGATTACCAAAGGCGCGCTAAATTCTTTCACCAAATCGCTTGCCTTTGAGGTCGGCAAACTCGGCATTCGCGTCAATGCCATAGCGCCCGGAAGCGTGCTGACGCCGCAGTTTGAGCGAAATTTAAATGCGCTTAGCCCGCAGGGGCGCGAGGCGTTTGAACAGATGGTAAAAAATATCTATCCGCTCGGCAAAATCGGCAACGCGCAGGATATCGGCGATGCGGCGGTGTTTTTGGCGTCGGATGCGGCGAAGTGGGTCAGCGGCGCGATATTTGCGATAGACGGCGGGCTTACGACGAATTAGCCGCGACCGGGCGGAATTTTGGGCGCGAGTTTTGCAATATAAAATTTACAGTGGCGAATTCCGCCGCGAGAAATTTTACCTCGTAGAATTCGCAGCGGCAAATTTGCAATTAAATTTAGCCACGTAGAATTTTACGGCGACGAATACTGCGCGCGAAATTCCGCCGTGGCAAAAGCGCAAAATTCTGCAAGCCGTGCGAATTACAACGTAAATTTTAAAATTTATATTGTAAAATTTTACGGCGCGCGGTTTGGGCGTAATCTCGCGGCGCAAAATTTGAAGCTGCGATAAAACGGTGCCTGCGGGGTTAAATTTAAAAAACGGCGCCGGCAACCGGCTTGAGATAATTAGAAATTAAACGAGATTGGAGAGGGTTTGAGAGTTTTGTTTCTAGCGATTTTAGCGGTGTTTTTGCTCTCTTGCGCGGCGCTATTTAGCTCGTGCGCGGCTCCGCTGGCGCCCGCGGGCAACGCGCTTAGCGTATACGACATCTACTCCGTAGCGCGCGACCGCCGCAGCGTCAGCGAGGTCGCTAGCGACAAGCTCATCCAGACTAAAATTCAAAGCAAAATTCTATTTACCAAAGGCCTTAGCAGCTGGGATTTGGAGGTCGAATGCTTCTACGGCGAGGTCTATCTCATCGGGCTACTGGATAGCGAAGCGATGCGCGAGCCACTACTTGCTTTAGCTAGACAAACAGAAGGCGTGCGGCGCGTGCATACCTATCTGCGCGTCAAAAAGCCCGAATATCCGTGCAATTCGTTTGAAATTTTTACAAATTTAAAGAAAAATCTATTTTCCGACACCGACGTTTCGGGCACTGCGGTGCGCGTAGCGATCGTGGGCTGCGACGTGGTATTTAGCGGCGTAGTGAGCGACATTGAGCACGAAAAGCACGCGATCTGGTATGCGACGCACGCGCCCGGAGTTCAGGACGTGTATTCGTTCCTGCGCGTGGTAAAGGAATAGGGCTGTTAAATTTGATTGCCCGCGGCACGTTAAAATTTAACGGCTTGCGGCGAGTTAAATTTAAAAGATACGCTCGGTTTGTTTGAGCTCGTTTGCGTAGCGCCCGCATGCATGAAATTAAAATTTTATCGGCGCGCAAGGATAGCTGGGAATTTTAAAATTTGGCTTACGGGCGCGAGCATTAAGTAAATTTAAAGCCGCCTCAGACGATAATTTCGCAGATGAAATTTACGCCGCGAGCGCTCGCCGAAAAGTAGCGCTCGGTGCCGATAGAAAGCGCGCCCTGTTTAAATAGCGACCAAATCAGAGGCGACGCAAGCGAGCAAAATTTAAAGGGCTGCGTTTTTAAAAGCGCTAAATTAAAAGTGAGCCGCCGAGCTAAATTTAAACGTAACGCGCGCATTGCGAGCTAAAATGAGCTAAATTTAAAATCGCGTTGCCGTTATCGGCGAAATTTCAGCGACATGACGCGAGCGCTCGTGCTAAAACATACGATCAAAATGCCTAAAAGGGCGTAAAATTCAATAAATTTAAGGAGAGAAAATGAGCCAAAGCCAAAAATGTACATACCAAACCGCGTGCGAGCTGCCTAACGTGAGGCTGATCAAGCACCCGCTGATCGAGCATAAGCTCACGATCCTGCGCGATAGAGGGACCGATCCGTTTCAGTTTCGCATGCTCGTCGATGAGATCAGCTATCTGATGATGTTCGAGGCGACGCGCGATCTAGCGCTGCGCGAGGTGAGCGTGCATACGCCCGTGGCGCAGACCAGCGCGTATAAGCTCGCCACAAAGATCATGATCTGCCCGATTTTACGCGCCGCACTGGGGATGCTAGATAGCGTATTTAAGCTTATGCCCGACGCTAGCGTGGGATTTTTAGGCTTTCAGCGCGACGAAAAGACCGCGCAGGCGGAGTTTTTTTACGCCAAGCTGCCCGCAGATGCCGCAGAGCGCACCGCAATCATCATCGATCCGATGTTTGCGACTGGCGGCACGGCGATCGATGCGGTGAAATTTCTGCTGAAAAACGGCGTTAAAAAGATCAAATTTATCTCCATCATCGCAGCGCCCGAGGGGCTTCATAGATTTAGCGAGATCTACCCGCAGGTCGAGGTTTTTACCGCGGCGATCGACGAGAGATTAAACGAGCAAAAATATATCGTGCCGGGTCTTGGAGACGCGGGAGATAGGGTGTTCAATACGCTGTGAGTTTACGCGGCGAAGGGCTTTGCGCTGCGTTAAATTTGCGGGATAGTATTTTATGCGGCGATAAATTGATAGACAGCAAACTTTACCGGCAATGGAATTTTACGCGACGCGAAATCTATTTATAAATATGCGAGTTGTCGCCGCTCGGAATTCCGTCGCGCCAATAAATTTGGCAGGGCGCGTATTTTTACAGCGTGCGCAATACGTAGTGAAATTTAAAATTTTGCGGCGCCGTAAATTTGGTGCGTCCGTAAATTTTAACTCGTCGTAGAATTTGCGGTATTTTTGGAATTTATCAAATAAAATTTTAGCTCCGCGATGTATAAAATACGCAAATTTCAAAGTAAGAGAAAGATGAAATAGGGCGGCGGAATTTTATTATCGCCGAATTTCGCTGCGAATTCTATCCGTGCGAGATTTCGCGGAGAATTTACCGCGTCAAAACTCTACGGCAGAGCAGGAGCGAAATTTTAAAATTTTGCCGCATTTGCGGCGTAAAATTTTGCAACCGCCCGCACCGCAAATATCGCTATTTTTAGACCGCCCCTGATCGCGCTGCCACATAGCCCGCGCACAGCTCGCAAAAAAGTCCCATGCAACCACGCCTCTCAATCGTAGCTTCAAACCCCGCTACCGCCTGCGAAATTTAGCGAGCTGCAAAATATCGCGGTAGCGTTCGCGCCGTAAAAATTTACAAATCGCAAAATTTATAAATATCGCGCGGCGAAATTCCTACTTCAGCAATCCGATAAAGAAGCAGGGCGGCGCACCAGACGTACGCGAGGAGTAAAATTCTTACCCAAACCGATCCGCCCGCGCTAAAATGAAATTTCAAATTTGACGAGCAAAATTTCGCCTACTTCACCAGCCCCGCTTCCCTTAAAAAGCAGCTCGGCTCGTAGCTAACTTTTCTGATCTTATCAAATTTCGCGTAGCTTAGCACCAGCTCGTCGCGCGCTCTAGTAACCGCCACGTAAAATAGCCGCCGCTCCTCCTCCAGGCTGCCTCCCATCGCCATTAGCTTGAGGTTCGGGAAGCGGTTTTGCGCCAGATCGATGAGATAGACGCTGCAAAACTCAAGCCCCTTGCTTGCGTGCACGCTGAGCAGATTTACCCCCTCGCCCTCGCTCATTTCTTTTGCGCCCAGAGTTATGAAATTATAAAAGCTCTGCGGATCCGCGTATTTACCGGCGATCTGCTCTAAAATGCCGCATTTATCGTAGATACGCGCAGTCTCGTCCTTTTTACGTTCATCGTCTATCTTGCCGTTTTTTAGCGTTGCGCGCTTTGTCGCGATGAAATCCGCCACAAGCGCGAAAAGGCGCGAGTCTTTGATCTGCGAGATCAGCGTAGCAGACCTCGCAACTGAGCCGCTTTTTTTAAAAATTTTATAAATTTCGTGCAAAAATACGGCGCCGCCCTCGGTAATTTTATTGTGTTTTAGAACCGGATGCGAGCGAAAAAACTCGTCAAATTCCAAAGCCTCAAAGCGCGATACCGAGCCGATAATATCGACATCGTCAAAAAGCCCGAGCTGATAGTTTTTCCTCTTTTTTTCAAAAATTTTAACGCTCTCGTCGGGACGTAAAAGCCCTGCATGAATGCTTCCATGCCCAAGCGCGATTAGCGCATCGAAAAGCTCCTTGCTTAGCGCGCTGCCGACGCCTCTTGCGTATTCACACGTACTCATAAAGGCCATCATATCTTTTGGGTTTATTATCATCGCGAAGATGTCCGTAAAGGCCTTGATTTCGCGGCTTTCAAAAAAGCTCACGCCGCCTTTTCGCTTTGCACCGATACCGAGCTCCTTAAGCGCAACCTCGACGCCGTCGGCGCTGGAGTTGTTGCGAAAGATAACGGCGATCTTTTCGCGCGGAGTGCCGCTTTGCGCGATCTGTGCGGCTACGTGGGAGTATTGCGCCGCCGTATCGTCGTAAACATGCAGCTTAGGCGCGCTAAATTTTCCCTCGCGGCCCACGATCAGCTTCTTTTCGTAAAGGCGCGGATTGTTCGCGATGACGCGGTTTGCAAGCGCTAAAATCGCCGAGCTTGAGCGGTAGTTGATATTTAGCGCGTAAATTTTAGCGTCCGCAAAGCGCTTGCCGAAGCTGCCGATGATGTCGATGTTTGCGCCGTTGAAGGCATAGATGCTCTGATCAAAATCGCCGACGCAAAAAAGGCTTTTCGTCGCGAAGGCATCGATGAGGCTTCCTTGCAGCGAGTTCGTGTCTTGATACTCGTCCACTAAAATTTCATCAAAACGTAGCGGCGCGCCCTTTTGCAGCTCATGGCGCATTTTTAGCAATACGTCGTTGAAATCGGCGTAATTAAATTTCGCCTTTTCCTCCTCAAACTCGCGCAAAATATCTGCGTAAATTTCGGCAAATTCCGCCTGATCCTCGTAGTTTTTGCTAAACCACGTCGCAAAATCCGCGCTCATCTCCTTGTTTTGATACAGCGAGTACACGTCGTACAGATACGCCCCGCCGTAGGGGCGCGCGTCGCTTACGTGATAAAATTTGCGCCTTTCTACGAGGCTTTTTAGCAGCGTCTTTAGCTCGGCGGGTTGCTTTAAAATCACGCCTTTACCGAGCTCGCGAAGTAGGGCGTAGGATACGGCGTGGAAGGTGCCCGCGACGATTGCGGAGGTGGTTTTTTTATCAAAATGCCGCTGCAGCCTCGCTATCATCTCGCTTGCGGCCTTGTTCGTAAAAGTAAGAAGCAAAATTTTTCTAGGGCTCGTGCCGAGATTTAGCAGATGAGCAATGCGCGCGACGATGGTGCTGGTTTTACCCGTACCTGCGCTTGCGATTACTAGATTGTGCCCCGAAGGAGCGGTTGCTGCGGCGTATTGTTCGGTGTTTAGCTTAGCTAGAGCGTCCAAGATTATTCCTTTGCAAAAAGGCGCCATTATAGCCTAAAATCATTAAAATTCTTTGATATAATTGCGCGATGAAATTTCTAAAATTTACGTTAAAAATCGCGCTATTTTGCGCATTTGCATTCGCTCTGTTTTTGATACTAGACGCGCTTTATCCGCTAAATTTGGATATGCTAAATAAGCAGAAGAGTAGAATTTTATATGACCGAAACGGCGAAATTTTAAATATGCAGATCAGCGACGATCAAATTTGGCGCTTCTACGCAGCCGCGGACGAGATACCGCCGCGGCTGAAACAAAGCGCGATCTACTTTGAAGATCGGTATTTTTACTACCATTTCGGTGTCAATCCAGCCTCGATCCTGCGCGCAGCTATGTATAATTTTACGCAAAATTTTACTAAAAAAAGCGGGGGCAACGTCGAGCGCGTGGGAGCCTCGACGATTACGATGCAAGTTGCGCGTATGATGCGCCCCAAACAGCGCAGCTACAAGAACAAAATCATCGAAATTTTCAACGCCTTTCAGCTGGAGTGGCACTTCAGCAAGGATGAAATTTTAGGAATGTATTTTAACCTCGCCCCATACGGCGGCAATATCGAGGGGGTCAAGACCGCGGCGTATTTTTACTTCAAAAAGGACCTGCGCGAGCTTAGCAACGCTCAAATCGCGTTTCTTAGCGTGATTCCAAAAAACCCTAACAAAAACCGCCTGGACCGCAGATCAAACATCAACGCGCTTAAAAACCGCCTAATTTCGCAGCTGCGAGAGGGCGGCGTGATCTCGCAAAGCGAGTACGAGCGCGCCCTCGCGGAGCCCTTCTCGCCCAGACGCTACGCAGCGCCCAATTATGCGCCGCATTACGCGCTGTTAGCGTTTAGCAATTATAAAATGCAAAATTTTACCGCCAAAGATGACGTAAATTTTACTCAAAATTTTGACTCGAACGGAGCGCCCGGCGGGGTAGCGGAGCAAGCAGGCTCGTCTGCGCACCGAACCGCGGCGGGGGCAGAGTCAAATTTTTTGGACGCGTCGAGTGCCGAATCAGGCTTTACAGCTGCGACAAGGGGTGAGCCAAATTTATTAAATGCCGCAAATACGCAGGCGGGAGTGGATTTGAAAGAAATAAATTCCAAAGAGGCGGATTTTAAAACAGATGCGCCAAAGAGTTTAAATTTGGGCGGACGGAGGGGCCTAAATTTAAACGAGCGCGAAGGCGCAAAATCGCAGGCGGGCGTAAAATCGAATGAGCCGGAAAGCGCAGTAAAACCAAATGGAGGAAAGAGCGCAAATTTAGATGAGCGGCGAGATTTAATTAATGCCGCCCGCCCGTCGCAAAACTCGCAAAATCTAAATTTAAACGAGCAACGAGGCGCTGCGCGTTTGCCGCAAAATTTTAGCGCAGATACAAATTCAAATAAATCGCAAACCGAGTATTTGCCGCAAAATCCGAGTGCGGATATAAATTTAAACAAGCGGCAGAATGCTTCCGGTGCCGCGCATCCGCATCAAAACTCGCAAAATCCGCAAAATCTAAATTTAAATAGTCGGCAAGATACCGCGCATCCGCCGCAAGATCCGCAGGCAGATGCAAACTCTAGCGAGCGGCCGAGCGTAAATTTTGATCCGCAGACAAATTTCGCTTCGGGCGCTAGTGCTCAGACGCATTTCGCTTCATCGGACGCTAATGCTCAGACAGATTCTACTCCAGGCGCCAAAATACAGACAAATTCCGTTTCAGGCGCCAAATCGCGGGCAAATTTCGCTTCGGACACTAAGGCGCAAATAAATTCCGATCCAAACGCCAAGGCGCGGGGAAATTCCGCAGGCTCCGAAGCGAGCGCGCAGCCCAAGGAGCAAACTGCGCTAGCGCAGGAGCTTGCGCGTCTAAACGAGGGTAAAATTTATTCGAGCTTGGATCTGAAAATACAGATCGCGCTTGAGGATTTTTTGAAAAGCGAGATCCTCTCCCTGCGCGATAAGGGCGTTAGAAACGGCGCTGCGGTGCTGATCGACAACGAAAGCATGAGGGTGATCGCTTACGTCGGCAGCCACGATTTTAGCGCCAATGAGGGGCAAAACGACGGCGTGCGCTCGCAAAAAAACGTAGGTTCGACGCTAAAGCCCTTCATCTACGCCAAGGCCCTTGAGCACGGGCTCATCACCCCATCAAAGAAGCTGATCGACGCGCCGATAACCTTCGCGGGCTATGTGCCGCGCAACTACAATCAGGGGTTTTTGGGCGCGGTGAGCGCGACCGATGCGCTAAGCCTTAGCCTAAATATCCCCGCGGTAAAACTAAATTTGATGCTTGGTGACGACGGGCTGTATGAGATGCTATCAAACGTGCATCTGGCGGAGTTTAGCAAGGATTATTACGGCGCAGGTATCGCGCTGGGCAGCATTTCGATGAGCCTAATGGATCTTAGCCGCCTTTACAGCGCGTTTGCAAACGGCGGGAAGCTGCGGAAGCTCGAAATAGCGGGCGCAAAGATCGGCGACGATGCTAAAATTTTAACCCCGCAGAGCGCCTACATCGTAACGCAGATGTTAAGAAACGCGCCGCGCTCCTATCTCGGCTCGGTGTGGCAAAATACCCTAAACGCGCCGCCGTTGATGTTTAAAACGGGCACGAGCGCCGATGCACGCGATCTCTACACCGTCGCTCTCACGCCTAAATTCACACTCGGCGTTTGGCTGGGAAATTTCGACGGCTCCAAGACTAGGGATCTTAGCGGCGGCGTGAGTGCGGCGAAGGTGGCGTTTAATATGTTTGCCTTCCTCGATAAATCGGGCATGCTAGGCGAGGCGGAGTTTGCACGCCCCGCAGGCGTGAGCTTGCGGCGGGTATGCACCGACGCGTACCGCGAAAAGGAGTGCGCGCAAAGCGCCGATGATCTTACGATCGATGGAGTTGAGCCCAACGAGGAGTGCGAAATTTACGGCACGAGCGAGCTTTTTTATCTGCTAAAACACGGCCTAGTCGATCCGCAAAAGGTGCGCGCAGGAAGGTGCGCGGCTAAATTTGCCGCCGTAAAGCCCGTACTAAACGACATCAATGCCAAAACCTACGAGACCGGCGCGGACGGCACGCTGCGGCTAAAGGTGCAGTGCACGGCGGTTTTCGGCGAGCGGGTATATATCAGGCTAAGCGGCGGTTCGCGGGAGTTTATAGCGCTAAATTCCACCGCGTTTACGAGGGAGAATTCCGCGGATTTGGATTTCGAGCATTCTAGCGCGGCGCAGCAAGATAATTTAAAGCAAAATTTTGCAGAACAGAATTCTGCAGCACAAAATTCTATGCTACAAAATTCAACGTCGCAGAATGTAAAATCACAAAATCTTACGAAGCAAAATTCTGTAGAATGGAATTTTATAGCTGAAAATCCAGCCACACAGAATTTGGCGTCGCAAAATTCTATCTTGCAAAATTCCACAGAGCAAAATTCGGAGGCTCAAAATTTCACAGCGAAAAATTTTACGGATCAAAATTCCTCGCAGCAAAATTTCACGGCACTAGATTTCACCACGCAAAGCCTAGCGCCTGCAAATTCTAAAGTTAAAACGGGAGAATATTTTGCGCGCACTAACGGCGAGGCTTTTACGCTAAGTCTTGGAGCAGGGGATTTTGAGCTTGGCTGCTTGGACGAAAATGCAAATTTCGCTAAAGCAAATTTTAGAGTAAATGAAAGAAAATAAAAGGTTAATTTGTATATAATTTCGTAAAATTTTTGCAAAGGAATTTTATGAAGACAAAACTACTAAGCGCAGCGCTATTTTGCGCTTTGGCTAGCTTTGCCGCGGGCGTAGAGATCAAATACGCTAGCGGGGCTTACGAGATTAGCGGGGTGGACGGCAGTGGATTTAGCGTCACGCAAAAGCAGATCTTAAAATGCACTCCCAAAATCACGGGCACCTACGAAAGCGTGAGCGAGAGCTCAATTAGGCTTTATCCAAAGCCGATGCTTAGCGCCGGGGTTAATTATTCGTGCGAGGCGCGCGGGGTGCGCTTTGAGTTCGAGACAGAGCCTTTTAGCACCGAGCATATCGCGCTTCTGCGTCCGGGGTTAGTGGCAATTAAATTTAACGATGCGGTTAGCAAGGACGCGCTACAGCAAGCGACTAGAATTTATCGCGCGCAGAATTTAGCCCAAAACGACATATCCTACGAGCTTAGCTCGCACGATGATCGGAATTTTTTATTCAGCTTCGATCCTAAGGCACAAAACGTCGTATTGCAAATAGAATCCCTCACCTCAAAAGCGGGCGCAAAGCTGCAAAATCCGGTGGAGCTGCGCACGGACGAGGAGCCTTTTAATGATAGCATTAACGCTTCAAATTTAAGTGGCGTGCAGATTCGTCCTGCGGCTCTAAAAGACGGCTCGCTCGCAGCTAGAGTGTGTTTTCCTAACTATATGGACGAGCTGTCCGCCAAATACGTAAGAATCGCAGGCGTGAGTAAATTTAGCCTCACTCAGCCGCGATATTATTATTACGACGAAGATGAGGAGGGCGGCGAAAGCGACGATCCTTCATGCTACTACTATGCAGATATAGTAAGCGACGAGTTTATGCCGAATAAAAGCTACGAGATTAGGCTGCTAAAGGGCTTTGGAGATAGCTCATATATCTTGCGTGACGAGATCAAACAAAGCGTAAAAATGGGCGACAGGCTGCCTTTCGTAGCCTTTAGCGACGAGAAAAATTTTATCCCAAAATCCGCTTCGTTGGCATTTAAAAGCTCAAACGTAAATGAGGTTAAAATTTCGATTGCCAAAGTCCCTGAGCAAAATTTTAGGTATTTTTTAAACTTTGAAAGCAACGAAGATAGCGTAGGTGGGTTAGCTAGCGAGATCGCGGTTAAGAGCTTTGATATAGGAGGCGCTAAAAACGCCGTTGCGGAGCATAAAATCGCGATGGATTTTAAAGGCTACGAGGATGGAATTTATAAAATCACGGCGTTTTACAAAGTGGGCGAAAAGATGCAAGAGGTTTCGCGCGTAGCCTATCTTAGTGACATTACGGCTCAAGTGGTGCTGCTTGAGCGCGGCGCGCTGATTTATACTTCTAGGCTTAGTAATGGCGAGGAGCTAAGCAGAGCGAAGGTTAAAATTTACAGCGATAAAAACGAGCTAATCGTAGAGGATAAAACGGACGGAGATGGAATTTTGCGATTAGAAAATATGGAAATTCTAGCCAAAAATCCGCGCTCTATCGAGATTAGCAAAGGCGATGAGCATGCGTTCGTGCTATTTAATAACGCCGTAGCAAGCATCGAGAAAACGATTACTGCAAAGCGTCCGTTTGTTTATCTCGCAAGCGAGCTGATAAGCCCGAATGAGCGGCTTTTAGGCACGATCGTGATGAAAAATCGCGATTTTAGCTCTTTAAAAAATACGCCGATTAAATTTAAAATTTACGATCCTAGCGGCACTGTGATCATCACGCGCGCGCAAAATACCGATGAGTTCGGCAGCGTTAAAATCGACGAGCTGATGGGTGAGAAAAGCGGCACTTACCGCCTGGATCTCATCTATGAGGACAAAATCATCGCTTCTAAAAGCTTCAGCGTAGAAAATTTCGTCCCAAACCGCATTAAAAATGAAATTTTAACTGCCAAAGACGAATACGGCGCAGATGAGATCATAACTTTAAAGCTAAGCTCAAACTATCTTGCAGGCGCGCCGGCTGGAGATTTGAAAGGCTCGCTGGAAGCAAACGCCTATGAAAAAGAGCTAAAAATTAAAGGCTATGAGGGCTTTTCGTTTCTAAACGATCGCTTAAAGAAAAAGGGCGCTACGCAGCTTCGCAGAGCAGAATTTACGCTAAGCTCCGCCGGTAAAAAGGAGCTTGCACTCTCGCCGGCAGCAGCTGATCTTAATGTCTCTAACGCCATAAATATTCTACTAAATTTCAGCGTAACCGAGGAGGGCAAAAACGTAAGCGCATATCGCAGCCTGAGCTATCTGCCTTATGATCGTATCGTAGGAATTCGCGCGAGCAAGGACTTTATTTCAAGCGGCGATAGCGTAAAATTCGGCTTTGCGCTACTAGATTCCAAAACTAAAACCGACGTCAAAGGCAAGATCGACGTTGAAATTTACCGCGACGATTTTACTTACGTTTATGACGGCAACAGATACGTTGAGCAAGAAAGCTTTAATCTCGTAAGCGCCGTTAGTACTGATGCGCGCGAGTTTGAGTACAAATTCCAAAACGGCGGCAATTATCTAATCGTCGCAAACGATTACTCAAGCGGCGCGAGTGCTGGCGTGCGCGTGGACGTAAGCGGCTGGGGATATTATGGACGGGTAAACGCTAAAGACGTGCAAAGCGCTAAAATCAAACTCGCAAGCGATAAGGTTAAAGCTGGAGATAAAATTAAAGGCGTCATCAATTCGCCGGTAGAAAGCGGCGTGCTAAATATCTCGCTCGTAGGCGAGCAGGTTTACGACTATAAAATTCTATCCATAAAAGGCGGCAGCGCGGAATTTGAGCTTAGCGTACCGGATAATTTCGTCGGAGGACACATCAACGCTGTAATCGCGCGCGCTGCGACACCCGCTGCGATGCCGCTTAGAGCCTATGCAAACGTGCCGGTGGCGCTAGATGCAAGCTCGCACAAGGCTAACGTGCAAATTTTAGCCGAGAAAAGCTACAAAAACGGGCAAAACGCGCAGATCAGCGTAAAAAGCGAGCCGAATTCCAAAGTCATACTCTATGCGGTCGATCTTGGAATTTTAGATATCGTCTCACAAGAGGAGCTCGATGCATTTAAGGCGTTTGACGTTAGCGCGTATTTTGCGATGCGGTACTTCGACATTTACGACGATCTTAGCGTGTATCAAACTACTGCTAAAGAGCTAAGCTTCGGCGGAGATGGTGTTATGGCGAAGGCTAAACGAAATTTAAGCCCGGTCGAAAACAAAAAGCAGAAAAAATTTATCAAAATGCTAATCGCAAAAGCAGACGCGAACGGCGAGGCAAAATTTGAGCTTGCGATGCCGAAAAATTTCAACTCCACGATCCGTCTAAGTGCCATGGCTATCGGGGAGACGGCTACGATTGGCTCGGCAAACGTCGAAGCCAAGGTCCGAGACGACGTGATCATAAAGCCCGCCGATCTAACCTACATGGTACGCGGCGATGAAATTTCCGTGCCGCTAACGCTCATCAACACCACCGACAAAGAGCAAAAGGCGGTCTTAAAAATCAGCTCGTCTCCTTCGGTTGCTATAAGCGGCGGTGAGGCAAATTTCACGCTCAAACCGCTTGAGGTCAAGCATACGAACTTCACCGCGAGCGCGCTTGATATTGCAGATGCAAACATTAAATTTGATCTTGACGCAAACGGGCAAAAATTTAGCAATGATGTAGAATTTGACATAATCAGCCAGTTTCCGCGCTCGAAGCTATTTCACGTAAGCTACGGCGATAAGCCGGTAACGCTCAAAATCGATCCGAGCTATAAAAAAATTTATACCCATATCAGCGCTACGCCTAACGCTTTTAGCCTAGCGGACGAGCTATATCTCTATCCTTACGGCTGCACCGAACAGCTTGCTTCAAGAATGATAGCGGTTGATTATGTCGCACGCAAAGACTCCAATAAAACCTTAACCAACCGCGTAAACGAGTATGCAAGTAGAATTCTATCTCGCCTCAAACCTAACGGCGATTTCGGTTACTGGAGTGCTCACGGTGTTACTAATTACTACGCTTCGATTTACGCAAGCGACGTTTTACTAGAGCTTGACACGCGCTATAAATTCCTTAGCAATAAGCAAAGATCGCTAATTTTTAGTGCGCTAAAATCAAGCTACAAAGATCAGGATACGCTCCGCATATACGCGGATTTCGTGCTGGATCAATACGGCAAGCTCGATGATGATGAGATAAATTTCGTTTACGACAACGATCTTTATAAAGACTCGCCGATGGCTAGTATCGCCTTGGCTGCGATACTTAAAAAGCACAATATGACGACTGAGTTTGAATTTATGCTCGAAAAAATAGATGAGGCGAATTACGATTACGCTGATAACGGAGCAGGTTTAACATTTGCTAGCGACATAAGAGATGCTGCCTTTAAGCTCTACGCATTCGGCAAGGCTGGCATCAAAGATGATAGCACGGCTCGCACGGTCGATGCGATCATTCGCGATCTAAAAAATATAAACAACACGCAGGAGCGAGCAAGCGTAATACGCGGATTTGATGCGTATTTTAAGGACTCGAAAAAAGAAGCCCATTTTGCATTAAAATACGACGGTGAGGCTAAAAATTTCAATTCGCCGCTAGATACCAAACTCTCGGTAAAAGACGGCGCGATAGAATTTACGCCGATGAGCGGCAATGGCGAGCTATTTTTTACCGCTCTTGGCTTTGGATATGAAAGCGCGCCTTTAAAGCATGAGGCTTTGAGCATACAGAGCCTAAACGCCCATTCTATGGATAGCAAAAGGATTGAAATTTACCGAGAATTCATAGATGCTCGCGGCAACATAGTAGATCTAAATAGGCTTAAAGTAGGGCAGAAAATTTACTCTAAGATCAGCTGGCGAGCGAATTATTATCTTTATAATTTCGTAATCGACGAGGCTATGCCTAGCTGCTTTGAGGCGGTCAATGAGCGCCTAGGTTCGGCTGCGCAGGCTAGAGTCGAGGGCATGCAAGATAGCGTGGCACTAGAACACACGGAGTATTTGTATGACCGAGTGCTTCGCTTCCCAAAAAGCGGCTATTTTTACTATGATCCACGAGACGGAGAGAATAGTAGCGGCGTCATCTATACGCCAATAAACGTGATTATGGCTGGCTCGTGCGCGCTTCCTGCGATCTCTATCGAGGATATGCAATACGAGCAGGTAAATAACTACGATCTGCAAACGCTTAAATTTAAGGTCGCTCGCTAAGGCGTAGTGATTTTAAAGCTCGGTGCGGATTTTGCATTTATTGCAATTTTCGCGCCGAGTGCGCTTTTGCGTTCACAAGCATTTTGAAACGAGCGTCTGATAAAATTTTAAAATTTCAATCCCGCTCGCCCGCCGAATTTCAAAATTTTATATCAACGCCCATATTTCATAGCTTTTTACTATCTATTTATAACGTTATTCTATTTGACTTACATTTAAATTCGAGTTATCATTTCTTTTAAATATACACTTTCAATTAAAGGAGTTGTAATGCAAAAGCATGATGTATCAAGACGTAGTTTTTTAAAGATTAGCGCGGTGGGCGCCGGAGCGCTTGCGTTGGGAGTTAGTAGCGCAGCTGCGGCACAAAACGCCAAGGACGTCAAATTTGACGAGGAATACGATATCGTCATCATCGGCACCGGTTTTGCGGGACTTGCCGCGGCGATTAAAGCTAGCGGGCGCGGTAAAAAGGTGCTTATCTTAGAAAAGATGGGTCGCGCGGGCGGAAATTCCGTCATTAACGGCGGAAATATGGCCGCTCCGATGAATAAATTTCAAGTAGCACAAGGCATCAAGGATAGCAAGGAGCTTTTCATAGCCGATGCCGTAAAAGACGGACTCGGGCTCAATCATACCGATCTTTTGGGCGTGATGTTTGATCGCAGCAACGATGCGGTGGATCTTTTGGTGGGCTGCGGAGCGGAATTTAGCGATAAGCTGATCTTTGAGAGCGGCCATAGCGTCGCAAGAAGCTTGCAATCAACCAACGGCTCAGGCTCGGGCTACATCCAGCCGATGATGGGTAAACTTCAAAACGATCCTAACGTCACGATCAAAACCCGCACGAAATTTGACGATTTCATCGTGGACGACAGCGGTCGTGTCGTGGGCGTAGAAGCTCGTGAGGAGTATAAATTTGATCCGAAGCTCTTTAGCGACGATTTGGAAAACAAAAGCGGCGAGAAAAAGAGCTACAAAGCCAAAGACGGCGTTTTGCTGGCTTCGGGCGGATACGGACGCGATCTATGGTACCGCCAGATCCAAGATCCGCGCGTAGTACCTAGCATAGACAGCACCAACCATCCGGGAAGCTCGGCGGGAGCGATGCTAGCGGCAAATAGAATCGGCGCATTTACGCTTCTTACATCGTGGATTCAGTTCCTTCCATATTGCTCGCCCGATGAGAAGGGCTTCGGCGCTGCGGTAAATTTCACCAACCACTGCTGCAATACCTATGGCCTGACCGTCGATCCAAAGACGGGCAAGCGCTTTATGGACGAGCACGCAGGGCGCAAGATCAAGTCGGATGCCTGCTTTAAGGTTATCGGCGAGAGTGAGAAAAACGATAACTATCCAGTAAACGTCTGCGACTCTCAAGC
>NZ_CAJPRT010000013.1 GCF_905373215.1 uncultured Campylobacter sp.
TAGTCGGATTAGTCGGATTAGTCGGATTAGTCGGATTAGTCGGATTAGTCGGATTTTGGTGCGCCGGGTTCGTCCCGCGAAATTTCATTAAATTCTGCGTAAAATTCTACGCAGAATTCGGCGCAAAATTTGCGTGGGTTTGCATTTGAAATTTCGCTCGCAAAATTCCGCGTAAAAACCGAGCGCAAGATCTTAAACCGAGCCGCCCGCGAGCTTGCGAGCTCACTCGCGGCGAGATTTAAAATTTCATAATGTGCGAGCTCGCCGTAAAATTTAAAATTTCACGCGGCCGCGCACAGTGTCATGTGTCACTATGAGATTCTAAATTTCATGTCGAGCGCACCGTGAAATTAATCCGTCGGTCGCGCAGTAGATCGCCGCACGATCTAAAATTCGCGCTTGCGCCGCGACATGCACTGCCGCGAGTTAAATTACGCGACATCGCAAGCTAAATTTTACGCCCGCGCAATCAGTCATGTTGGCGGAGGTTTGCGGCGCCCAGATTAAATTTTACCAACCACCGTGCAGCGCCTGCAGTGGGCACGGATGTCTGATCCGCTTTGCTTGCAAAGGCGCAGGCGGCTATAGTTGCGCGGTAATAGGATTAAATTTTACGAGCCGATGCGTCGCGGCAATGAAATTTCGCGCCGTGCTGCCCGCTGCGAACTGAATTTGCGCGACGACTATATGCCGCTGCGCGCTCGTAAATTAAATTGCACTCCACGCGCCCGTCGCCTGATTGTCGCGCGGGATTGAAATTTGCGCGCTGCTGCTTGTCATAGATTTAGATCGCTGCGCGCCGCGCCATAGCTGTCGTGAAATTTTAAATTGCATGTCGTACGCACGAGCTAGCCGTGAAATTTAAAATTTCACGCGGCCGCGAAATTTGCTGTGCGTTATGCCGTATCGCGCATCTTCGCGAGCCAAATTATGCGCTGCTGCGGAATTAAAGTCTTGCATGCCCGCTGCTACCGCTCGGGCGCCGTATGCCTGGCGGCTCTGTTTTGCGATCCGTTCGCGCCGTATTTGTTGCGGCAGTTATGTAAGTCGCCGCGCCGCAGTGCGAGATTTCGCGTCGAGCTCTATTTTAGAGCTTTGATTTGCAGCGAGATTTTACGGCGAGCAATGGCGCTAAATTCCATCCTGCGTGAGATTTTGGAATTTTAAAATTCCCTTTCGCGGTATAATTGTATGAAATGCTAAATTTGCAGGATTTTAATAAAGGAATTTTAAAATTTATGCGGCGCGGCTTTGTGGCGCGCCCGCAAGAGAGGAGCGATCATGGACAAGCTGGATAAAGAGGAGCTTGCAGAGGCGTTTATCGCTAGGCTCAAAGCCCTAGCGCGTAGTGGCGGCGCCGATCTGCGCGAGCTTGATCGCGAGTTCTACGGATTTATCGTAAGGCTTGGCGTGCGTTATGACTTTGCCGGCAAGTTTAGCGTCTCGCGGATAAGTGGCGGCGAGCGCGCTCAGCTGCATTTCGCTGACGTCGCGCAGTTCGAAGCTCATGCGCGCGAGTGCCTGCGCGCGGCAAGCACTGATGCAGAGCTAAGCGAGGCTTTTATGCTACGCCTGCGTGCAGACCCCCAAAAAGCCGCTACGAATGCGGATCAGATCATAAAATTTCACGATTTTAAACCCTTTAGCGTTCAGCTGCGTTGCGAGCATTGCGGCGGTGCGGGCAGGAGACGCTGCAAAGCCTGCGAAGGTGCGGGCAAGACGCCGTGCGCTAACTGCGGCGGACGCGGGCGCTTGATCTGCCCCACTTGCAAGGGCGCCGGTGGTTATAGCCGTGCGGCATTAAGCTCTACGGACGCTCATGCGCGCGGTCTTTCTGGAAGCGATTCCGCAGGCTCTGCGTCAAATTCTATGGGCTATCGCTTCATTCCCTGCGCTAGCTGCGGCGGTAGCGGCTCGCGCATTTGTCCCGCTTGCGGCGGCGCAGGCAGATTGCGCTGCGAAAAGTGTGGCGGCGCGGGTGATTTTCGCTGCGAGCACTGCGATGGGCGCGGGTATTTCACTCGCACCGGCAAAGTATCCGTTTATGCCCGCCCGAGCGTCAGCATAGGCGCTAGCTCACAGGTTTTCGGGCGCGAGCTGCTGGATTTTTTATGCAGCAAGGGCGTGGGCTTTGCTGCGCGCAGACTTTTGTTTCGTCTAAGCTCGCTGCGAGCGGTGCAGGGCGGCTGCGAAGCGGTATTTAGCGCGGAGGATGATTTTTTGCGCTTGAGTTTTGCCGTCTGCGGCAAGGCTTACGATGCGGCGTGCTTCGGCGGCGTGACATTCGTAAGACCTAACTTTTTGGACGAAGTTTTTGCGTCGGAGCTTGCGGCGGTACGCGGCGCGCCTGCTAGGCTAGGGCGGGACGATGCGCAAAGCCTTTTTGCGCTATTTCGCGCAAAGCCTGTGCTGGATGCGGCGATGCGCCTAGCTAGTGCTAAGCTGCGCGGCGAGACGCTAAATCTTGAGCAGTTACGCGGCGCGGATGGACATTTTAACTCTGTAAATTTTGCCCGCAGCGCGGCTGATCGCGACGCTTTGAGCCTTGCAAAAGACGCTTCTCGCAAAGAAAATCTCGAGGGCGGCGCGAGCGTAAAATTTGCGGGCACGAAATTCGCGAGCGCTTCGGCAAATTCTATGGGCGCGGAAGATAATCGCTTGGGATCGCGCAGAGAGCAAAGCAGGTTCGCAGGAGGAGTGAGCGGTGGCATAAAATTTGCCGGGGCAGATCTTTCGGAAAGTGGAGAGAATTCTGCCGGCGATTTTGAGGCTAGGCAGCAAAACAGCGAAGCTCGCGCGCAGAATGGATCTAATTTCGCCGGCTCGCAAGAGGGCTTAAGCGGCACTTTTGATCGCGCCGCGGAGGATCTTTGCGAATTACGCGGCGAGCAGGATTACCGAGATTTAAGTGTCTTAAATGCTCAAAATTCCACAAATTCCATAGACTCCGCTGCGATAAATTCTGCAAATTCCAAAAACTTTGCCGCTGCAAAATTTAAAAATTGCGCGAATACGCGAGATCCTGCCGCGTCAAATTCTAAAATTTCGCCCTTTGCACGATTAAAGAAATTATTTTTCCCGCGTTCTTTGCGCGAGGATTGCGCGCAGAGTTTCGCCGCGGCGATTATGCGAGTTTGTGAGGGCTTTATTTCGCAGCAATGCGCTCGTGATTTGGGCGGAGCGATGGCTGGGGCGCTTGGCGTGCTAAGCCCACGCTATGACCGCGTAATGTGGTACGTAGGCGGAGGCGCGCTCATTGCGGCGGCCGCGCTGGCGTGCGAGGGCTGCTTCGAGATGATCTTTGCGGAGCATTATTTTTGGGCACTTGCATGTGGCGTGGCAATCGCTACTGCGGGGTTGTTAGGCGGTGTGGCGCTGTGGCTGGCAAGCGCAGTGCGGTGTGCCGTAAAAGCTCGTAAAATTCCGCGAGAGTATCGCTGCGGCAGAGGCGGCGCGGCGTTTGTTCGCTTTTGCAAAGCTCTGCTCTGCGCCGTTTTGGCTAGTGCAATCTACGGAGGCGCGGCAAATACGGGCTACGTGCTAAAAACCGGCGCAGCAGGGCTACTGCAAGGGTGGATGCCTACATTTTTTGAGGACGAAAATTCCGCTTCCGCGAGTGATGGCGTAAATTCTGCAGACGAAAATTCTACGAGTGCAAGCTCTAGCGGCTCTGAAAGCCCTGCTTCAAATTCCGTTTCCGGGGCGACTAAGGATTCCGCTGCTATGCAAAAGGATAAAATTTTATATATCCAAAAAAGCATCGGAGTGAAGCAAGATGGGATTTTTGGCGCACGCACGCTAAAAAAGGCGAGAGAGGTTTTGGATCAAAATCTAAGCGGCGTCGATGAAATTTACGAAGCGCTAAAAAGCAAAGAGCAGGCGACGACAAATCTACGCCAATGCAATAAATCCGCACCTTAGGCTTAGCGCGCGATCTTAAAAAACGAAAAGGATGAAAATGAAAAATAAAATTTCAATTCTAGCGCTTATCGCGACGTTTGCTGCAAATTTCGCGCTTGCCGAAAATTTTGAAATCACCGCAGACGATATAAGCTGGGCTACAAAATCCTGCGATAAGGGCGATGTGAAGGCGTGCGGGGCGTTGGCGCAGATTTATAATTATGGCTGGGGCGTGCCACAAGATCTGCTAAAGGCTGCGCCGTTATACGTCAAAGCTTGCAAAGGCGGCGATGTGGAGTCGTGCGTAAATTTAGGCATTTTGTATCAAAGCGGAGAGGGGATACCGCGCGATGAGGCGAAGGCGGCGGAGCTGTTTGACAAAGCCTGCGATGACGGGCACGCGATAGGCTGCAGTAACGCAGGCTCTGCGTATATGGGAGGCAGAGGCGTGCGCAAAGACGCTATAAAGGGCGTAGGTTACTATGTGCGCGGTTGCGATATGGATATCGCAGACAGCTGGCTTGCGTGTTTAAATTTAGCACGTCTTTACGAGGGCATAGATAATGTTAAAGCCGTAGAATACTACAAAAAGGCCTGCGAGCTAGGCGGCAAGGATAGATTTATGAGCTCGGTAGCGGAACATGAAAGGGCATGGCAAAGCTCATGCGAAAGCTACGAAAGGCTTAAATAGCCCGCAAATCCATGCTTTGAAGCATACCCTCGCGCTCGTCGTGGCTACGGAGTAAGAACCATAGCAGATTTCGCATAAATAGCGCAAATCTAAACATCAAGTATCCTGTAGGAGCGGAAACATAACGGCGCAAGTTCTTAGCGGGCTCGTATTTTAGGAGGCAAGATAATGACGCTAGCGCTGATCCGCCACGTTACGCCGCTGATCGATCGCGGCGTATGCGACGCCGCAGAAGCGGCACGGCGCGCGATCCTATATGGCGCTACGCAAAGCTTAGCTCTGTATGAAACCTATAAATTTAAAAGCAGCGCCGCATACGAAAAGCTCGCTAGCATAAGCCGAGTATGTTCCTCGCCTCTGCCGCGCGCCGCGCTTACGGCGCAAAAGCTATTCCCGCAGCGGGACATAGAGTACCTAGAGGCTTTACGCGAGTTTAATCTGCGAATATTTCCCGTGCCGCTAATAAAAATGCCGTTTGATTGTTGGCTCGTGCTCTCGCGCCTGCTGTGGCTGTGCGGCATGAACCCTAGCGGTGCGAGCGCGAAAGAGGAACGGTGGCGCGCGCTTGATCTGGTGCCGTCTTTGCTAGAGACGGACACGGCGGTGATCGCGCACGGCTTCGTGCTGCGCGTCATATGCCATAGCGCGCGGCGGGCAGGCTACCGCTTGATATACCGCTTTTGCGAAGGCTGCTTTTGCGTAGAAATTTGGCAGCGCGCCGCGTAGAGATACCGCTCTGCGCGAAATTTTGAAATTTTGCGTTTTGTAAATTTTAAATTTAATGCGCCGTTTGACAGCTGTCGCGAGGCGGCGAAATTTTATCATGCAATGAGCGCTGCTTTTTGAATGCGGATAGCCCGCCGCCGCGAAGTAAAATTTAAACCATACGGCGCGAGCGAGGTCGTTTTCGAGCCCGAGGCGCAAAAGGTGCTGCAGCACATCAAGGCTTTGGGGCTTGAGCGGCTAAACGTCTGCGTTGCTAAGACGCAGTATAGCTTCAGCAACGATGCCAAGGCGCTCGGGCGCGCACGCGGCTTTAAGCTCAGCGTCAAAGACCTTCAGATCCGCACGGGAGCGGGATTCATCGTCGCCGTCTGCGGCAAGATAATGCTTATGCCAGGACTACCAAAAGTCCCTAACGCGATAAATATGAAGATCACTAGCGATGGCGTAATAAGCGGGCTGGCGTGATTTGAAATTTTATTTTTTGCGCCTCCATTTTTTTGTGCGCTCGCCTTGGGGTTTAAGCCTAGCTCGCCGGCCTAGTCGCGTTTTAAGCTTAGCGTTCGTAGGTACTCAGACGAGAGCGGAGTAGAGTTACCGATTTGCAAAATTTAGCTGAATTTGCTCGCTTGCGGGTAAATTTTAAGCGCGGGATTTTGCGGATCGGCTTTTATTTTTAAAAACAGAGGCGAATTTGACGTTAGGTTCGCCTTTTAAAATTTGACGAATTGCCCATAATCTCTCGCCAAAGCGGATAAAATTGCTTGCCTTTTTGGCAAATCGCCACTAATCGTAAATTTGAGATTTTTACGTCAAATTTAGGGGAAAATCGGCGTAATGTATTTTGGCGTTTTTATTGATCAAATTTGCCTAGGCAAGCCAAAAATCCTGCGCGAAACAGAGCTAAATTTTAACCCTCTCCCACGGCTCGATCCCGCCTGCGACCTCCTCAAAAACGCCTGCGATTTCTATATTTTTTATGCTTAAATTTCGCTCGTAAGCCTTGACATCGCGCATTTTTAGCTTCTTTTGTAAAAAGGCGAATTCATACTCGATCTGGCCGCGAGCGGCGCTGATTTTAGCCAAATTTCGCACGTCAAATTCGCCCACCTTCGCGGCGTCAAATTTATACCCGCGAGCACAGCCCTCCTCATAAACTTCCGCCAGATATGCATTTACCGCCTCTAGCGCGTTTTCGTGCGCGTAAAAGCGGTCAAGCTGCGGGTGATTTTTGTAGCCTTTAGTAAGCCCAGCTAGCACGTTTTTAGCTAGCAGCGCCTCGCGCCACAGCGCCACGAGCCCCTTTGCGTCGAGATATTTAAAGCTTATCGTCCAAAGTCTCATTTTCGCCTTTCGTTAAATTTTGTCGTCAAATTTGGCGCGCTTTGCGCCGCAGCCTGAGCGGCGATAAATTCGCGCCTTAAATTTAGCCAGGCTCTACCGAAGCTAAAATTTTATCTCGCCGCACCTTTGAGTTTGTCCGCTCATTGCAGCTTGCCTCTGCATAGCACGGGGATCTTTTCTACGACCTCGCCGCCGCTTACGAGATAGGCGAACTCGTGCAAATTTACGACGGGGCAGATGTGGTTTGGATAAATTTCGAGCCGATCGCCCACGTGCACGGCGTCTCTCAGCGCTCTGTCGTAGATGATCGCATGCTCGTCGTAAACGCCATTTATCCACACCTCCGTGCCCTTTATGCGCCCGAGCCCGGGCGTTGCCGTAAAGCCCTCGGTGCGCCTTTGCTGCGTGAGCCCCTTGGCACCGACGTCAGTGATGATGCGATCCGCCGTAGGTCTGCTGATGACGGTCGTAAAGATACTCGCCGCATTCATCGAATAATCGCCGTACGCCTGCGCTTGCGAGGCGTCCATAAAGATATATGTGCCCGGGCGGATCTCGGTGACGCCTTTTAAAATTTCAAAATCGTTTATGAGCGAGGGCGTCGAGCCGATACTAACGACGCGTGCGGGCAGAGCCAGCTCGCGCGCGATATCCGCAAACTCCAGCGTGCGGCGCTGAGCGGCTAGATGGATGCGCTCGCACTCGCTTTTATCGGCGGCCTTGTAGGAGTGGCCGTCGTGGGAGAACACGCCGCGAAATTCGATATTTTTGCAGCCTTTTAGAAATTTTATAAACGCCGCGAAATCCTGCTTTTCCACGAAGCCCGAGCGGTTTTCGCCCACTTCGATCTCGGCAAGCACGCAGGCCTTCGTGCCGCTGCGCTCAAAGGCACGCTCTATCAGGCGCGCCTGCTCTATGCTATCTGCGCCGAAGCTTAAGTTTATCCCCGCGCGCAAAAGCGCGATGATGCGCTGAAATTTCAGCTCGCCCACGATCTCGTTTGCGATAAATATATCTTTCAGTCCGTTTGCCGCCATGATCTCGGCCTCGCCCGTTTTGGCGACCGTGATGCCCGCAGCGCCGAGGCTTTTTTGCAGCTTCGCGAAATAGGGCATTTTGTGCGTTTTGGTGTGCGGGCGCAGGCGCACGCCCGCGGCGTCCGCGTAGCTTTGCATCTTTTTCAGGTTGCGAAGCACGATCTCTTGCTCAATCAGCAGCGCTGGCGTGTCGATGTCGGATACACTCATAAGCTTCCTCCTAGTTAAATTTACGAAATTTTAATTCAGCCGCGCTTATTGGCTGCGCCCGTTTTGCGGCGGCGAAATTTTAAAATTTAGCGCCGCTTGCAAAGGGCGAAATTTACCTGTCGCTCGCGAAAAGCGAATTTACTCGCCGTAAATCGGTGCCCTTCGCGAAACGTCTGAATTTAGCGAGTAAATTTGCGTTTCCTTGCTGCACAAAGCAGCGCAGGCAAAAGCAATACCGCGCGCCGCATGAAAAAATCAAAATAAAATTCTAAAATGCGCTGAGTGAAAATCAATATGCGCGCCATATTGCTAGGCTCACTGAGTTTTCGGCTCCGCTTCACGCCGTTTTATTCCTCGCGCGCCTGTTTTTCTTGCGGCACATATTCGCGTTAAATTTTTCAGCGAGCGACCCGGCGCACTATCTGTTTCCGCGCCGCCGCTCGTATTTTTTTGATAAATCTCGTTTGCGCCGCCGCCCGTGTTTTTTACTAAAGCTCGTTTTGCGTCGCATGCTGCACATCGCCGCCTATTTTTGTGCCGCTCGCTTCGTAGCAGCGCTTCATTTCTAGCGCGCCTCGCCTCGAGATTTGCTATTTTTTATCCTGAAGCACCTTGTCGCGCCATTTTGAGTTTGCTTTATTGTCGGTCGCTACGTCCTTGGATATCTCGGCTGCCGCTTCGAAATTTTTACTCACGCCCTCTTTGGAATTCTCGTATTTTAGGGCGTTTTCGCTTTTGATGCCGATGCTTTGCGCTTCGCTTGCGGCGTCGATATTAGCGCCTAAAAAGATAAACTCCCAGTCGTATTTTTCCTGCTTGTCGCTAATCATCTTTTTGATCTGCGCTTTGGAGTATTCGCGGCTCGAGTTCTCCTGTCCGTCGGTGATGATGACGAAAAGCACGCGATTGTTTTTGGCATAGATGTCAGGTACTCGCTCGATACGCGCTATCGTGCTGCCGACGGCGTCAAGTAGCGCGGTGTTGCCGCCGGCGTAGTACTCCTTGGACGTTAGGTTTTCGACCTTCTTAAGCGGCGTGCGGTCGTGGATGACATTAAATTTCGTATCGAAAAGCACGGTCGTGACGCTGGCGTCGATGCCCTCTTTGCGCTCCTTTTCTATCATCGAGTTAAATCCGCCGATCGTATCGCTCTCAAGCCCGCTCATCGAGCCTGATTTATCTAAGATCAGCACCAATTCCAGGTGATTTACGCCGTCTTTATGATCGGGCGGCGTCTCTAGCTCTACGCTTTTGGCAAACATTATGCCCGCAAGCGTGGCAACAAGAAGGATGATTTTTTTCATAGGGGCTCCTTTGTTAAAATTTCATTATTTTACTATTGTATCGCTTAAGCAATGAAATTTTATCGCTAAAGCTTCGCCGCACGCCCATGCTACGTAAATTTTAATACGAAATTTTGTCGTGGAATTTTAACGTATCCTTGCAAGAGGCGCCGCAAAATTTCGCGCGACATAGAATTCTGTGAGGCGCGGAATTTTATACGGCACGGGATTTCGCGTGCAAATTTTATGCGGCACGGAATTTTATGGCGCAAAATTCCACGTGGCATGGAAGTTATGGAATTTGCGCCGCCGCAAAATCAAGCGCCTGCGGATCTGCTCCGTTTTGCGCTAAGGTAGCTTCCGATCTCGCTTATCAAAACGCCTGCGAGGATGAGCGCCGCGCCTAAAATTTGCATCGCGCTTAGCCTCTCGCCGCCCACAAATACCCCCATAATGCCCGCCGTCACGGGCTCGAGCGTGAAAAACAGAGCTGTTTTTACGGGCGTAGTGTATTTTTGCATCAAAGCCTGCGCAAAAAAGCCAAAAACCGTTCCCAGCAGGCAGATCACCGCCATCGCGACGAAAAAGCTTCTATCCATCACTGGCACGATGCTGACTCTTTCAAAAAAGATCGCCGCGAAGCAGCAAAGCGCGCTTAGGCAGAGGATCTGTACGTAGGCGATGCCCGCTACGTCGCAGCTTTGAACGAAGCGGTTGGTCAGCACGATGTGAAACGAATACGCGCAGGCGCAGACTAGCGCCAGCGCTTCGCCCTTGCCCAGGCCTAGCTGCGTGTCGCCGATGAGATAGAGCCCAGCGATCGCAAGCGCGATGCCCGCGTAGGCGTAGGAGTAAATTTTATGTCTAAACAGCGCCGCGGCGATGAAGGGTACGAGCGCGACGTTTAGGCCGATGATGAACGCCACGGAGGAGCTTTGCGCAAATTTAAAGGCGAAGGTCTGCGACGTAAAACCCGCGAATAAAAACAGGCTAAGCACCGCGCCGTGCTTGATCTCGCGCGAAGTTATGGCTTTGAGCTTCGGGAAAAATATCGCGCCTGCGATGATGCTCGCGGCAAAAAAGCGCCAAAATAGCAGCACGAAGACGTTGTTGCTCGCAAGCGCCTGCGAGGTGGGCAGATACCCGAGCCCAAAAGCGATCGCCACGAAGAGCATTCCGATGTCGGCTCTGAATTCCAAACTTTTATTCATCTGCGTCCTTTTTGAAAATTTAAAGTGGTAATTTTACGAAATTTTAGGTAAAAAATAGGCTAAATTTTGACGATTTTGACGGATCGGTTTGGAATTTTGGTTTTTAAGATCGCGAGTTAAATTTTAAGCGCCCGGCCCGTCTTTTTAGGGCTTGCGTTGGGCTTGTTCGCGCACTTGTTGCCGCCGCTTCACTACGCGTACATTTTACAGCTACTACTCGCGTGATCATTATGCTGCTTTGCTACGGCTTGTCATAAATTTTCATAGCTATTGCTCGCGCGTGGATAAATTTAAAATTTAATCGCCCGCGCCCTCTTTGTCGTTTTTTAGAATTTCTATGTTTGCGCGCTCATTCGCGCCTTTTAAGCTTATAGTTTTTTTGAGCGCGGATTTGAGGGGAGCTTTCGCCTCTTTTGATTTCATCATCTTATAGCGCCTCTTTCTTATCTCTGCTTCGATAAATTTTATATCTTGCTGTGCGTATGGAAATGAGAGCGTAAAATTTTTGCCGCTTTGCCCGTCTTTTATTTTTAAAATCGGCATCTCGCCCTTCATCCCTTTTTCCATAAGGGCATTTTCTATATCGATCTTTGTGCTAAATTTAAACGGCAAACATTCCCATTCTCTCCTTATACTTCGGCTGTCTATGATGACCCCTTTTTCGGTTAATAGCCATAGCGATATAAGTATCAAAACAATGCCCATCGCGATCGCGAGTGCGGTCTCGTCGCCACTTCTGTGCAAGAAGCCGTCTATACATAAAGGGTCGCTTGCGTCAAAGCATGTAACTTTACCTTTACCTTTTATCCTTTTTATCCAGGGCTCGTCAAACGCCACTATCGACCCCCAAGATAAAATAAATATGACGAGCGTAAATTTGGCTACAGGGCTAGGCGGTATGAGCCAGGCGCCATTTTGCACGGTTTTATAAGAAGCGCTGCTTTTAAACAGAAAGTTTTTTAAACCGCAAAGTACAAATAGCACTACATTTGCAAAAAGTACAAAATACAAAAGTCTCATGCGGCTCCTTTCACTTCGGATATTTTACGACGATATATTTAAATTTAGGCGTTTCGCTCGACTGCTTCGGCTTTTGAAATTTCAGCTAGCTTTTCTAATATAAAATTTTGCAAAAAATCTATATCCCTTCGTGCATATAAAAATCCCGCCCCAAATTTAACGCCGCTAATTTTGCCGCGTATGCTGATTATTTTTACGCCTCTTATAAACCCTACGGCGTAGCTCATCTCGTCAAAGTTTATCCTTTCCGTATGTTTAAACGGCAAAACCTCCCATTCTTTGCAGATGCCGCTTTTATCTATTCTAATTCCTTTTTGAATTAGCACGATAAAGGAAAAAATTATGGCGCAGACAGATATGATTTTGCCAAGTATTAGTCTTGGCTCGCTTATTTGCAGATACCCATCCACGCATCTGGGATCGCCTTCTTCGAAGCATCTTAAATTTATGCCCGCCGCTTTGTACTCTTGCGAGCAAACTTTATCGTGAGTGTAAAAGCAGGGTACCGGATTACCGTTGTGTTTTGCTACATTCGAGCTGGATAGAGTGACTACACCGAAGCTTAGGCATATTATAAACATAGGTATTTTTAAAAGCGGATCGGTTGGGATAAATAATGTCCCGCGATACACGGTTTTATAGGATCTATCTGTCTGAAACAATGAAACAAGAAGGCAAAAGCCTATCGTAACATAAAGGATTATCGTAGCAAACTCGGTTATACTTTGCGACATAATAATGACCTTGTTTTTTGGATTACGCAAGCTCGCGTCTTTGGCAATTTTAGCGCAAAATTTCTAAATTTACGAGATTTTGAGCACGCTTTTTATAAATTTGAGATTAGAATTTTACTTTACTAGAGTGATCTTGTCGCACGAAAGGCGGATTAAATTTTTGGCTTCGATATTCTGAAATATGCAGTTTATGACATTGCGCGAGGTACCTAGGCGCTCTTGCGATGCCATAAAACGCCTTAAATTTTTGCGGCCTAAATCTTAATGATAATTATCTAAATATTTAAAATCGCACAATATAATTGCGAACCTCAATCAAATAAAGATTAAATTTATCTCGCAAGGATCTACAATGAGCTCGCTTTTGAAGCGTAATAAAATTTTGTTTAACGTCCATCTTATTTTGTCGATCGTTTTTTCTATCCCGCTGCTTATCATAGGCGTTACGGGCGCGATTTTGTCGTATCAGCACGAGCTTGAGGCGCTAATAAACGCGGGCTCTAAAAAGGTCGAAAAAACGGGCGAAATGCAAAGCGTGGAAAAAATTCTGCAAAGCTTTAGCGAGCAAACGGGCATTAAACAGCCCGTAAGGCTCGTCGTGCCCAAAAGCGATGACGAAGCCTTCGTCATTTACGCAAACAGAAATGATGCGTATCTGGTCGATCCGTACACCGCGCAGATCATCGGCAAGGATCGCGGCACGGGCTTTGTGCTAACGGTGATGGCGCTGCATCGAAATTTAGGCCTAGCGCTAAGCGGCAATAAAACCGCGGCCGAGATCGGCAAACAGATCGTAGGCATGAGCGCCACAGCGATGATACTGCTCGTAATAAGCGGCGTATGGCTGCATTTCCCAAGGCTAAAGCGTAAATTTATCGAGGCGATAAAGCCGAATTTTAAACTCAAAAAATACGCTCTTTTTTATAACCTACACACGAGCCTAGGTTCGCTAAGTGCGGTGATTTACCTACTTATCTGCCTAACCGGGCTTAATTGGTCGTACGGCTGGTATAACGATGCGGTGATGAAGCTTTTCGTTAGCTCTCAAAATTTACCGCAAGCTAGCGCACCTAAAGCCGCCGCTTCTAAAGATCACGCCGCCGCACCTGCTAAAGAGGAGGGCAAAAAGCCCGCTACGTATAAATTTAGCGACGCGCAGAGGGCTTATGAGATATTCAGATCAAGCGGCATAGAGTATAAAGAATTTACCCTAATGCTCGCAGCCGGAGATAAGATCGGCGTCAGATACTACGAGCCCGATGCACCCGCTACCGCCCGCCCAATAGGCGCGAGCGTGAAGCTAAAGGAGGGCAAAGTCGCACAGCAGAAGCAGACGGAGGGTATCACCGTGGGCGAGTTTAAAGACGCGAACTATCAGCTGCATACGGGCTATTTTTTTGGGCTCGCGGGTAAAATTTTATGGTCGCTCGTTTCGCTTTGTATGGCGCTTTTTATCTTTAGTGGCTTTTATATGACGGTAAAAAGGGCGTTTAAGTCAGAAAAGCTCGGCTAAATTTTACTTTGGCGATAGAGGTGCGACGAGCGGCGCAAGAGAGCCGAATACCTACAAAGCATTGAGATGAAATTTGCCGAAGCGGATCAAGAAAAGCTCTGATTTAACGATATTTGAGACATTCTAAAATTATCGCGGATTAAGTCTATGTGAGGTATATTGCGGAAAATTTTAGGAGCGAAATTTGAAAATGAGATATTATTTGTGCTTAGCCTTCATCATAATAATATGTGCTTCCGGCATAATATTTTATTTGGTCGAAAAAGAAGAAACCGATCCATATGAATGGATATGTAATATGGATGGCAATCTTACGGATATACAGCTTAAAGATAGGGCGTTAAAGTGTATGCTTAAAGATTGGCACTTTTTTTATAACTTTAATAAAAGAGAATATGATAGACGAATTAAAGCAGTTAAAAAGGAATATGGCGATACGGCCAACGAAATCGGCGGCGGCGTAGAGATCCGTTATTCAGAATGCCATAGCGATAAACGCCCCGATGATAAATGCGAATTTTACAAGATAGATAAAAGGCTAAATTTAGATTATCTTATGGATTTGGGCTCAAAAATTTGCAGAAACGGCAAAGCGATACAAGATGCCGAAACCCATATAGATAAAGAAATTTTTAATGCCGAAGTTGTATATCCTTGGGAAGATAAGGAAAGTTTGGTTTTGGAAGATGGTTCTTTAAAGTACGGAATATTTTTTAATTATATCGATGAAGATGACTATAGAGATAGGGAATCCGGGGAAATTATATTAACAGAAAAAATTTTCAATAATTCATTAGAAATTGATAAGAGTTTTGGTTTTGACCATACGGATATTGTATTTGTTATACCAATAAATTCGATATTTTTGAGTCTTTATGCATATATTGAGCCGAGTAATCCAAATTATGATATTTTTTGCCATAGGTATGAACAATATAAAAATAGAATAAAAATTGATGAAGCGAGTTATAAAATAGATGATTTTGAGACGCCTATAAAATATCTACCGCTCCATGTTAATTATGGCTTTCTATTTATAGTAATAGATAAAAATATGAAATTTAGCAAAAGTCTAGAATACGACTTATTGTATGAATATTACTACGATGAAAAAGAGAAAACAATAAAACAAATATCGAATAATGAGCGATAAATGGAGGATATAATTAAATTTTACCTTCGCGGCAAGAGGTGCGACGAGCGGCGCAAGAGAGCCGAATACCTACAAAGCATTGAGATGAAATTTGCCGAAGCGGATCAAGAAAAGCTCTGATTTAACGATATTTGAGACATTCTAAAATTATCGCGGATTAAGTCTATGTGAGGTATATTGCGGAAAATTTTAGGAGCGAAATTTGAAAATGAGATATTATCTGTGCTTGGCTTTCATCATAATAATATGCGCTTTGTGCGCGATACTTTCGATTATCGCGGAGTATAAATACCCAAATTCAGCCGAAAAAATTGAAACCGATCCATATGAATGGATATGTAATCTGGATGGCAATCTTACGGATATACAGCTTAAGGATAGGGCACTAAAGTGCATGCTTAAAAAGACCTATAAATCTATAAATATTTCAGCGGAGGAATTCCGTGATATGGAAAGAAAAATAAAGAAACAATACGGTAAAGTAGAGGATGAATTTTATAATTTTTATAGCGGGTTGGCGGAAAGATGCGGTGGAAATAATCGTCCAGATAAAGCTTGCGAATTTTTCATTGTAGATGACAATATAAATTTAGAATATTTTATGGGTTTGGGAGACAGGGCTTGCAACGGCAAACAAGCCGTAGCAAATTTCAAAGATTTTGTAAATATGTCCATGCTCAAAGGCGAAGTTGTTTACCCCTGGGAAAATAATAATAGTTTAATCTTGTCGGATGGAAATTTAAAATACAAATTATATTTTAGCGGATTAGAAAATGATAAACATGTATTTGATATGTTATTTACGGAAAAAATATTTTTAAATGAAATTAATCCTAAAATATACGATCACAAATATCCTAATGATAAAATTTTTTCTATTCCAACCGACATGCTATTTTTTGATATGTATGTAAGCCTAATAGATAAAAAATACGATAACTTTTGTAATTTATATAACTTTAAAAAGAAAGATATAAAACCGTATAAAGCGTTTTTTGAGTTAGAAGGTAGAAAATATAGTCGGTATGCTTTTTATCTAGGTATTTTTGATGAAAATTATACATATAAATGCGATATAAAAGATAATTTGCTGGGTGTGGAGCAAGGATATTATTACGATGAAAAAACCAAAGAGATAAAACGAGAGCAATAAAATAGAATTTATAAAATTTGCCCGTCGTGCACGCTTAAAATTTCTTATTTAGCGCTATTTGCTCCTTGCGCCGCGAGTGATCATCAAGGACTGCTCATAGAAAATTAGCAGCGTTATTGAAACGCCCGTGCCGAGCGCCAGTGAGATCGAGATCGTGGCGAGGGCATTATCGAAAAACGAGATGAGGTGGGCGAGTTTATGCTCTGCGCCCGCGGCTCTGATATAAGAAAACAGCGCCAAAACCGCCTTGTAGGCGTAGATGCCGGGGATCATCGGAAGCAGCGCAGGAAAGGCGATGATCTCTGCGGGTACCTTGAGGCGCTTGGCGCAGAGCATCCCTAAAACGCCGATCAGAAACGACGCAAAAAGCGTCGCGGCGGCGATCGAAAAAATTTGACTTTGGATCAGCAGAAACCTGCACGAATGCGCTACCGCCGCAAGCAGCGCCGAGAAAATAAGCGTCTTTTTAGGCGGCATGCACGCATACGCAAAACCAAGCCCCGCCGCAGCGGCAAAGCAAGCATCCTTAAATACCAAAAGCGCTATATCAAACATTTACAAGCCCCAAATTTGAGATGCTAAGCGTCAGAAAGAGCCCGATCGCGATGCAGATGATCAAAAGCCCCGTGTTTAGTCCTCTGCTGATGCCTACGAGCATATTTTCGTTTAGGATGTCAAATACAGAGTTTATCAGCCAGACGCCGGGGATCAAAAATAGTATACTCGATCCCACGGCGACGTCGGGCGTGGCGCTAAGCCCGTAGCGAGCGCCTAGCGAGACGATGAAGGAGACTGCGAACGAAACCGCGATGTATTGGATTTTTAGGCTGATTTTAAGCTTGCTAAGCAGATAACGAGCGCAAATTCCAAAAGCCGTAGCCGCAAAAACGAGCGCCATCGCGCCGCCATCGCCGCCGAAAAGCTCGCAGAACGCGGCGTTTGCGACGCTGAGCAGAACGAGGGTTTTGGCGAAGCTTTTCTTCTGCGAGGCCAAAATTTCTGCAAATGCGGCTCTGGCGCGCGCAAGGGGGATTTTTTCGTCGTAAATTTCCCAGCTAAGCGCGCTTAGCTCCGAGATCAGATCAAAGCTGATCCGCGCCGCAGCGCCCGTTTTAACGTAGGTGCGGCGGATGGAGTTGTCCGCAGGATCCATCACGCTGATGATGAAGTGGCGCACAAAGATCATCAGGCTCGCCTCATAGTCGTAAGCGTCCGCTATCCTGCGCACGCAGCGCTCGATGCGCGCGGTGTAAGTGCCGATACTAAGCATCTTGGCGGTGTATTCGCTAAGAAAATTGGTAAGCTCTTGGATCTGCGGCCTCGCCGCCTCTGCTTCTTTTGCTGCCGCCATTTCTGTTGTCATTATTTCCTCCGCTACCCTTGTAATCTCAATATCGTTTTGCGCTGTTTTCGTCGTTTTTACTTCTACGACGCTCGTTGTAGCTTCCTGTTTTTGCGGCGCCCGCCATCGTTTTTGATGTCGCTACGGTGTCCGCCGTCGCGGAATTTTTATTTTTAAAATTTAATGCAGTGGCAGCGTCCGTGGAGGAATTCTCGCTATCTAAATTTGACGCGGCGACATCGCTTGTAGCGGTAAAATTTTGATTGTTTAAATTTGACGTCGTTTCGGAATTTGAGTTATCTAAATTTAGTGCCGAGGCGGAATTTTGCTCGCTTAAATTTAACGCCGCCGCAGAGCTTTCATCGCTCAAATTTGAAGTGGCGCAATTCTGCTCTTTTAAAGAATTTTGCTCATCTAAATTTAAATCGCAGCCTGAATTCTGTCCGCTTAAATTTAAACTTTCGGCGTCCTCGCAAGATCCGCTAAATTTAGAATTTTCCCTGCTCACGGCTTACCTCAAGCTGATTAGATCAAGCGGGTTGATGTGGTAGTTCTGCTGCGTCACTTCAAAGGTCAGATCCGAGCCGATGCGCCCGATAATGTAGCCCTTTTTGACGTTGGAGCCGACGCGCACGGTAGGCGGGATCTGATTTAGATGCGCGTAGATCGTGTGGATGCCACCGCTGTGCTCTAGGATCACGACTTTATCGAGCACGGCGGTTTCTTTGGCAAAGACCACTTTGCCCGGCAGCACCGCCTTAACCTGCGTGTCGCCGTTGTTTGAGCCCAGCACGATATTTTCATTGAAAAGCTTGATATTATACACGGGATCGTTGTAATTGCCGAATTTTCGCTTCAAATACGCGCCGTTTAAAGGCGCTGCGGTCTTGGCTCCGCTGTATTTTTTAACGCGCGAGGACTGATAGCTCGAGCCGTACTGCTTGACTTTTTGGTTGATCTTGCTTACGCGCTCATCCGCTGGCTCGCTCACTTCGGGCTCGGGCTCAAGAGGCGGCGCAGGCTCGGGCTTGCCCGCTTTTTTGGCAGCCGCCTTTGCTTTGGCGTACTCTTTTTCGCGTGCCTGGCGCTCCTTTTGCTTCTGCGCTTCAAGCTTTGCTTGGCGTGCCGCTTCCTCCTTCTGCGCTTTGGCTTTCTCTTCGGCATCGTCGATGATCTTAAGCTCCTGCAGGGTCTTAGATATGGCGTCTTGCTCGTCGTTTATCTTCTCTAAGCGCGCGATATAGTCCTCTTTGTCCTTTTTCATCTGCGCGAGCTTCTCTTTTTGGGTGGTTAGCTTGGCGTTAAGATCGGTTTTTTTCTTGTCGTAGCCCGCCATGCTCGCCTGGATCGATTTGATCTTTTTGTTCTGCTCGTTGATAAAATTTTGATTATTTTCGTAGTCTTTGATCAGCCCCTTCAGCTCGTCGTTCATAACGACGCCGAGCCCCTCTAAAATTTCGCTAGCTACGATAGAATCGGGAGTGGTTGTGGAATTTACGTCGGTGATGAGATCAAATGATAGCTCTTGCGAGATCACGCTTATGATCTTGCTTTCTAGGTCGTTTTGCACGCTAAGAAGCATGACGTTTTGGCTATTGAGCTTCTCAAGCTCCTGCGCTTCGGCGGCGTATTGATCCTTTAGCCCTTCGATCGTTTCGCTTAGCTGTTTGATCTCGCCCTCGCGCTTTTTAAAGCCCTCCTGCTCCTTTACGATTTGGCCCGCAATCTCGTCGATCTTTTGCGAGAGCTGCATACCCTCCTTTTGCGAGCTTTTGAGTTCTTGACCCGCTTTGGCGATCTTATCTTTCGTGCTTTGCTGCTTTGCGGGCGCGGCATAAATAAGAGCCGCGGCAAGCCCCAGCGCAAGAAGCGGCGCTAAAAAAGCCCTTTTCATGCTCGTTTATTTCCGATTTGCAGCATCACAAAACTTACCGCGATTATAGATAGCGCTAAAGCCACGCCTAAAAGGATCAGCGCGTCGTAAGGCAACACTATGGCGGTGCGTAGATCGCCGATACCCTTAAGCGTGGTCGAAAACACCTCCCAAAAAGGAAGCGCTATATAAAAGCAGGTCACGATCAGCGTGGCGATGAAGGAGTCTATTATCGCCATTCGGTAGAGTTTGCCGCTTTTTATCAGAAACGACGCGCCGAAAAGCTCCATGATCTCGATGCGCTCTTTGTGTTCGTAAACCCAGATACGCATCTGGCGGTGAATTAACATCACGCCTAAAAGCACGATGAGAAACGCAAAGCCGTAAACGAGGCTTTTGATAAGTAGTAAAATTTTAAAAATTTCATCGTGGGTCTTTTTAAAAATTTCAACCCGCGTAAGCGAGCCGATAGATTTTAGATCCTGCTCGATCTTTGCAAGCTGCGCGGCGTCGGGGAAGCTTTCGAGCTTGACGCTATAAAATTTAGGCAAATTTTTACTAAGCTCGGCAAAGGCGTTTTGTGAAATTTTACCCTTCAGGCGCTCGGTGATGCCCGCTGTGGAAATTTCGCTAATCGAGCTGATTTTCGGTACCGCTTTTTGCGCGTCTTGCAGGCTGAGCGAGGTTTTGGAGACTAGCACGATGTTATATTCGTTTTGGATCGAGCGCTCGTAGCTTTTGGTTAGATTGCTCATAAAAATTCCAAACTGCACTGAAAAAAGCAGCGCGACGAGCGAAAAGATCACGCCGAAATGGGTTTTAATCGATTTCATTTACTTTAGCGTCCTTAATCTCAAAATGTCGGTGCCTAAAACGAAGCGTAGCGGGCATTTTATGCGTCACGATAACGACGCAGGCGTTCCACGACTCGCACGCAGAGCGCAGCAAATTCCAAATAATGGCGCTGGAGTAGTCGTCCAAATTTCCCGTAGGCTCGTCGCACAGCAGCAGGCGCGGATTATGCGCCATCGCGCGCGCCAAAGCCACGCGCTGCTGCTCGCCGCCGCTAAGCTCGAGCGGGTACTTACCCATCTTATGCCCGAGCTCGACGTGGCGCAGTAGCTTTTTGGCTTGGTCTTGGCAGACCTGCTGATTGTAGCCCATTATCATTAACGGAAGCATTATGTTGCGCTCGATCGTCCATTCGTTGATCAGGCGGTAGTTTTGAAAGATAATGCCGATGCGCTGGCGCAGGGTGCGCAGATCGGAGTTCGTGATGCCTTTTAGGTCGCACAGGCAGACGTTCAGCTCGCCGCCGATGATGTCGATGCCGCCGTAGAAGGACTTAAGCAGCGTGGATTTGCCGCTACCGCTCTTGCCCGTGATGATGACGAAGTCCTTCGCGCCGATGCCGAAGCTCGCGTCTTGGATGACCGCGCCCGCCTTTTCGTAGCCTAGCGTGAGGCCCGCTGCGGTGATGATGTTGTAATCGTCCGTTATCTCTGCCATTGTGAAAATATCTCCGAAATTTTTTGATGTGCCGCGTGGTTTTCGCGCGTAGGAAGCGGGCGGCGGATGAAGTAGCTCGTGCCACTTGCGTTTGCGCGGATGAAACACTGCTGCGGAAAGTCGAATGCCCCGAGCGAAAGCAGGATTAGCACGTCTTGCGGCTCGGCAGCGCACGGCTTGCTTTGCTGTTCGTTTTGCGGCTCGGCGCAACTTGGTTCGCTTTGCCATTCGTCTTGCGACTTAACGCGGCTTGGTTTGCCTTGCCATTGCTGCTCGGCACGATTTAATTTGCCTTGGTGTTCGGCTTGTAGCTCGTCATGGCTTAGCTCGCTTCGGTGACCGATTTGCGACTTGATAGGGTTTGACTTATTTTGTAATTCTGCTTGCGGTTCAGCAGCGTGGTTTAGCTCGTTTTTTAGTTCGGCTTGCAGCTTATTTTTGCAAGGCGCGGCGCTTGCTTTTTTTAGAATTTGCGTAGCGTTTGCTTCGTCTGTGTGGGTTGCATTTGATGCGGCGCTTGCTTTTGCTGTACGGGTCGCCGCGAATGAGCCATCCAAATTCGGCACATTGCTTGCATCTATTGTGCCGATCGCTGCGGGTGTAGTGCTTGCACCTGTCGCATCGATAGCCGCAAGCGCACCCTCCACACCGCTAGCATTTAGCGCGCTGCTTGTTACGATCTGCTCGCAGGCTAAAGCGCGCTTTTCGCTCGGGGCGGGGCGGCTAAATTTAGCGCTTACTGCGACGGGAACGTCGCTCGTTAAATTTACGCCGCTTGCGCTCAAGCGATCCTCGTTTAAATTTGCTCTGTCTTTTGCGTCCGCTTCATCCGCGCGGTTTGTATTCAGTGGGGCACTCGCTTTTTTTAGAATTTGCGTAGCGTTCTCGCAAGCTGAAATTTTATCGCCCGCTGCCGTAGATGAAATTTTGCCGCAGCCTGACGAAATTTCATCCATGCTTGTGCGCTTAGTTAAATTTTTTCCTCGCATTGCGTTTAAATTTATGGCTTCGGACATGCCGTCGGCGCCTGCTTCGTACGAGATAAAACCGCCATCTAGGTTTGCGCAAGGATTTGAGTTCGTTTTTGAGGTAAAATTTGAGCTACTGCCTGCATCAAAATTTACGCCGCCTGCCGCGCAAATCCCGCCTGCCTCCAAGCTTTTTTGCGCGTCAAAGTAAAAAATTTCCTCAAAATGCACGAAAAAATCCTCGCCTTTGAAGGTGAAATTTTTAAAATTTCGCGCGATTGCCGCCGCGTCAAATTTTAAAAATCCCATCTCAAACTGTTGCGGCTCGCCCCGGCCCGCGGCTTTGTTTTCATAAATCAGATCGTAGATATTTTTATCCATTTTGCGCCATCTATCCTCGTATTTGCTCGCTACGGCGGCGTCGCGGTTTTTGAAGTGCGAAATTTCGCCCGCTTTGCGCTGAACGTAGGGAGAGAGCTTTTGCATTGCGTAGAGGAAGTACTCCTCGCTGTCGGTGCGAAGCTCGAAGCGGCCGCTGCGCCCGAGCGTGCGTGCGATCTGTGAGGCGAACTCGTCACTTATGACGCGGCGGTGCGGCGCGTCATCCCACGGCACGGGGAAGTGCAAAAATACGCGCTGCAGGCAGCCCGCGGGAAGCAGGCTCAGCAAAACTCGCGCGTCGGTGGCTATGAGAGCGATGTTTTGCAGCCCCTCGCGGATCGCTAGCTTTGCGACCTGTTCGATCGCGGGCTTGTAAATTTCGATGCCGATTAGCAGCGCGTCTTGATTTGAGCGCGCTTGATGAAGCAGGTGTCTGCCCGAGCCGAAGCCGATCTCGATGAAAATTTTATTAAATTTAGAGCTTTTTACGAGGGATAAAATTTCATTCTCGTCCAAAATCAGCGGCGTTTTTTCGGTAAGTGAGCTGTCTTTGAAAGCAAACGCCTGTGATATGATCCGCCCGCAGAAGCGCTCTTTAAAAATTTCAAGCGCTCGCTGCAGATGGCCGATCTTAGCAGGCTTAGTGATCTTTTCGCCCTTTACTATCACTTTACCGCCGCTGGGCTTTAGGATGATAAAAAACTCGCTATCAAAGCTTTTGGTTCGCAGGAGCGTTAAATTTCTGCCGCGCGCCGTCTCTAAAAACTCGGTCTCGCCGAGCTTAATCGGCAGCCGCGGCAGGCTCACGCTTTGGGTTATGAAATTCGGCAAACTTTATTCTGCCTGCGCTGCGGCAATGACTGCACTAGGCTTGGACAGCTCTCCGTTTTCGGTTTTGACGGTAATGCGGTATTCATATCCTTCGCCGTAATCGATATTGTCGATATATTCAGCACTAAGTCTGCCGCGAACCTCTTTAATCGTGCTCCACGACTCGCCTCCCTTAGGACGGCGCTCTATTAGATAGGAGCTTACGCGAAGATCCGGATGCGGGCGCCAGATGATCTTAACGCGGCCCGGAAGTCCGTAGATCGCCTGCGCAAACGGCACGGACTCTAGCATCTTCGCGGTACTTGCGATAGCGACCGGAGAAGGAGCCGAAACGCCCTTAGCGCCGTATGTGCGCACGGTGTATTTATACGAAGTGCCCGGCTGCAGCCTCGTATCTACATAGTGGGTGGAGTATGGATCTGCGATGGTGGCGATCTTTTTGGCTTCGCCGCCGCTTGCGGGCGCTCGGTAAACGACAAAGCCCAGCACGGCGGCATCTGAGTCGTATCTAGGCCACTCAAGCCCGATCTCATCGTCGCTCGTGATCGTCCTAATGCCCTCTACGCGCGGCAGGCTCTCGTCGCTTGCACTAGGCGCGCTAGACATAGCGCAGCCACCCGCTAGTATCGCTAAAGTAGCGCTCAACGTTAGTCGGTAAAATTTTTTCATAAATTTCATCCTTTACCTTTTGATTTGTCGTAAAATTTAGAAATTCGCTCGGCAAGCCCGCGCATATTTTCACCTCTTTGCCGCTTCGCGGATGGATGAAATAGAGCAAATAGGCATGGAGCAAAATCCTGCTAATTTTAGCGTTTTCGCTCTTAAATCCGTATAAATGATCGCCCAAAATGTGCCGATTTATCGAGCTTAAATGCACGCGGATCTGATGCGTGCGACCCGTGAAGAGCTTCGCCGCGACGAGATTGAAGCTCTTTGGATTTATCGGCGGCAAAATTTGGTTTTGAGCGGGATTTTTAAAATTTAAAAATTTATTTTCGGCGAGACGGGCGGCTAGGGTTTGAGCTGCACTCATATCGGCGGTTAAAATTTTATCCTCGCTATCTACGTTGCCTGCGTTGCCAGTGCGGCTGCTTGGAATTTTATCTGCGTTGTCTGCGTGGTTTTTTGGAATTTTATCTACGCTTTGGATTGAAATTTTATCCGCGCTCCGCATGCAGCTATTTGAGATTTCGTCCGCGTTATCCGCGCCTGCGTAGTCGTCTAAAATTTCATCCATGCCTGCGTTCTTGCTCGCGCTCGCGTCGGTAGTTGAAATTTCATCCGTGCCGGCGGCTGGGTCTGCATTTAAAATTTCATTCCCGCGCGTGCTTGCGTCGGTGGCTAAAATTTTACTCGCATCTGCGCCTTTGCTAGCGCTTAAAATTTTATCCTCACCTGTGGATACGGCCAGAATTTTGCCCGTATCTGTGGTCGCGCCCGAAATTTTATCCGCATTACCAGTTGAAATTTTATCCATAGCGTCGCCCAAAATTTTGTCCTTAGTCGAAATTTTACTTACGCTTGCGTTCGCAGCTAAAATTTTATCGGCGGCTGAAATTTTATCCATGCCCGCAGTCGTACCATTGCCCGCGCCCGCGCCTAAAATTTCATCGCTCTTCTGGGCGGAGTTTTGAAGCTCGCTTAGTTCCGCTCCGCTTAAAATTTCATAAAACGCGCTCTTTGCGCTGCGTCCGCCGGGCACGATCCCCATTTTTAGACGGTTTGCAGGGTTGCGAGCGATCGGGCGCTCGATCACGCAGGGCTCTTTCAGCGGCAGGTTGATGAGCGCGAGGTATATCCGCCCCATGCTCTTGTCGCTTAGCTGCGCCGAGAGCGCGGCGTGCGCAGCGTTGTTTTTGGCGACGAGCAGGGCTCCGCTGGTAAGCTTATCCAGGCGGTGCACGATGCCCGCGCGAAGCTCGCCGCCGAGTGTGGAAAGCAGATAGCCGCGAGACTTGAGCCAGTCCACGAGAGTGGGCTCTTTGACGCTTGCGGCGGGGTGGACGGTAAGGCCTGCGGGCTTATTTACCACGAGCAGATCATCGTCCTCGTATAAAATTTCAACGTCGAAGTTTAGCTTCTCTGCGCTCATTTGCTGCGGCGCGGGCGCGGGGTAGTCGATACGCACGAGCTCGCCCGCAGATAGCTTGTAGCCGGGCTTAGTTTGCACGGCTCCGTTCACTCTGACTGCCGCGGATTTGATCAGGCTTGATATTTGATTGCGCGAAATTCCAAGCTGCGAGCTTAAAAAAACGTCGAGTCTTTCGCTGCATTGTGCTATTAGATTATCCAAATTTATACCTTTTTTGGCTATTCTTACGTCAAAATTTTAATAGGATTAAGCGTTGTTTAAAATTGACAAAAAGATTTTAGCATATTTTGATTTCATTCAACCTTTTTTGATCGTGCCGATAGTGGTTTTTTCATACGTTTTAATAAGCGAGGCAAACGACGTGCTGTCCTCGAAGCAGGTGGTTTATTTCGGCGTAGGATTTGCCGTTTTTACTCTATTTTTTCTCTTTCCGATACGCAAATTTTTATATCTCATACCGATATTTTATTGGATCAATATCATATCGCTGCTCAGCGTCGATTTTTTCGGCGTTAGTAAGCTAGGAGCTAGGCGCTGGCTGGAGATCCCTTTCGTGCATTTTACGCTGCAGCCCAGCGAGGTGATGAAACCCGCGTTTATCCTGATGCTGATGTATCTGATACACAAAAATCCGCCGCCGAAAAACGGCTACGGGCTCAAGGATTTTTTGCGCCTTAGCTTTTACATACTTCTGCCTTTCGTTCTGATCGCGAAAGAGCCCGATCTAGGCACCGCCGCGATACTTTTTTTGACGGGATTTGCGATCCTTTTCATCATCGGCGTGGATAAAAAAATTTGGCTCACGCTCATCATCGTTTTTGTGGCCAGCTCGCCGATTTTGTACGAAAACATGCACGATTATCAGAAAAAGCGCATCGCCGATTTCATAAGCGAGGAGCCCAATTACCAGGTCAAGCAGGCGATCATCGCTATCGGAAACGGCGGTATCTACGGCAAGGATAGGGATGAAGCGACGCAGACGCACTTTAAATTCTTGCCGATTGCGACGAGCGATTTTATCTTCGCTTACACGATCGAGCGCTTCGGCTTCGTGGGGGCTGCCGCGCTGATTGCGTTGTATGCGCTGCTGATACTGCATCTGCTGAGCCTAAACTACGATTTTAAAAGCGATTATCTGATACGGGTCTTTACGAGCGCGCTTGCCTCGCTCATCTTCATCTACGCGGGCGTCAATATCTCGATGGTGGTGGGTTTCGCGCCCGTCGTGGGCGTGCCGCTGCCGTTTTTCAGCTATGGCGGCAGCAGCTTCATCACCTTTATGATCCTTTTTGGAATTTTGCAAAATTTGCTGACGTTTAGGATGAAGGATAACTACAAAACCTACAAGATCAGGATGTAAATTTAGCGCCGCGCGAGCAGGGCAAATCGCTTAAAAACCGCGTGGAGCTCGGTTCTTCGCTTCGGCGGCGAAATTTTAAGCGGGGCACTAAATTTTAAAACTCGCTATAAAATCACGCCGATACCGAGCGTAAAAACCACTGCGAAAAGAGCGTATGTAAAGGCAAATTCCAAAGTTTGCGAATTAAAAAATCCGTAGTATAAAACGCTCGTGAAAAATCCGCCTACGAAAGCCACGGCAAAGATCCCGATCCGCGCCGCGACGGGCTTTGCGCCGCAAAATTTGTATAGGTAAAAAACCCCGCAGAAGCTGATCGCAAACCAGATCATCGCAGGCACCGGTCCGCTTAGGCCTATCATGCCGAAAAGATTGGCTAAATTTAAAAGCAGCAAAAATATTACCGCAAGCGCGATCAGTGCGGATCTAATCATCTATCGCGCCTTACGTCGTCTGCGGAATTTTCGTTCGAATCTAGCTTGAAATTTTCGCCGCCCTGATTGAAATTTTGCGAGGAATTTTCATCCGCGCCACCATTTGAAATTTTAAAATTTTCGTCGGAATTTTCACCGGCGCCGCTCGCGAAATTTTCACCGAGATCGCCACTGGAGTTTAAAATTTCATCCTCGCTTTGAGAATTTGAAATTTCGCCGCTTTCTTTGGAATTTTCGCTCTCGCCCCCATCTAAATCTTTAGAGCCTTCGTCCACAGAATTTTTATAAGCTTTATTTGAAAATCTTTTATGCCTGATCTGCAGATAAAAGACGAAGGCGACGAACGCCACCGCCGTGATCGCGATGTAGTAGCGGTTCTCGAAGAGCAGTACGCCCTCTACCAGCCCCGAAAACAGCGCCAGCAGCGAGGCAGTAAGAAACGGAAAGCGCACTACGTCTTTTTCGCCGATCGCTAAGGCGATGAGCGCGACGCCGAAGATCGTGGCGTTTAGCAGCGCGCCTAGGATTTTGATTTCGGCGAAAAGATTTGGATTTACGCGCGAAGTAACATAAAGCGCGAGCGCAACGGCTGCGAAAAGCAGGATCAAAAATACAATTTTTTTCATTTTGGACCTTTTAAATTTTATCTTTAAATTTACGATTCAGCCGCGTCCCTTCATACGCATAGAGCGCAGGCATCGGCACGCTGTAACTGCCGCGTTCGCAGCATTACGCAAATATCGTGCGCTCTGCGAACATGGTGCGAAATTTCAGGACGCCGTTAAGCGCGGCTAGAGCGATACACATACTCATGACTTAATGCGCAATCCTAATTGCGCGGATGCGGTTTGAAACACGACTTGCGTTAGCGCGACAAAATCGCTATTTTCGCGCGATTTAAATGCGATTTTGTCGGTAAATTTTACTGCCAGCCGCACTCTGCTGCGTAGAGCAGCGCCAAGTCCGTGCTTTAAAATTTTATGCCGAGCCGCGTTAAAATTCCGCGCCTAAGCTGTATATATCCCTAGCTCGTGGCGCCGTAAGACGCTCTGTAACATTTACCGCCCGTAGTAAATATTTGGCATGCGGGCGGATTTTGCATGCAAGCACCGCACGTTTTGCTTTAAATTTAGCGCGGCGGGCTTTAAAATTTTAAATTTACCGCCTTCGCGCTGTGTTTATCGCAAGATCTGTGCCGCTCACCAAACTTATATCCGCGGAGCAAATCTCGCGCCGAAATAAAATTTCATCCTGCTCTCAGAAAGCGCAGCGCATAAAATTCCGTCACTTGTTTTTCTGAAAGTACGCGTCCACGCCGTTTGCGATGCCTTGGGCAATGCGATCTTGATAGGCGCTTTTGCCTAAATTTTTACCCTCCTGTGGGTGCGTGATGTAGCCCATCTCCACGAGCACCGCGGGCATCGTAGCGCCCACCAACACCCAAAATGGCGCCTCGCGCACGCCGCCGTCTCTGCTTGAGAAGCTCTTTTTGACCGAGCTTAGCATATAGCTTTGAATGTCGATGGCAAGCTTGTTTGAGGATATTATCTTCTCGCGATTTAAAAAATTTAGGAAGGTCTGCTTCGAGAAGGTGTTCATATCCTCCAAATCGCCCCTGTTTTCGAGTGCGGCGGCGTTTTTACTGCGCTCGCTTCTAGCCGGGCTTAAGAAAAATGTCTCCACGCCACTCATTTTAAGTGCTGAGCTAGCGTTAGGAGCGGCATTTGCGTGGATCGAAATGAACATATCGGCGTTTTTTTTAGCGGCGAAAGCGGTGCGCGACCTTAAATTTATAAATACGTCGGTGCTGCGCGTATAAAGCACCCTATAGCCGCGTTTTTGAAGCAGCGCGCCGAGCTTTTTGGATGTGGCTAGCACGACGTTTTTTTCCTTCAGCCCGTTTCCGACCGCGCCCGAATCGCTGCCGCCGTGACCCGGATCGATTACGATGAGCTTGCCCTTGGTGGATTTGTAAATTTTACCGGCGGCCACGGAGACCGATTTGGCGCCTTGAGATTCATCTATCGTGCTGATTTGCGACTCGCTATCTTGCTCTCGTCCGCGCTTGTGCCCTGATTTTTGATCCTTGTTTTTTTCTGCGCGCGCGGATTTTGCGGCTTTTAAGCCTTCGGCCGTACTTAAAATCATCATATTGCCGTTAATTTCTACGTTTGCGTTGAATTCTTTCGGATCACTAAGTACGATGCGTACGGTCTTGTCGTTGTATTGCGAGACGCGTACATCGCTAACAAAGCTATCTTTAAGCCGCGTTTTTTGCGATTTTTGCCGTGCGCTAAAATCAATCACGAAGCGAAAATTATCGCTACTTGCGATCGTAAAATCTTTATAATCGCCGCGCTTTAGATCGCGGTTAAACTCAAGTACGATCTCATCCGCATCGCCGCGCAGCGATGCTAAAGCGAGTTTGGCATCGGGGGCGGATTTTTTTACGCTGCTTTTGCGAAGCTCAGAATCTAATCGCTCAGTCGCAGCGCTACCTGCGGAATTCTGCGCTTGTAAGGAGTCATCGGCTCCTGCGGGATTTTCGTTTGAATCATAAGACTTTGTATCGTCCGTAGAGTTTTTTGCGTCGTCTGCATCGTGAGGTCTAGTAGAGCGTAAGAATTCTAGATCCTCGCTAGATAGCGAGCTTAGATCGGCTTTTTCTGGGGCGCGCGTCTTTTTGAGATTTTTGGAAGTGGAATTTTTTGAATCCTTAGAATTTTTAGAGGCGGAGGCTTTGGGGCTATGCGCTAAATTTGAAGCGTTTTTCTCGTCCGAGCTTTTGGAATTTTTTGCGTTTTCATCTTTGAGTTTTTTAGAATTCGTGCTGCTATCGCTTACTTTGCCCTGTAATTTGGCTAGCGCAGATTCATAAGGCGAGGAGTCAAGCCCTAAATTTTTCGAGCTATAAACCAGCCTCTTTAGTGCTTTTATGCGGACCTCTTTATCGGACGCGCCTTGGTAGAGCGATTTTAGCTCCTTGTGCAGCGAGCGCTTGTAATTCGGCGTCGCTACGATGAAATCCTTGTCGAATTTCGCAAAAAACGCCTCGCTGGAAGCTCCAAACGCCAATACGCAGCTAAAAGCCGCGATTAGAAAAATTTTAACTATCTTCGCCATTTACAAGTTTTTCTATCAATTCCTTCACGGATATTATCTCGTTTAATCGCCATCCGTTCGCGCCGGTAAAAAACAGACCGCTTTGTGTTTTGCCCAGATATGCGTCGCTTAGGCGGTCTGCGATGCAGTATCCTACGGCGTTAGCGCCCTTGCCGCGCTCGCATGGGCTTACGCAGTTGCTGATACAGCGGATTTTGGGCGCCGTGCCTGCGGCGATCATATCTTGCAGATTGGTATGAATTCCTCGCGCAGGGTAGCCTACGGGCGATTTTAGAAGCTTTATATCCTCTTTTTTGGCGTTAAGAAGTACCTGCTTAAATTCCTCCGCGGCATCGCATTCAAAGGTGCCGATGAAGCGCGTGCCCATCTGTACGCCGTCCGCACCCAAAGATTTCACGCGATCGATGTCGGTTTTATCCCAAATTCCGCCTGCGACAAATAGCGGGAAGCTGCCCCATTGCGCAATTTCCGCTTTTACTTGCGGGATTAGATTATCCAGCGCAAACGCCGGATCGCCACACTGCTCGTAGGTAAAACCTTGATGTCCGCCGCTAAGAGGACCTTCGAGCACTACGGCGTCTGGGATGCGGTCATAGCGCTGCTTCCAACGCTTGGCGATGATCTTAAGAGCCTTGGCGGAGGAGACGATGGGCACGAGCGCGACGTTCGGGAAATCTGCCGTAAATTCCGGCAGATTGGTAGGAAGTCCCGCGCCGCTTATGATGATGTCGATACCCGCCTCGCACGAATCCCTTACGATGCGCTCGTAGTCGTTCGCCGCGCACATTACATTCATCCCCAAAGGCGCATTTCCGCAAATTTTACGGGCGTTTTGTACGATGGTTAAAAGCGCCTCTTTGCTATAAAAATTCTCGCTTTGATAGGGTCTACCCTCGAGCGATTTTTTGGCAAATTTAAGATTTTCGTAGTATCCGGTGCCGACCGAGCTAATGACGCCTAGACAGCCGTTTAGGCTGACATTGCCGGCGAGGTTATCCCAACTGATGCCAAGTCCCATGCCGCCTTGAATTATCGGGTGTGCAATCTCGTGTTTGCCTATCTTTATACTCATTAATCTACCTTTAATCTGGCGAATTTTTTCTTTCCTACTTGAAGCGTGTATTCGCCCGAGCTAAGCTGAAGCTGCTCATCTAAAATTTTATTTTGATCGATACTGACGGCGTTTGATTTTATCAGCCTGCGCGCATCCGAGCTAGAGACGGCAAGCTTGCAGCTGATGAGCGCCTTTACGATCCATGCAGGCGAGCTTACGTGGTACTCCTTGATCTCGCTAGGAAGCTCGCCGGCACCGTGGACGCGGTCAAATTCCTGCTTGGCTTCAAAGGCGGTATTTTCGTCATAAAATTGCGTGACGATCTCGGAGGCAAGCTCCTCCTTAACCGCCTTAGGATGGATCGAGCCATCCGCCACAAAGCCTTTTATTAGCTCAATATCTTCGCTGCTCTTTTGGCTTAGTAGATTATACCAATCCCACATTAACGCATCGCTGATACTCATTACCTTGCCGTACATATCATGAGGCGTATCGGTTACGCCAATATAGTTACCAAGGCTCTTGCTCATCTTATTCGTGCCGTCGGTACCTACCAAAAGCGGCATCATCACGACACTTTGTTCTTTGCCGACATCATAAATTCTTTGCAGCTGGCGACCCATTAAAAGATTAAATTTCTGATCGGTGCCACCGAATTCTATATCGCATCTCATGCAGACGCTGTCGTATCCCTGCAGTAGCGGGTACATAAACTCGCTGATGCTGATCGGCTGCTCGGCCTTGTAGCGTTTCTCAAAATCGTCGCGCTCAAGCATGCGAGCGACGTTAAAGGTGCTGGATAGCTCGATCATTCCGCTGGCGCCCAAGCGGTTGGTCCATTCGGAATTAAACATCACTTTGGTTTTAGCGGGATTTAGAATTTTAAAGACCTGCTGCTCGTAGGTTTTGGCGTTTTGAAGCACAACTTCGCGCGCTAGCTTTTTACGAGTCTCGCTCTTGCCCGTAGGATCGCCGATTTGAGCGGTAAAATCGCCGATTAGAAACTGCACGATCGCGCCGTGGTTTTGCAAAAATGCAAGCTTATTTAGCACGACGGCGTGTCCTAGGTGCAGATCCGCAGCAGTGGGATCCATGCCGATTTTGACGTAAAAGACCTCGCCGCTGTCGTAATAGCGCCTAATCAGCGCCTCGATCTGCTCTTCGCCGATGATCTCCGCGACGCCGCGCTTAAAATTTTCCATAATGCCTTGAATGTCAGCCATTTGCTCTCCCTTATTTAGTTTTTATATACGTCCGTAAGCGATACGAAATCCACGATTTTAAAGCGGTTTTTGAGTTTGTCTTTAATCTCCGTGGAGTCTAAATTTTCGTTCAGCTCGATGATGATCTCAAAATAATCCGACGTCGTTTCACTATTTTCGTTGAGGCTTATCGACACCAGATCGATCTCGAGCTTGACTAAATAGTTCAAAAACGTCGCCAGCGAGCCGCGCTTGTTTTCTAAATTTAATATGATCTTGTAGCGGTGCGGCGCATTACGCGTCCATTTTACGAAGATCATCTCATCGGTTTTGATTAGCTCGCTTGCACGTTCGCACAGCTTATGATGCACCGTCACGCCGTGTCCGTTGCGAAAGCCGATGATGTCGTCGCCACGCTTTGGGTTGCAGCAGTAATCAAACTCAACCTCGTCGATTTTAAAATTTGAATACACCACGATGTTGTCAAATTTTTGCTTCTCAATCTCATACTTGCTGCGAAATTTCATATTGAAAAATTTCTCTTTGAGCGGGTATTTTTTCAGCGCGTTTACGACGTCTTTTAAAAATACCGAGTCGTAGGCTGCTTTGCCGATCTTTTTGCTTAAATTTTCTTTTTCAAGCCAGCTTAGAATGCTCTCCTTACTCGTCGTAAAGATCGCGCATAAAATTTTAATTGCTACTTCAAAATTTATATCTCTGATCTTTTGTTTGCAAAATGCCTTTATCGTCGCGCGCGCCTTGCCTGTTTTGACCGAGCTTAGCCAGCTGCAGCGGTAGTGTGGCTCGCTTCCGGTAATGATATGAACGATGTCGCCGTTTTTTAGCTCCGTAAGAAGCGGCACCTTGACGCGGTTTATAAAGGCCTCGGTTGCTTTTAAGCCCACTTGAGAGTGTATCTCGTAGGCGTAATCAAGCGCCGTAGCGCCGCGCGGTAACGTAAAAATTCCGCCCTTGGGCGAATACACGGCGATATCCTCGACGTAGAGGCTGTCTTTGGCGTATTCGTAAAGATCCTCGGCGTTGGCGTCGTCCTCTTCCTGCATGCCGATGTCGTTTAGCCAATCAAGCTTAGGATTGATTGAGCCGCTATATTTATATTTCCAGTGAGCGGCGACGCCGAATTCTGCGGTGTTGTGCATATCGAAGGTGCGGATCTGCACCTCTACGATCATACTTTCGTTAAAGACGGTCGTGTGGATCGTCTGATATCCGTTTTGCTTCGGAAGCGCGATATAATCCTTAAAGCGCGATATGAGCGGATTAAATTTAGTATGGATGATGCCAAGAGCCAAGTAGCAATCCATAGGCTTTTGCACGATGATGCGGATAGCCAAAAGATCAAGCACCTCCTCGATCGAAATTCCTTTGCGCTGCATCTTTAAAAATATCGAGTAGTAGTGCTTCATCCGCTTTTGGATCTCAAAGCTACCTTCACTAAAGCCGTTTGAAAGCATATACTCCTTGATCTTTTCGCTAAATTTGCTCAAGCTCATCTGAAGCTGCTGCTTATGCTCCTCGACGTAATCGGCGATCGCCGAGTACTCTTTAGGCATAACGTATTTAAAGCTAAGATCCTCAAGCACGTTTTTGATCGATGAAATTCCAAGCCTGTGCGCGATCGGCGCGTAAACCAAAAGCGTCTCCTCGCCGATGCGTTTTTGTTTATCGGGGCGAAGCGCGTCTAGAGTTAGCATATTGTGCAGCCTGTCGCAGAGCTTGACTACCAAAACGCGCTGATCGTTAATGGAGATCATTAGCATCCTGCGGAAGGTAAGCGCGGTAGTACGTAGCTTGGCGTTGCTATCGCCGGATGGAGCTAATTTATCCTCTCTGATGTTTACGATTTTAGTAAGCCCTTCTACGATTTTGGCTACTTCGTCGCCGAATCTTTGTCTAACCTGCTCGATGCTGTAATCTGTATCCTCTACTACGTCATGCAATAGCGCAGATATCACCATCGCGTCGTCTCCACCCATAAAAGATACGAAGCAAGCTACCAAAATCGGATGGATCGCATACGGCTCGCCGCTTTTGCGAAACTGCCCGTCATGCTGCGCGATGCATAAATTTATAGCATCCACCAGCAGTGGAGTGGGCTCTTTTAGATTATAAAGCAGCTGCTTGGCGCTTTGAATGTCTTTGGTATCGACGACATCGTCGATGAGACTTTCTAGGAAGTTATCATTAATCCTTGTCAACGATTCCATCTAATGCGATCTTACCTTCGGCTAGTTCCAAGATTGCTATATCGGCAAATTTCATCCTGCGAGTATCTACGTTCTCTATCAGCGGCGGTTCGCCCGCAGCTAGCTGCTCGGCGCGTTTGCTTATCATCAAAGATAGCTTATATCGGTCTCCGCCCGTTACTTTTAAAGCCTTGGCTACAATTTGTTCGGTTCTCATCAATTCTCCTTAAATTTAAAATTTCAGTTTTTTACGATCGAGCAGGAGCTTAGATCTCCGCCATCGACGATTTTGTATAAATTTCCGCTCTTAAACATATTGCACACGATGATCGGAAGTGCATTGTCTTTAGCAAGCGCGATAGCCGTATCGTCCATCACCCTGATGTTGTCGTGCAGGGCTTGATCGTAAGTGACTTTGGAAAGCAATTTAGCGTCTTTAAATTTTTGCGGATCCTTGTCGTAGATCCCCATTACCTTGGTGGCTTTTATGATAGCGTCGGCTCCGATCTCGATCGCGCGGAGAGTGCCCGCAGTATCGGTCGTGAAGAATGGATTTCCCGTGCCCGCGGCAAAGATCACGACGCGGCCTTTTTCGAGGTGCCTTTTAGCGCGGCCGATGATAAAGGTCTCGCAGATCGCTTCCATCTTTATCGCGCTTTGCACGCGCACATCCATGCCTGCGTATTCTAGCGCCTCTCTCATCGCGATTGCGTTGATGACGGTCGCTAGCATGCCCATATGATCGCCACTGGTGCGTTTGATGATACCGCTAGCTGCGGCGCTTACGCCTCTTATGATGTTGCCGCCGCCGATTACGATGCCTACTTCGATGCCGCCCTCCACGAGCTGCTTGATCTCTTTAGCAATAAATTTTAAAATTTCGCTGTCGATCCCAAAGCCGTTCTCTCCCGCTAGCGCTTCACCCGAAAATTTTACGAGTATGCGATTGTATTTAGCCATAAATTTAGCTCCTAATAAAATTTTAAAATATTATCCAAAAGTCGTTTAAAAATAACTTTTTAGGCTATTTTAGATGATCTTTAAGGCGGTTTATCCAGATCTTTTTCGGAGCGATTATCTCGCTAGCGCTGCCGTTTACGGCGTGATAGATCAATGTGCCGTGCAAGCTCGCGTAGTAGCGGATTATGAGGCGCTGCAAATAGGGCTCGTAGCTCGGCACAAACCAGCCGTTATTGCTGATCGCTACGACATATTTGGGCGAGTCCTCGTAAAGCTCTGCGCGCGTAGCCTCGTAACAAACAGCGCTTCTTACGCTCTTGCCGCCAAGCTCGTAGTCGCTAAAACCGCTAGCTGTGGAAAAATCGGTCGCGCCGCCTAACAGCACGCGGTTGATAAAATTTCGCGCAAATTCCGGCAGCGGTACCATTTCGCCAAACGGCACCAAAATGTGCTTATCGAAGCGCTTCATTTCTCCGTTCGCAAAAAGATAGGCGCTGTTGTAAAATTTCCCGTTCTCATACGCTTCCGCACCCGCTATTATCGTAATTGCGCGCGATTTTTCCTTTAGAGCTTCAACTAGCACGTTTTCTAAATTTAGCGGCATCGCAAAGGCGCTCTCGGGCAAAATTATCGCATCTTGCCCCGCTGCGATCGCATCATCGATGCGAGCTAAATTTGCCAACGCGGCGGATAAAATTTTATCCTTTGCCCAGATGTCATACTGCGAAATATCGGTGTTTGCGAGCGAAATTTTAATCGGCAGCGGCTCGGCTTCTTTTTGGCTAAATTGCAGCGCGCAGATCAAAAATACCGCGAAGATCGCGGCATTAAGCTTAGCCGCCGCGCCGCGCCCCCGTAGATAAAAAACTGCGCAAAGCCCCGCTAAAATCAGAGCCAGCGCGCTAAGATCGGCTCTGAAAATTCCATGGCTTAGCAGCAGTTCAAAATTTAGCCAATCAAAGCCGAAAGGATGGATAAATTTTAGAATCAAAAGGCATGCGGCGCGCAAAACGGGCGCGTCAAAGATCGCAAAGATGCGGAAAATAAAAGCGTAAACAAGGCAAATTCCAAGAATTTCAATCGGGATTAAAAACGCAAGATCGAAATAGATCAGGCTGAAGCTGATCCAGTGCATCCACAGCGCGCCGATAAAAAATCCGCACCAAAACCACTCCGCCTTGCTTGCCTTTAGCAGATAATAAAACGCCGCTATCGCAATTAAAGGCGAGAAAAATTCCGCCGCTAGAGCGATTAAACTGTCAAATTTAGAGCTTAAAATTTCTACGAAAATAAAATTTGAAAGCGCAAGGGCAAGAACAAAGCCTTTATTTATGTAACTTAATGTAAAATAGCTACTTTTTAAATTTCTAATAAAGGAAACACATGGAACAAGGAAACTTCTTTGCATCAATCCTGCCTATCGTCGTAATCTTCGCGATTATGTATTTTTTGATTATCAGACCGCAGCAAAAACAGGCCAAGGATCATAAAGCGATGGTCGATGCGCTCGGCAAAGGCGATAAGATCATAACTAGCGGCGGCATAAAATGTACGGTCGTGAAAACAAGCAATGATTTTATCACAGTTAAGCTTAACGATGAGGTCATGGTTGAGCTGGATAAACAATTTGTGGCAAGAAAATTAGATGAGCAGTAAAATTTCATACCGCCTGCTGATCTTTTTGGCTGCGGTGATCTTTTCGGCGATTTTTGCCGCGCCTTCGATCTTTCAGACCGAAAAGGGAAGCAAGATAAACTTGGGTTTGGATCTTCAAGGCGGCCTGCATATGCTTTTGGAAGTTCAAAGCGACGAGGCGGTCGTTTCAAAGATCAAATCGATCGCCGCTAGCGTCAATTACGCCGCCAAGCGCGATGATCTGCTGATGGACGGGCTAAAATTGGAAGGCGATTCGTTTGAATTTGAAATTTTAGACGCGGACGAGGCTTCTAAATTTGATGCGATTTTGCATAACGCCGCAAGCGGTTTGGACATTCAAAAATCGGGCGAAAAATATCGCGTCACGCTAACGCCTGAGGAGATTGAGGCTACTAAAAAATACGCGATCGAACAGGCCGTTGAGACTATCCGAAACCGCCTAGATCAATTCGGACTTGCGGAGCCAACGGTAGCAAAGCAGGGCGAGAGCTATATTTTGGTGGAGCTTCCGGGCGTCAAAAACGCAGCGGATGAGCAGCGCGCCAAGGATCTGATCGCCAAAGCGGCTCACTTGCAGCTTATGGCGGTGGACGACGTGCGCCAAGATCGCGCGCAGACTATTAGCGCAGCGGATGCCAGAGCTTACGGCGACGTGATCTATCCCGACGTTAAAAATCCGAATTACAAGTATCTCATAAACGAAATTCCGGTTTTAGACGGCGCGATGCTAGTCGATGCGAAGGTTGCCTTCGATCAGCACACCAACCAGCCGATCATAAATTTTACGCTCAACTCTCAAGGCGCTCAAATTTTCGGCGATTTTACCGGTAAAAACGTCGGCAAACGTTTAGCCATCGTGCTTGACGGCAAAGTTTACTCCGCACCGCGCATAAACGAGCGTATCGGCGGCGGCAGCGGTCAGATCAGCGGTGGATTTAGCGTCGAGGAGGCGCACGACGTAGCGATAGCGCTTAGAAGCGGCGCGCTTTTGGCTCCCGTCAAAGTATCCGAAACGCGCAGCATCGGCCCTAGCCTAGGACAGGATAGCATCGATAAGAGCATGGCGGCGCTTAGTTTGGCGGCGGTTGCGATTTTGATCTTTATGATTTTCTACTACGGCGTAGCGGGGCTTTTTGCCGACATCGCGCTTGTGGTAAATATCTTGTTTTTGATCGCTTGTATGGCGCTATTCGGCGCAACATTGACGCTTCCAGGAATGGCGGGTATAGTTTTGACGGTCGGAATGGCGGTGGATGCGAACGTCATCATCAATGAGCGTATCAGAGAGGTGCTTAAAACGGGCGCTTCGATAGGTCAAAGTATAAGCAAGGGCTATGAGAACGCGATGAGCGCGATCATAGACTCCAATATCACGACGCTGATCACCTCTGCTGCGCTTTATGCTTACGGCACGGGTCCCGTGAAAGGTTTTGCCGTTACGATGAGTATCGGTATCGTAGCCTCGATGATAACGGCGATTTTGGGTACTCACGGAATGTTTGAGCTGGTGATTACCAAGATGGAAAAGAGCAAAAATACCGCGCTTTGGCTCGGCTACAAAATTAGAAAGGTCGCAAATGCAACTATTCGATAAAGATAAAATTTATGATTTTATGAAATTTAGATATTTCACCTTTGCGCTTTCTGCTATTTTGATAGTGGGCTCCATCGCGCTGTTTTTAATCAAGGGCTTTAACTACGGCATCGATTTTAGCGGCGGTACGCTCATTCAGGTCAAATATGACGCCAAAGCGCCTCTGGACGAGATTAGAAAGCGCTTCGAGGCGGCAAATTTAGGCAATATAAACGTGACGGAATTCGGCAGCGACGAGGAGGTTACTATAAGATACTCGGGCGCTGCGGATTCGCTGGGCGATAATCCCGCTCTTGCCGCGCAAGAAATTTTGCAAGGCAGCGGAAATTTTGAAGTTCGCAAGGTCGATATAGTGGGTCCAAAAGTCGGCGAGGAGCTTCGCACAAAGGGTATTATGGCGGTTTGCGTATCGTTTGCTCTGATTTTGGTTTATATCACCCTGCGCTTTGAGTGGAGATTTGCGGTCGCCGCGGTATTATCGGATCTGCACGACGTCGTAGTCGCGGTGGGTGCGCTAATACTTGCGGGCGTGGATTTCAACCTTGAAATTTTAGCCGCGCTTCTAACCATCATGGGCTACTCGCTTAACGATACCATCGTCGTTTTCGATAGAATTCGCGAGGGGGTGAAGGAAAGCAAATCGGTCAAGCTTAACGAAGTCATCAACGAATCGATCTCGCACACGCTTTCACGCACCGTCCTAACCTCGCTTACGACGCTCATCGTTATAGTGATTTTGTTCTTCTGGGGCGGTGAGATGATCCACGGCTTTAGCTTCGTGATGCTAATAGGCGTCATAGCAGGAACCTTCAGCTCCGTATTTGTAGCTGCTCCGATGCTGATTTTGTTTAAATTTAATGTCGAGAAATACCGCGCGTTTTTAGCCGAAAAACAGCGCCGTATCAAAGAGAAAGAAAAGAATCGCGCCATGTATGAAAAAGGCACGGTGTAAGGATAAAAGATGAACTGGGGAAGGGTAATTTACATATTTTTTGCGCTGATGAGTATGACTACGATAGGCGGGTTTTTGTATGAGAAGAATGAAATTTTACTTTTCATAGCAACCAGCGTGAATGCGGTCTCGACGCTTTTGAAGGTAGGCGTGCGAAATATGCTAGCAGCCGAGCTTTTTGCAAGTTCGCTAGTCGCGGATCTGCATCTCATACCGGCGTTCGTTTTGATTGTAGTAGCGCCGGGAGATCTGTCAATCGTGACCTCGCTTGCGATCGGCGCGCTACTTGCAAACTTTTTCTCGCTAATTTTAATAGCGATCGAATCGGCAAAAACTAAAGACGAATTCTAGGAGCGCAAAATGCCTTACGATAGTAAAAGTATTGAGCTTAAATGGCAGAAAATTTGGGACGAAGAGGGAGTTTTCGAGCCTAAGGACGATTATAGCCTGCCTAAAAAATATATCCTTTCGATGTTTCCCTACCCAAGCGGCCGCATTCACATGGGGCACGTGCGAAACTACAGCATCGGCGACGCTTTGAGCCGCTACTACAGGCTGCGCGGATACAACGTGCTTCAGCCGATCGGCTTTGACAGCTTCGGTATGCCTGCGGAAAATGCGGCGATCAAACACGGCATTCACCCTAAAACTTGGACTTACGAAAATATTGATTATATGAAAAATGAGCTGCACCGCCTGGGCTTTAGCTTTTCGGCCCGTCGCATGCTCGCTACCTCCGATCCGCTTTATACGCGCTGGGAGCAGGAATTTTTCATAAAACTTTTTGAAAAAGGGCTTATCTATAGAAAAAACGCCGTGGTAAATTGGTGCGAGCACGATCAGACGGTGCTTGCCAACGAGCAGGTCGAGGAGGGCAGGTGCTGGCGTTGCGGCAACGAGGTCGTGCAAAAGCAGATGCCGGGATATTATCTAAAAATCACCGCCTATGCGCAGGAGCTTTTGGATTGCCTAAAGCAGCTTGAGGGCAAATGGCCCGCTCAGGTGCTTACGATGCAGGAAAACTGGATCGGGCGCAGCGAAGGTTTGGAATTTAGCTTTAAATTTGACGAGCAAAGCAGCGCCAAGCTTGGCGGCATCGAGGGCTTTAAGGTTTTTACGACACGCCCCGATACGATCTACGGCATGAGCTACGCGGCGGTCGCGCCGGAGCACGAGGTCGTAAAGAGGCTTTTGGATAATAATTTACTTGACGCCGAAGCTGCGGCGAAGGTGAGGGAAATTTTAAATCAAAGCCCGCGTGAGCGTCAAGCAAGCGATAAAGACGGCGTGAGCCTCGGGATCAGCGTGCTTCATCCGCTAAGCGGCAAAAAAATCCCCGTTTGGACTGCGAATTTCGTCCTAGCAGAATACGGCGGCGGTGCGGTCATGGCGGTACCTGCGCACGACGAACGAGACTTTGAGTTTGCAAAAAAATTTAACCTACCGATCATTCAAAGTATCGCTCCAAAAAGCGGCGATTACGACGCTAGCAAGGCTTACGTAGAACCTGGAATTTTAATAAATTCCGCGGAATTTAGCGGCATGGATAGCGAGAAGGCAAAAAGCGCCGTCATTTCAAAATTTGAAAAACTAGGGCTCGGACGCCGCGTGGTAAATTTTAAACTGCGCGATTGGGGAGTGAGCCGCCAGCGTTACTGGGGCGCGCCGATACCTATGATCCACTGTCCAAAATGCGGGCTAGTAAGCGAGGAAATTTCAAATCTGCCCGTAGAGCTTCCGCAGGATATTAAGATCACCGGCAAAGGCAATCCACTCGACGCGCATCCTAGCTGGAAGTTTTGCAAATGCCCTAAATGCGGCGGCGACGGGGTACGCGAGACCGACACGCTCGATACCTTTTTTGAAAGCTCGTGGTATTTCGCGCGCTACGCAAGCGACGAGCGGACGTGGCAGCAGCGGGCGTTTGACGAGCAAAGCGTTAATTACTGGATGAACGTCGATCAATATATCGGCGGCATCGAGCACGCGATCCTGCACCTTTTATATGCAAGGTTTTTCCAAAAGGCCCTTCGCGACATCGGCTATCTGCGCGATAGCGAGCCGTTTGAGCGGCTGCTAACCCAAGGTATGGTGCTAAAAGACGGCGCGAAGATGAGTAAAAGCAAGGGAAACACCGTCGATCCCGACGACATTATCGAGACCTACGGCGCCGATACGGCGAGACTTTTTATACTTTTTGCCGCGCCGCCGCAAAAGGAGCTTGAGTGGAACGACAGCGCGGTAGAGGGCGCGTATAAATTTTTAAATCGCCTATACGATCGCGCCGAAAACGCTTATGCTACGGATAAAATTCCACAGATCGACCACGCAGCTTTAAATAAAGAGGAAAAATATGCCCGCCTTAAAGTTTATGAGGCGCTTAAGAAGTCGCAGCAGGTTTATGAGAGCAGTTTTGCTTTTAATACCCTAATCGCCGCGTGCATGGAGGCGCTAAACGCGCTAAACGCGCAGAGCAACAAAGACATATTTACCGAGGGCTATTTCGTGATCTTAAACCTGCTCGAACCTATCGTGCCGCACATATGCGCCGAGCTTAGCGGGCGGCTGTTTAAGAGGCAGAATTTCGGCGAGCTGAGAGTTTGCGAAGAGGTATTCGAAAGCGATACAATCAAGCTTGCTGTTACGATTAACGGCAAAAAGCGCGCCGAATTTGAAGCGGTTGCGAGCCTAAGCGAGGGCGAAATTTTAAGCCTTGCAAAGCAGAATTGCGTCAAATGGCTAGAGGGCAAGAGCATTATAAAAGAAATTTATGTCAAAAACAAGCTTGTAAATTTGGTGATAAAGTAGGCGAAGATGAGAAAAGTTTTAACCGTTTTTTGTTTGATTTTTTTAATCGGCTGCGGCTACAAGCCCGTTTCGAGGATCGCGAAAGAGACGATGAGTGGAAGCGTATTTGTAGACGTGATGATGAGCAAAACTGATCCGCAAAACACCGTCGCTATTAAAGATGCGATCAGGCAGGGTATAGTCCAGCGCCTAGGGATGAGCCTTGCGGATAAAAACTCGGCGCAGACGATCGTAGTAGCGAGCATAAAAAGCCTAAGCTTTAGCGAGCTTTCATACGATCAGTTCGGCTATGTCACTAGCTACCGCGCAAATCTTGTCGTAAATTTCAGCACCAAGCTTAAAAACGGCGATGTTTTCAGCAAGGATTGCGTGGGCGATTACGATTTTAAAGTTAGCCGCCTAGTCAAAAATAGCTACGATACCAGCTCGATCATTAGCGATAAGGACCGCTACAAGGCGATCGAAAATGCCTCCGCGCAGGCGTTTGACGAGTTTATTTCGGCGCTTGCGATTAGGGGATTCAGACTTGAGCGGGCGCAGCATTAAAGAATTTTTGCAAAATCGCCCGATTTATTACAAAAAAATCGACTACGAGCGCTTCCCGCAGGCGTATGCCGCCATTAAAGATAAAATTCCGCTCAAAAACGTCATTCAGATCATCGGCACCAATGGCAAGGGCAGCACCGGGCGGTTTTTGGCTAACGCGATCGCCGCAGCGGGCTTTAGCGTCGGGCACTACACTAGCCCGCACGTTTTTAAACTCAACGAGCGCATCTATCTAGGCGGACGCATCGCGCAAAGTCCCGTTTCTGCGTTGAATTCCGACGCTTCAAATTTTAAAAACGAGCAAAATTCCGCCTTGGCGTCAAATTTTACGGAAAAACAAAATTCCGCAAAGATGCAAAATCTTGCGAGCGGAGAAAATTCCGTCTCACAAATTTCTATTTCTAATTTGCAAAATTTCGCCACACAAGATTTTATCGCCATGCAGAATTCGCATAGTGAGCAGAATTCTGCCCTGCAAAACTCCGTTTATACCACACAAAATTTTTGTAGCGAGCAGAATTCCATCGCGCAAAATTCGACTGATATGCAAAATTCTGCTTCTACACAAAATTTATGGGATTCGCAAGATCTCAAATCACCGTCTGAGCAAAATTTCAAATTCTCGCCGGAGCAAAATTTTAAATCTCCGCTAAGATCAAATTTTAAATCCACTCAAAGCTCGCTTCCCATTTCGCTAGGTCGTGATGCTACGGATGAGGAGCTTGATTTCGCGCATGAGTTTTTACAGGCAAACTTGCCCGCGGAGTTTAAAGATAGCCTGTCGTATTTCGAGTATCTCACGCTTGCGGCGGCAGTGCTTTTTAGGGATTGTGATTACTGCGTGATCGAGGCTGGGATGGGCGGCGAGTTTGACGCTACGTCGAGCTTCGGGCGCATGCTGTCGCTTTTTACACCGATCGGCACCGATCATTTGGGCATGCTAGGACAAAATCTAGAGCAGATCGCCCACACCAAGCTCATTACGATGGATAAAGAGGCGATTTTAAGCGACGAGATGAGCGAGGTTCCGCTTCGTATCGCGCGGCAGATTGCAGAGCAAAAAGGAACTCATTTGAGGTTTGCAGCAGAGCTTTTAAGCAAGAGCGAGCAAGCGCAGATCGCGGAGTTTTGCGCGCACAATAATCTGCCTAAATTTCAAATTTCAAATTTAGCTCTAGCGCTTGCCGCGATGAAATTTTTAAATTTGAAATTTGAAATTTCGCAGCTGCCGCCTCTAAATTTACGCGGCAGGATGGAAGTTTTGGCGCCTAATTTACGCGTGGATGTCGGACACAACGAGCTTGCAGCACAGCAAGTAGCCCGCGAAATTATCGAAATCTACGGGGGCAGAAAGATCGTGTTAATTTATAACGCCTTTGCCGATAAAGACGTAGCCGCGGTGCTGCGGACTTTAGCGCCCGTGGTAGAGCGCGTGGAGATCTTTAACTACGAGGTTGCGGATCGCGAAATGGCAGCAGAGGCGATAACCCGCGAGCTTGAGGCGCTTAAAATTCCGTATTCGCCGTTTCGCGGCGAGCTTAAAGCGGACGAGGAGTATTTGGTTTTCGGCTCGTTTCATTTGGTAGAAAATTTCATTTTATGGCTTGAGGCGCGCCGTGGCTAAAACTAAACTCACCCTAAGCGATCACTTTGGCACCAAGACGCTGTATTTCGGCGAAAATTTTAGATTTCAACTTAAAATTTTATCTGCGTTTTTTGTAATTTTTCTGCTCGTTCTGTTTTTTGCGATCTTTAAACTCGCGAGCGATCGCTCAAATTTAAAGGAGCTAAACAAAACCCTCTACGCCGAAAATCTCGCGCTTAAAGAGCAAAATATCGCGCTTGAGGGCAAAAACGAGGAGGTACTTGCCAAGCTGGACGGACGCGAGGACGATGGAGGCGGGCTGGATAGTGATATCCAGGTAATGCTTGCGATGAATGAGATGAAAAAGGAGCGCAAAAAGGGCTCCGGCGCGCATATCGCAGCTAGCGAAAAAACGGCGAGCGCGATTCTTAGCGCTGTGCCTAATGGACTTCCGATGCAGTATCGCGGCGTAACTAGCCCTTTTGGGATGCGTACTCATCCAATCAGCGGCGTTATGAGAATGCACCACGGCATCGACTTGCGAGCGAGTGAGGGCACTCCGGTGTTTGCGACGGCAGAGGGCTTTGTGCAGTTTGCAGGTGGCAGCGGTAGTGGATATGGAATTTTAGTGATTCTATCGCACAATTACGGCTTTGAGACCCGCTACGGCCACCTTAGCTCCGCGGTCGTAACGCCGGGTTCTTGGGTTAAAAAGGGCGATCTTATCGGCTATAGCGGCAACACCGGCTACAGCACCGGCCCGCACCTGCATTACGAAGTTAGGTTTTTGGCTCAAAGCGTCGATCCTGCAAATTTTATGAGCTGGAACGCGCAGAATTTCAAAAATATCTCGACCTTGGAGCCTAACGTATCGTGGCAGGAGATCGCAAACGTCGTGCAGCACCAGATCGAAAGGTTTAAATAATGCAGGCCGAGGTTTACGAATATTTTTTGCAAAACCAAAAAGAGCTTTTGATCTGCGAGGATGAAAAGGAAGCAGCGGCGTGTGAGCAGGTGCTTAAATTTATGGGCTATGCGGCCTTTTGCCTGCCCGATTTTAGAGCGAGTTTCGGCGAGGATCTACGTAGCTACATGGGTGAGCTAGCAGGCATCAGCACCGCTCTTAGCGCGTTTTATAAAGCAAGCGGCAAAAAAATTTTAATCTCGCCGGTTCGCACGATCTTAAACAAACTCCCCGCCGCAAACCATCTGCGCCCGTTAAATATAAAATTTGGAAGCGAATTAAACTTAAGCGAACTGAAAGAGGAAATTTTACGCCTGGGATACGACGTGCGCGACATCGTCGAAAGCATGGGCGAGGTAAGCTTCCGTGGCGAGATCATCGATGTTTTTTCGGTAGGAAGCGAAAGCGCGGTTAGAATTCTACTCGACGGCGAGACGGTCGAGAGTATCAGGCGCTTTGATGTCGCGACGCAAAAAAGCGAAAAAGATGAGCTTGCGCAAGCCGAGATAGCGCCGTTTTTAGCAAATTTAAGCGAGAACGAGTTTGAGAGCGTGAGCGAAAAGATATCGCGCGCAGATAGCGACGCGTTAACGCGTGATCTGGGCTCGCTCGGGTTTTGGTTCATCGAGGGCTTCGTCGATTACGTGAGCGCGTTTGATTGCGTCTTGCTGCATGAGATCAAAAAGGATGAAATTTTTTCTGAGCGCAATTTGGATTTTTTAGACGCGATCGAGGTACTGCCCGCGGCGCGTAAATTTAAAGACCTCGCGGTGACGCCGTCGCAGGAATTTTTTGAATTTCACCGCAGCGATGCTATCACGCTGATCGCGCGAAACGACGCGCTGCTCGCGCCGTTTGATCTTGGTGGATTTAGCAATATCGAAATTTTACGCGAGGATTTCGTCGTAAATTTAATAAGCACTGAGCGGATCATCCTTTCGCTAAACAAAGCGGTGCCTAAAAAGCGCGTGCGAAGATCGAGCCTAGCTCTGGATGAGCTAAACGTGGGCGATTTTGTCGTGCACGAAGATCATGGTATCGCTAAATTTAACGGGCTTGAGCTCATAGAGGTGATGGGGCGCAGCAAGGAGTTCGTATCTCTGCTCTACGAGGGCGGCGACAAGCTGCTGCTGCCGGTCGAGTATCTAAATAAGATCGATCGCTACGTCGCAAGCGGCGGCGCGGTGAGCTTGGATCATCTGGGCAGGGCGAGCTTTTCAAAAATTAAAGAGCGAGTGCGCGAAAAGCTCTTTGCGATCGCTTCAAAGATCATCGCGCTGGCGGCAAAGCGCGAGCTGGTGCGAGGGCTCGTCATCAAAAATGAAAGCGCAGATTATGCGAAATTTTTAAGCGCAAGCGGCTTTAGCTACACGAGCGATCAGCAAAAGGCGGTGGGCGCGATTTTGGCGGATCTGCAAAGCGGCAAGGTGATGGACCGCCTACTTAGCGGCGACGTGGGCTTTGGAAAGACCGAGGTTGCGATGAATGCGATTTTTGCCTGCATTCGCAGCGGGCATTCGGTGCTGTTTTTCGTGCCTACGACGCTGCTTAGCTCTCAGCATTACGCCACGCTTAGCGAGCGCTTTAAGGAGTTTGAAATTCCTGTTTTCAAGCTCGATCGCTTCAGTAGCGCGAGGCAAAAAAGTGAAATTTTAAAGCGCCTGCAAGGCGGCGAAGCGATCGTCGTGGTCGGCACGCACTCGCTTTTAAATTTAAACCCCGCAAATTTAGGGCTTATAATCATTGATGAGGAGCATAAATTCGGCGTTAAGCAAAAGGAGCGGCTCAAAGAGAAAAGCGCCGCTTCGCACCTGCTTAGTATGTCCGCGACGCCGATACCGCGCAGTCTAAATATGGCGCTAAGCTCGATTAAAAGCTATTCCACGCTGCTTAGCCCGCCGCAGGATCGCCTGGACGTGCGCACCTTCGTCAAGCAGTGGGACGAAAAGATCATAAAAGAGGCGATCTCGCGCGAGCTGCGACGCGGCGGGCAGATTTTTTACGTCCACAACCACATCGCGACGATGCAAAGCGCCGAAAAGAAGCTGCTTGAAATTTTGCCGAGCCTTAAAATTTTAATTTTGCACTCCAAGATTGACGCTAAAACTACGGAGGATGAAATTTTAAAATTTGTAGCGGGCGAATACGATCTGCTACTTTGCACCAGCATCGTAGGAAGCGGCATTCATATGCCGCGCGTAAATACGATCATCGTCGAAAACGCGGATAAATTCGGTATCGCCGATCTGCACCAGCTGCGCGGCCGCGTCGGGCGCAGCAACAAACAGGGCTTTTGTTACTTTTTGATCGAGGATAAAACCGCCCTTACGCAGGACGCGCTAAAGCGGCTCGTAGCGCTTGAGAGCAACTCATTTTTGGGTAGCGGTTCGGTGCTAGCGTATCACGATCTGGAGATTCGCGGCGGCGGAAACCTGCTCGGAGAGGCACAGAGCGGGCATATCGAAGCGATCGGCTACTCGCTTTATCTAAAAATGCTCGAAGAGGAGATCGGCAAGCTGCTAAGCAGAAAGAGTGCCGCTGCGAGCGTGGAGCTTAAAATTTCGGTAAACGCCTTTTTAAACTCGGGATTTATCAGAGAGGATCGCCTGCGCCTGGATCTTTACAGGCGGCTTAGCAAGTGCTCCGAGGCGAGCGAAGTGCTTGAAATTTTCGGCGAGATCGAGGACCGCTTCGGGCGCGCGGACGTCTACACCAAGCAATTCATCGACGTGATGATGATTAAGGTTTTGGCTACGAAGCTTGGCTTGCGCGTGATTTCGAGCATGGATGAAAATATCTTTATCACCCTCGCAAACGGCGATAAGGTGCGATTAAAGGCGCAGACGCGCGACGATGACGACGTGATAAGCGAAATTTTAATCTATCTGCGAAGGGAGCTAAAAAATGCGAACTTGCGATGAAAATATCAAAAAAAGCGTGAGCAAAAGCAGAAGCGAAGAGTTAAATTTAGACGCGGCAAGCGGTTTAAATTTAGCGCCGCAAGCCGTCCTAAAAAGCGTGCAGAGCGCCGCCGGCGAGCAAATTTATTTCAGCGATTTTAGCGCGATTGATTGGCGCGCTGTGCAGGTCGCCGTCTTTCGCGCAAATAAAAAGGCGCTAAAGATTGTCCGTGATATCGATTTCACGGGTATTGACGCGCTTGTGGGGCTGGAGAGCCAAAAATCGGCTCTTATAAAAAACACTGACGCCTTCCTGCGCGGCGCAAGCGCCAACCACGCACTACTATGGGGCGAGAGCGGCTGCGGCAAATCAAGCCTTGCAAAAGCGGTTTTTTCTAAATTTATCCCGCAAGGCCTTAAGATCATCGAGATCGGTAGGGACGATCTGAGTTGTCTCATGGATATAATCGACGCGATCCGCGAAACAAGCTTTAAATTTATCATCTTTTGCGATGATTTGAGCTTTGAGCTCGGCGAGAGCGGCTACAAGCACCTAAAGCCTCTGCTAGAGGGCTCGCTGGAGCGCGCGCCGCGCAACGTGCTGATGTATGCGACGTCCAACCGCCGCCACATCGTAGGCGAATGCGCAAGCGACAACGACGTCGCGCAGATCAGTCGCGGCGAGCTGCACCTAAGCGATGCGGCGAACGAGCGAATCAGCCTGAGCGAGCGCTTCGGACTGCAGCTAAGCTTTTACGGCGGGAGCATGCGGGAGTATTTAGGGATCGTAGATGCCTATTTTGCGGCTGCGCAAGGTATGAGCGCGGCGGAATTTCGCTTGAGTTTTGCTGCAAATTTAGATGAGCTGCACGCAAAGGCAAGAGAGTTTGCGATGCTTCGCGCAAGTCGCAGCGGCCGCGCGGCAAAGCAGTTTTTCTTGAGCTTTGGCGAGGAATTTTTTGCAAATTTAAAAGGCGGCGGCAGATGAATACGGCGCGAGAATTTCAAAATGTCGTAAGCGAGCTTAGTTGCGGCGTAAAGCGGCTTTTGGAGCGAAACAGGGCGGCGGCTGCACTAAAATTTAAAGTTGCCGCTACGTGCGCGACGATCGTTAAATTTAAGCCTAGCGATGCGTCGAAATTCCTTCTCATCGCAGGTGTCTTGCAAGAACAAACCCCGTTTGCGTCTGTTTTTGCAACGCATAAATTTCAAATTTTTATGCGTTGCACGGCACTCTTTAAGCGAAATTTAAAAATTATTTCGGCGTATGCATCGCTTGTCGCAAGATGCGGCGAGGTACGGATTATAGAGCCGAAATTTGATGCCCCCAGCGTCCTTGGAAACGGCAGATGAGCGCGACCGAGCTTTTTATCGCGCTTTTTCGCGCCGTGAAAATCAAGGATTTTCGCTGGTGGCCCGAGTTTGGGAGCTTTGAGGTGGTCGTGGGGGCGATTTTGATCCAAAACACGGCGTGGCGCAATGCCGACGCGGCACTGCAAAACCTGCGTAATAAGGAGCTTTTGAGCTTAGATGGGATCGCCGGGCTAGATGAAGCGGAGCTTGCGGAGATCATCAAAGTAAGCGGATTTTATAATCAAAAGGCTAGACGTCTAAGCTTGCTTTGCAAAGCGATGATCGCGGATTTTGGGGATTTTGAGAGTTTTAAATCGGGCGTTAGCCGCGAGTGGCTGCTAGCGCGCAAGGGGATCGGCGCGGAGAGCTGCGATGCGATCCTGTGCTATGCGTGTGAGCGCGCGGTGATGGTCGCGGACAGCTACTCGGCGCGGCTGCTCGGGGCTTTGGGCTATGAGTTTGAAAGCTACGATGAGCTTAGCGCGTGGCTAGGCGAGCTAGAATTTGAGCGGATCTATGAGCTTGTAAATTCTGCTAATCTTCCCTGCGATGCGGCGGCAAAAGCAGATAAGCTGGAGAACGAAAACGGCGCATATGCACTATTTCATGGACTCATCGTGGAATTTTGCAAAGCGCATTTGAAAGGTAAAATTTTTGATGATTTTGCGATAGAATTTTTTGATAATTTAAAATAAATCTTAGTCATCTTTGAAGGAAAGAACATTCTATACCATCCAAGTAACGACAAATAGGTGAATTTATGTATTGTTAAGCGCCGATATAGCAAAATTTAATTAAAATTACGGCGATAAATTTGGTTAAAAAACCGATATTTAGGGGAGTTTATGACGAAAAGAAAAATTTTAATAGTATTTGGAACGCGCCCAGAGGCCATTAAGATGGCTCTGTTGATAAAGGAATTTCAAAAGCGCGCGGAATTTGAAGTGAAGGTTTGCGTCACGGCGCAGCACAGGCAGATGCTCGATCAGGTTTTGGAATTCTTTGAGATAAAGCCTGATTTTGATCTAAATTTAATGAAGCAAGGGCAGGATCTGTACGATATTACGTCTGGTGTTTTACTTGGTATGCGCGATGTATTTAGTGAATATACCCCGGACATCGTGTTTGTGCATGGAGATACGACTACTACTTATGCTGTTTCTTTGGCGGCGTATTATCAAAAAATAGATGTTGCTCACGTAGAAGCTGGACTTAGGACGCATAATATCTATTCGCCGTTTCCTGAAGAGATAAATAGGCAGATGACGGGGCTCATAGCTAAATATCACTTCGCGCCGACTACCGATGCGAGAGACAATCTCTTAAAAGAAGGCAAAGATTCAAGAAATATAGTTGTTAGTGGCAACACCGTTATAGATGCGCTTTTGTGGACGATAGACAAAATCGAAAACAACGAGCTGCTAAAAAATAAAATTTTATCCTTTATAAATGCCAAATATAAGCTTAGTGATAGAAAATTTATTCTCGTTACAGGACACAGACGAGAAAATTTCGGAGAAGGCTTTGTTAATATTTGTGAGGCTTTACGTGAAATAGCGCTAAAAAATGAAAATATCGACATCGTTTACCCCGTGCATCTAAATCCAAATGTAAGAAAGCCTGTGGGAGAAATTTTATCGGGCATTCCGAATATATTTTTAATCGATCCGCTAGAGTATGATAGTTTTGTCTATCTTATGAGCAAGTCATATATGATAGTAACAGATAGCGGCGGCATCCAGGAGGAGGCGCCGAGCCTATGCAAGCCCGTTTTAGTTATCAGAGAAACTACCGAAAGACCCGAGGGGATAAGGGCAGGATGCGTTAAGCTTATCGGCACCAAGCGCGAAAATATCATAAAAGAGGTGCAAAAATTATTAAATTTAAAAGATGAATATGATAAAATGAGTAAAAGTACAAGTCCGTATGGCGACGGTAAAGCTTGTAAAAAAATACTGGAATTTTTAAAAGGAATATTATGAAAAAAGTTTGCATCTTAGGTCTTGGATATATAGGGCTGCCGACGGCGGCGCTTTTGGCAAACAGAGGTTATAAAATCCATGGCGTTGATGTGGTTCAGAGCGTCGTAGATACGATCAATCAGGGCAAAATTCATATCGTAGAGCCGGAACTTGACGTATTTGTTAAAAAAGCAGTGCAGAGCGGAAATTTAAAAGCAGACGTTAGGCCTGATTTCGCAGACGTTTTTATCATAGCTGTTCCGACGCCGTTTCGAGACGGATACGTGCCAAATATCGATTATGTCATAAGTGCGGCAAAATCGATAATACCTTATGTAAAAGACGATAATATGGTCGTTTTAGAATCCACTTCACCGGTAGGTACTACCGAAAAGATAGGTGAAATTTTAAAAAATGGCGGTGTTGATATTTCTAAAATTTATATCGCTCATTGCCCGGAGAGAGTTTTGCCGGGTAAAATTTTAAAAGAGCTTACGCAAAACGATAGAATCGTGGGTGGAACTACAAAAATTGCTACTAAAAAAATAGCGGAATTTTACGCAGAATTCGTAGAAGGCGCGGTTTTGCAGACCGATGCGAAAACCGCAGAGATGTCAAAGCTTACAGAGAATTCTTTCCGCGACGTAAACATAGCCTTTGCAAATGAACTTAGTATTTTGTGCGATAAATTCGGCATTAACGTCTGGGAGCTTATCTCGCTAGCAAATCGCCATCCGCGAGTTAATATTTTAAACCCGGGCTGCGGCGTAGGCGGGCACTGCATAGCGGTCGATCCGTGGTTTATAGTGCATGCGGGCGGCTACGAAGCGAAGCTCATCAAATCCGCAAGGGAGGTCAATGATCACAAAGCTGAATGGTGTATTGAAAAAATCAAAAACGCCGCTTTGAAATTTGAGCTGCAAAACGGCAAAAAGCCCAAAATCGCGTGCATGGGACTTGCTTTTAAGCCCGACATCGACGATTTGCGGGAGTCGCCTGCGCTAAATATAACTAGACGCTTGATCGCAGACGGCGTCGATGTGGTCGTCGTAGAGCCCAATATCAAGGCTCACAAGGATTTTGAGATAGTGGACTACAAAAAAGCTATTGAAATTTCGGATATTATCGCATTTTTAGTCGGACATAAGGAATTTAAGGGGCCAGAAATAGAAAAAGAAGTTTTGGATTTTTGCGGGATTTTTAGATGAGAAATATTCCTAAATTGGCAATTATCGTTCCTTGTTATAACGAAGAGCAGGTTTTAGGCGAAACCATAAAAAGATTGAGCGAGACTCTAGAAAATTTAATCGATAAAAAAAGATTGAAAGCGATAGTTTTATTTTATACGTCGATGATGGTAGCGAGGATAGTACTTGGAATATAATAAAATCGTCTAGTGCTACAAATTTATCCACTAAAGGCATAAAACTTTCTAAAAACGAAGGCCATCAAAACGCCTTATTGGCAGGAATAGAGTATGTAGAAGATAAATGCGATTGCCTAATTTCTATTGATGCAGATTTGCAACAAGATGAAAAGTCTATGATACATTTTACTGATTCTTACGTGAATGGATGCGATGTTGTACTCGGCGTCAGGAACGATAGAATGTGTGATTCTTTTTTTAAAAGAGCAACTGCATTAGGCTTTTATAAATTAATGAATTTAATGGGGGTGGATATTATTAAAAACCATGCGGACTATAGATTGCTTAGTAGTAAGGCCATTAGAATGCTGCTTAGTTTTAAGGAAGTCAATTTATTTTTAAGAGGGCTTGTTCTTTTAATTGGACTAAAAACAGAGTATATATATTTTGATGTTAAAGACAGGTATGCAGGCAAATCAAAATATACACTAAAAAAGATGTTTACCTTCGCATGGGACGGCATAACTTCATTTAGCGTGGTTCCTTTAAGATTGATAACGTTAATAGGCTTTATCGTTTTTTTTGTTAGCTTGATAATGGGTGGGAGTGTGTTGTATTCTGTTATTGCTAATAAAACGGTGCAAGGGTGGGCCTCTACTGTTTTACCTATATACTTTATGGGAGGAATTCAACTTATGTGTCTTGGTGTAATCGGCGAGTATATAGGTAAAATCTATAAAGAAACAAAAAGAAGACCAAGGTATTTTATAGAGGATATTACTGATGAAAAAAGTTAATTTTGATGAGTACAGTAAAAACTATGACGATATAATGCAAAAACAGCACAAAAAATTCGGCGACATAAAATACTATGCGGAGTACAAGATAAAAATACTAAGCGATATAGTAAAAAGACGAAATCAAAAGCTAAAAATACTTGAATACGGATGCGGTACGGGTAGAAATTTACCGTATATAGTAGAAGCATTTCGCGAATCGTCCGTTTTTGGATTTGATATCTCAAAAGAAAGTTTAGAGATAGCAAGGCAAAATAATAAAGAAGTAAAGATTATAGAAACAAATGAAGAGCTAGCTTGCTACAACGGATATTTCGACGTGATTTTTATAGCGGGCGTATATCACCATATAGAACCTAGCCTACGAGATTACGTGACATCTAATGTATTTAAACTAGCTGCCGATAATTGCAATGTAGCGGTTTTTGAACACAATCCCTATAATCCTCTTACAAGACGTATGGTATCTACTTGCGAATTTGATAAAGATGCCGTTTTGCTATCAAAAAAAGAGTTGCAATCTATTTTTTTGATAGCCGGATTTAAAGATAACGGTAGCGCATATACGTTATTTTTTCCTCCTATTTTAAAATCGCTCTCTTTTTTGGAGAAATTTTTAAAATGGCTTCCGCTTGGCGGTCAATATTATATTGCGGTAAAGAAATCGGTCTAATGCGTTACGATATTTCTTTATTAAAGTATTTGCTCGTAGGCGTTATTAATACTATATTTGGATATGCAATAATCTTTACTTTACTTTATTTTGGAGCCATTGCGGAAATAAGTAATTTTATCGGTTATTTCGTATCGATATTTATATCTTTTTATTTAAATAAGTATTTTAGCTTTAATGACGATTCAAAAAATAAAATCCAAATATTTAAATTTATAATTTCAATGGGAACATCATACGTCTCGAATTTGGCTATTATGTCTTTCTCCTACCGATTTCTTAGCGTAAACGCATATATTAGTCAAATTTTAGGCGGCTTTGGATATATTTGTATAGGATATTTACTATCTAAAAATTGGGTTTTTTGTCGCCAAGCTAAGGTTGCAAGATGATAAAAACGATCATGCCAACTAGAATGAACGATATGCAACAAGCAATCGAATGCCTTGATAGGAACGGCATTATCGGCATTGCATATTACGACAAATACGGTTTTGAAAATTTTGCGCGCGGGGCCGATGATAAGGGCTTATATTTTTTCACTCAAGTTATGCATAAAATTTTTAATCTAAATTTAGAACAAATTATTATTTTGTTTCATATCGTATTTATCGGAGTCGGTTTCATAGTCTTTTGTATAGGCTGGATGTTATTTTTAAAAACTAATCTTGCAAAAATAGTTTCGGTAGTTGCAGTGTCAATACTTTCCGGATTGGTTTATGTAATAGGCGACGTGTATATTATGTTTTATTTTATGTCGTCTTTCGTGCCGCTATTTTTATATTTGATTGATAAAAATAACAAAAAAAATATTTTTTTTATGTTGGTTATCTTAGCTTATTTTTCAGTAGTATCGCATATTATACGCTCTTACTCTTTTGTGCCGACTGTTCTTTTTGTTCTGATTTATTTATTTTTTAATTTAAAATCTTCTATAAAATATTACTATATTTCATTTTTAATATTAAGTATTTTTGCCGGCTATGCTTCTTATAAGGTATATGAAAATAGCATTAATAATAAACTAATAGAGCTAAATGCGGATGCAAATTTAAACACTAAGCACGTTTTTTGGCATTCGGTATATATAGGCTTAGGTTATGTGGATAACGAATATATACCGCATTATCTCGACGAGGTAGCTATGCAAAAGGTTTATTCGATAGATCCTAGTATTAAGTATTTATCAAAAGAGTATGAAGAGGTATTAAAAAATGAAACATTTAAATTTATTAAAGAGCATAAGATGATTGCGATACAAAATTTTGGTGCTAAATTTGGCGTTATGTTCTTATACTTTTTGATTTTTTCAAATATCGGTTTTTATTGTTTTTATGCTTCAAAAAATAGAAAAAATAGGGAATTTTTCCTTCCATGTTTATGCGCCTTGTGTTTCAATGCGATTTTTGGATTCTTGGTTGTTCCTTCTGTAAATTATTTATTGGGCTTCGTGTCGTTTAGCGTAATTTTTGCGATATACTACATAAATAATTATATTAATGAAAAAAGGTTTTTAAGATGATACAAGCAATAGTTAAAAAAGGTAAAGTTTTAGCAGAGCAGATCCCAGCCCCGAGCGTTTCAAAGGGATGCGTTCTTATAAAAGTAGTAAATAGCTGCATATCGGCGGGCACCGAGATAAGCGGCGTATCAAATAGCGGCAAGAGTCTGATTAGAAGGGCCTTAGAGCAGCCGGAGAACGTAAAAAAAGTCATCAATATGGTGAAATCCGACGGCATAGCCAGCGTTTATGCGAAGGTAAAGGGCAAGCTTGATAGCGGAAGCCCGACCGGCTATTCGCTTAGCGGCGTCGTCATAGCAGTCGGAGAGGGCGTTTCAAATTTTGAGATCGGAGAGCGCGTCGCCGCAGCCGGCGCAGGGCTTGCGAACCATGCAGAATACGTAGACGTGCCTAAAAATTTAGTTATGAAAATGCCGCAGGATATGGACTTTGAGCGAGCTTGCACCGTGACGCTCGGCGGCATAGCGATGCAAGGCGTTAGGCGGATCGATCTAAGGCTGGGCGAGACCTGCGTAGTCGTGGGAGCTGGGATTTTAGGGCTTCTTGCGGTGCAGATGCTTAAAATTTCAGGGGTAAGGGTTGCGGTCAGCGATTTTGATGATAGACGCTTGCAGATAGCCAAAGAGTACGGCGCCGAGCTAATTATCAATCCTTCAAAGGAAAATTTGCTAGACGTCGTTTCATCTTGGAGCGGTGGGCACGGCGCCGACGGCGTGCTATTTACCGCCGCTACGAGCAGTAGCGAGCCGCTATCTCAAAGCTTTCAGATGTGCAAGAAAAAGGGCAGAGTGGTGCTCGTAGGCGTTGCCGGCATGCAGATCAATAGAGAGGATATGTATAAAAAGGAGCTCGATTTTCTCATCTCCACCTCTTATGGTCCTGGTCGCTACGACAAGAGCTACGAAGAGCAGGGACTTGATTATCCGTTTAGCTACGTCAGATGGACTGAAAATCGAAATATGAGCGAGTATCTAAGGCTGGTAAATGAAAATTTGATAAAGC
>NZ_CAJPRT010000014.1 GCF_905373215.1 uncultured Campylobacter sp.
AGGTGCGCGACATACTGCGCCAAAACGGTAAAATTTACACTCAACTTAAAATCGACGAGGTTACGAACCTAGGTGCGGTCAAGATCCGCCTGCGTAGCCTAAAAGCGACTATGATAGAGCGCGAAAGGCAAGGCGCGCAACAAGAAGCAAGAAAGGATGCGCGCTAATGTTTGCTAAATTTACGAAAGATATGAAAGCGACCCACACGATATTGATCCCCACGATGATCGATCCGCATTTTCGCTTTATGCAAGGCGTGCTGCGCGACGAGGGCTACAAGAGCGTCTTGCTCGGCGAAAATCGTCAAAATATCGTCGAGGAGGGGCTTCGCAGCGTGCATAACGACATGTGCTACCCCGCGCTGCTCGTCATAGGGCAGTTTATCGACGCGCTAAAAAGCGGCGAGTTCGATACGCACAAAGTAGCGCTTCTCATCAGCCAAACGGGCGGCGGCTGCAGGGCGAGCAACTACATAAATTTGCTTCGCAAAGCGCTTGAGGACAGCGGCTTTAGCTACGTCCCCGCGATCTCGTTAAATTTCGGCTCGCTAGATGAGAATGAATTTAGCCTCGGCAAAAAATCGCTTCTAAAGCTCTTTGCCGCGATATTTTACGGCGATTTGATGATGGGGCTGTATAATCAGTGCAAGCCCTACGAAAAGATCAAAAATCAAACGAATGAAATTTACGAACTATGCGCCGAGCGGATCAAAAATTTGACTGATCAAAGATCGTTTTTCAATCTCAAGAAAAATTTCAAATTTATCCTCTCACAGTTCGCTAAAATCGAGCGTGACGATAAGCCGCGAGTGAAGGTAGGCATCGTGGGCGAAATTTATCTCAAATACTCGCCCATCGGCAACAACGGGCTAAACGCCTACCTCATCCGCGAAAATGCCGAGCCCGTAAATACGGGACTGATGGACTTCGTGCTTACCTGCATCTACGATGCGGTTTACGACAAGCAGCTCTACGGTAAGGGCGGCGTGGCGTATTACGGTTCGCTTGCGGTCGCTAAGGTAGTGGAATTTTTCCAGCGCATGATGATTAGGCAGATGAAGCGCTTCGGATTTCGCGCGCCGAGCCCATTTAGCGAGGTTCGCGCCGCCGCCGACGGCTACATCGGTCACGGCGTGAAGATGGGCGAGGGCTGGCTGCTGACGGCGGAGATGGTCGAGTTTATGCGCCACGGCATACAAAACGTCGTGTGCGCGCAGCCCTTCGGCTGCCTGCCAAACCACATCATCGCGCGCGGAATGATCCGAAAGATCAAACAGAACTATCCGCAGGCAAACATCGCCGCTATCGACTACGACCCGGGCGCAAGCGCGGTAAATCAAGAGAACCGCATAAAGCTGATGCTTGCCAACGCAAATAGAAAGTAGCGCGCCGCATATCAAAAATGGCTTTGGAATTTTAAATTCTAAAGCCTGCCGTAAAATTTTAAAATTTAAAAGCAAGCTCGCGATGATGGTTAAATTTTGACGCGCAAATAGCTCGCTTCCTTCCGCGAAATTTCCTCGAGATTTTAAAATTTTAAAATCTTGGCAGCGCCATTGCGCCTATTTTGCCTTTTCCGTGCGTTTTGGCTTCAATTCTTGCGAAATTTCATCGGAATTTTATGGAAGTCCGCGCGGAATTCTACGCGCCGCCGCCATAGAATTCCACCGCAGAATTCTATTCCGCTGCGCCGTAAAATTCCACTCTCGTTAAGGCAAAATTTAATACAATCCGCTTTTAAATTTTACGAAGGAAGTTTATGAAATTTTGGATTTACGGCGCAGTTTTGGCGCTATGCTGTGGGATTTTTAGCGGATGTGCGAGTAAGAATTTGCCAGGCTACATGCAGGGGCGTGAGCATATCGTCGCAATGAGCGCGGCGTCTGGCGGTCAGCTGCGTATGAGTGGCGAGATTTACGATTATGTATTTGATGCAAATCTTAGTGCCGTGCGCGCTAAGGTCGCGAGTCTGGCGTCGCTAAATAAAGACGCGATAAGGCGCAACGTAAGTATGCTCACGATCGACAGATACAACGAGGGCAGCGATGCCGCGTATATTCAGCACGAAATCGAGCTCGTAAAATACGATCTGCCGCTATCCGTGCAGGCTAAGCTGATGGACGACCCAGAGCAGCTGGAGCCCGCGTATAGTTCTACGTTTCGCTACTCTTATCTGATCGAAGGCAAATATTTTAAGCGCTTAAAAGATCACGACGAGCTGCGCAGATCGCACCGCCTAAGCGTACCGATCGAATACCCCGCGCGTATAGCGGTCGATAGCGGGATCAAAAGCGAGCGCGACGCGAAAATGGATACCGACATACAAGGGCTCATCGTGATGCCGCTAATGATGCCAGTGCTGCTTTTAGGCAGTATCCTAAGCGGCTGAAATCAGCTGAATCACGGAAGTGAAATTTAATTGATTTAAATTCTAAGGTAGTGGCGGACAGAGAGGGATTTGAACCCTCGAGCCCCGGTTAGAAGCTGCACCCTTAGCAGGGGTGTGGTTTCGGCCACTCACCCATCTGTCCACAAAAAGAAATCGCATTATACATAACTAATCTAATAATGGGCTTAAAAATTAGCTCAGTCCGCGGAATTTATCACCTCGCGGATATTTGAGCTGGCGGCACAAAGAGCTATAATGAGTCAAAACATCCGGCGGAGATAATTTATACTTGCTTACACAGCTTATGCGAAACTTAAAACTTATGCGAGCTTTTAAAGTCTGTGCGAGCAAAAAATTCGCGTCCATGCGTTATTTTGCAGCAAAATTTTAAAATTTAAATTCAGTCGGGCGCGAATTTTAAAATCCGGCTTACAAACAAAATTTCAAAACCCCGTGTAAGCGCAAGATTTTAGGATTTTACGATCTGCGTAATTCTGAAATTTTAAGCATATTTAAGCTTTAAAATTTAGAAAATTTCAAAGCTTAAAAATTTCAATAATTTTGGTTGTGAGGATTTTAAAATTCCAAATTTTAAAATTGATGACACTCTAAGATCTCGCAAATATAAAAATCTTTAAAATTCTAAGAATTCCAAAGGCTATAAATTCTAAAATTTCAATATCAATCGGATTCTAAAACCCCGTTAGCTAAAGCGTTTTAAATTCCAAGAATTCCAAATATGTGCGATTTATTCGCCTAGAGCTTTGTCGATGAGCTTGACGTCTTCGCTTGCGCTGCCGTCGATGACTAGGGCTTGATCGCCGCCACTTACAGCGCTTTTTCCGTTAAATTTTGCGCCGACTTCGATGCCGAAGCTTTGCGATAGCACGTCGCCTACGAGCACACCGCCGCCTAGCAGCTCGACGAGCTCGGCTTCGATATTGCCGAAAAATTTGCCGCTGATTACGATATGTTTGGCTCTAATCGAGCCGCGCGCGGTACCGTTTTTACCGATGACGACGGTGTTATCGGAGATCACGTCGCCTTCGACATTGCCATCGATATGCAAAATGCACGACAGGTGCAGCTCTCCTTTGATGAGCGTGCCTGACGAGATTATTGTTGTTTGAGCGGTGTTTGCATCGCCTTTATTAAAGATTGCCATGGGACATCTTCCTCCTTAGTAAAAATTTCTTTGTAATTTTTTTCGTTCCAGTTGATGAAATTTAGCGGATCTAGCGGCAGCTGTAAAAATCTAATCTCGTAGTGCAGATGGGGCCCGGTGCTAAGCCCGGTGTTACCGCTAAAAGCGATAAGATCGCCTTTGTTTACAAACTCGCCTACTTTGCGAGTTAAGTTTGAATCCAAATGCGCATATCGTGTCGTAAAGCCGTAATTATGTCGGATCTCGACTAGATTGCCGTAGCCCGTAGCACCCGCGCCGCTGTATTGGATGATACCATCTGCAGGTGCGTATATAGGCGTTTTAGGCGGCGTACGTAGATCAACGCCCGGGTGAAACTGCTTGCGCTTTAAGATGGGATGGTTGCGCCAGCCGAATTTCTCGCTGAGCTGATGAGTGCGCATGACTCTGCCGTTTGGGATCTGCATAAAAATTTCTTTTATCAGCGCGTCGGAGAATTTTTCGTTGATGATCTTTTGCGCGCGCTCTTTGATCTCTTGTTCGGAAGTGGGCTTGATGTGAGATAAGCGGTCGATCGCGCGCTCATCTTCCTCAGGATCAAGCCCAAACTGATGCTCCAAATCCGAAATTTTACCCTCGATGGCTTCAAATTCCATTTGACTTGCCGCGATACCGTCGCGAAGTTTTTGATTTAGCTCGTTAAGCTCGGTTTTGGTTCGCGAAAGGCTGTCGATTTTAGAGCCCAGGTACCTGATATATAGCGCACCCGTGACAAAAACGGTAAAAACAAATAGTACCAAATATAACGCGATCTTTTTGATGATTTGCGAGAGCAAAAAATTCCTAGAGCCGTTAAGGTCGGTTATGGTTATCATAAATTTGTTTTTCATAATGCGGCATTATAATGCAGCATAGCTGAAATTTCAAAAAAATTGTAGATAAATTTAAAAGCTATTTAATTTCAAAATTTCACTAAAAGATAAAATTTATTACTTAGTATAATTATAATTTAAGAAAATCTTGCTATAATTACAGCAATTTTAAATAAAGGAGACACAATGTCAAAAACAGTAAAACAACTAAACAAACTTCAGGCGGACGCTCATGCGTTCTTTGTTGCATTCCACGATTATCATTGGAATGTTAAGGGCTTACAATTCGCGCAGGTTCACGCTTACACCGAGAAAGCATACGACGAAATGGGCGAGCTCTTCGACGATATGGCTGAGCGCGCACTTCAAATAGGTGGCAAAGCCGTAACTAAGGCCAAGGATCTAATTGAGCTTTCAAAAGACGCTCCGATTAGCGTAAAAGATAGCTATAGTGTATCTGAGGTACTTGAGGATGTTAAAAAAGCCTATGAGTATTTGGTAAAAGAATTTAAAAAGCTTCAAGAAGTAGCCGAAGAAGAGGGCGACGATACGACTTCAAATATCGCGCAGGATCACTATGGCGATTATGAAAAACGCCTATGGATGCTAAGCTCAATGCTAAGCAAATAATCCTTGCAAATCCTTTCAAAATTATTAGGGGCATATGCCCCTAAAATCCATTAAAGTTAATATTGAAATTTCAAAAAATTTTAAAATTCTAAGATTATAATTTCACGCTAAAATTTTAAATTATGCTTGAAAACTGAAGCTAAATCGCTCATTCAAAGCAAAATTCATGTAGGTTTTAAATTTAATATCGTTGAAATCTAACTCATTCGCCATGTAAAAGTATAACTCTTTTTATAAAGCTCGGTTTTATTTAAAATTTCCTTGCCGATTTCAAATTTCATAGCCGTAAAAATTCTAAAAGCCAAGGCTTTGTAGCTAAAGAGTGGCATTTGCTAAGAGATCGTCTGTGATAAATTTATATTTCTTTTTAACGTCTGATGATAAATTTTAGCTTGTAGTTTTACTATTTTGATTATTTTTAAAACCTCGGTGCTTATAAATGAAGCGGAATTTTAAAAATTTCAGAGAATTTCGCAAATTCCGTAAAATTTTGCAATTTCACGGAATTTTAGTTTTTATAGAATTAAGCTCTAGCCTTAAAAATTCTCTTCGGTATTTCGGTCGCTGACGCGGTCCCACGGTAGCTTCATTCCGCCTAGGATATGAAAGTGCAGATGCATCACCTCTTGACCTCCGTTTTCGCCGCAGTTGCAAACGAGACGGTATCCGCTCTTATCAAGCCCCATTTTGCGAGTTACTTCTTGGATAAAAGCGCTCATTTTACTCATCACTTCGGGAGGCGTTACTTGGAAGTTTTCGTAGCATTTTTTAGGGATCGCCAGGATATGGATCGGCGCTTTTGGGTTGATGTCGTGGAAGGCCAAAAATTCATCGTTCTCTAACACTTTGTTGCACGGGATTTCGCCGTTTACGATCTTTTCGAAGACGTTCATTTTAGATCCTTTTATGAGGGTTGAAATTTAGCCGCGATTATAGCCAAAAAATCCAAACACGCAAATTTACCTAGCTTTTATCAAATTTTAACTACAATCGCGCCATTAAATTTAACCACAAGGATAGAATTTGCAAGAAATTAAAGCAAAAATCGACGCCGCATCGAGCTTAAGTGAGCTGGAAGCCGTGCGCTTGGAGCTTTTTGGCAAAAAAGGCATCATAACGGCACTTTTTTCCGAGCTCAAATCCGCAGCGCCCGAGCAGAAAAAAGAGCTTGCCGTAAGCGCGAATGAAAAGCGCGATTATTTCGGCGAGCTCATCGCTGCAAAAAGGGCGAGCCTGGAGGTGGCGGAGCAAAAAGAGGCGATGAAAAATGAAGCAACCGACGTCACGCTTTTTAACGAAAACGTATACTGCGGCGCGCTGCATCCGGTGATGGAGACGATGGATAAGATCATCGACTACTTCATCGCGCAAAATTTCAGCGTCGAAAGCGGCCCGCTCATCGAGGACGACTTTCATAATTTCGAGGCGCTAAATTTACCCAAATACCACCCTGCGCGCGATATGCAAGATACGTTTTATCTAAATGATGGGCGGCTGCTACGCACGCACACCAGCGGCGTTCAGATCCGCACGATGGAGAAATTTAAAGCTCCGCCGGTGCGTATGATCGCCCCGGGCGCGGTCTTTCGCCGCGATATGGATCTAACCCACACGCCGATGTTTCATCAAGTGGAAGGCCTCGTAGTCGAGCAGGGAGACCGCGTGAGCTTTGCAAATTTAAAATACGTTTTAGAGGAATTTTTGCGCTATATGTTTGGAGACGTAAAGGTGCGCTTCCGCCCGAGCTTCTTTCCGTTTACGGAGCCAAGCACTGAGGTCGATATCAGCTGTATTTTCTGCCACGGCGAGGGATGCCGCGTCTGTAAGCAGACGGGCTGGCTCGAGGTGTTAGGCAGCGGCGTGGTCGATCCTAATGTCTTTAAAGCGGTAGGCTGGAAAAACGTCAGCGGATACGCATTTGGGCTCGGCGTGGAGAGATTTGCGATGCTGCTACATGGTATCCCCGATCTGCGCTCGCTATTTGAAGGCGATATTAGATTATTGGAGCAGTTTAAATGATAATAACGAGAAATTGGCTACAGGACTGGATCGACGTAAAAGAAATTTCAAGTGAGAAGCTGGCCGCTACGCTAAATTCCATCGGTCTTGAGATCGACGCGCACGATAAAATTTCACTTCCTAAAGGCGTCGTAGTAGGGCTCGTAAAAAGCAAACATCGCCACGAAAATTCCGATCATCTAAACGTTTGCGAGGTTGATGTCGGTAAGCAGAGCTTGCAGATCGTCTGCGGCGCGAAAAATGTCGAGGCAGGGCAATACGTCGCGGTTAGCCTAATCGGTGCCGTGCTTCCTAGTGGACTTGAGATAAAGCCCGCCAAACTTCGCGGCGTGGAGAGCTTTGGCATGATCTGCTCGGCAACCGAGCTTGGGCTTGCCAAGACGAATGACGGCATTATGGTGCTTGATAGCAGCATCGGCGAGCTCGTGCTCGGTAAGGAGCTGCGCGAGTATGAAATTTTTAATGATGATCTTATCGAGATCGAGCTTACCGCTAATCGCGGCGACTGCCTTAGCATCTTAGGCATAGCGCGCGATCTGGGCGCGGCACTTGATCTGCCGCTAAAGGAAAAGCACGAGTTTGAAGATGCCGACGGAGCGCCTGGTATCGGTAGAATTTTAAGCGTGCGTGCAAGTGATGAGGTAAGCGCTAAATTTGCTTTTCGAGCTTACGAGATCAAAGGCGAGCTGAAGTTAAATTTAAAGCAGACCTTGCGTCTTGCAAGCGTTGGTATTTTGCAAAGCTGCGCGGTGCAAAATTTCATCAACTACGCTACTCACTCTACTGGAGTATTGCTGCGCGCTTATGATTTTGAAAAGATCGCTTCCGCAGATGGCAAGGTAGCACTTGACATAAAGCCTATGCCAAACGGCGAGTTCGGCGTTTATGCGGGCAAGAGACTGCTTAGCGTAGCAGGGATTTGCCAAGACGCAGAGCTAAAGGCGTGTTGCAGTAGCAAAGTGGTGCTATTAGAGGCAAACTACACCGCGCCACTAATTATCGCCAAAGCAGTAAACGAAAACAAAAGCCTAAAAGGCGACGAGCATGTGTATCGCTCAAGTAGAGGCAGCGAGCCAAAGCTTAGGCTGGGGCTAGATCTGCTATTTAGATTGCTACTTAAAAATAAAGCCGTGAGCCTATATGCGGGCACACAAAAGATTTCAAACGCTTCAGAGCCGCTTATCGTGGGCTTTAGCGAAAAAGAGATAAACTCAATGATCGGCGCGCAAATTGCGCGCGATAAGATCGTAAAAATTTTAAAAAGGCTGGGCTTTGATGTGGGCGTCGAAGCCGATCTAATCACCGCCAAGGTGCCGCCTTTCCGCCACGATATCGTAAATTCTCACGACGTGTGCGAGGAGATAGTGCGTATCGTGGGCATAGACAATATCGCTGCCGCGCCGCTAAGCTTCTATGAAAAAAACCGCCTAAACGATACCTACGTAAATTTGCAAAACGGGCGTAAGCTTCGCAACAAGGCGGCAGCAGTAGGATTTTTCGAGTGCGTACATTATGTATTTGACGATGGCAAGGCGCTAGAAAGCTTAGGCTTTAAGCCGTGCAAGGTTAAAATTTTAAATCCGATCAATGGCGAGCTGGACGCGCTAAGACCGACGCTGATTAATCATCTGCTAGAATCTGCTGAGCGAAATTTAAAGAATTCCCGCAGAAGCGTCAAGCTTTTTGAGCTAGGAGAGGTGTTTGATGCGGACGGCTCGCAGAGCCTAAGGCTGGGCTTTATAGCTAGCGGACTAAAAGCCGAGCCCTCTATCGCGGCCGGCGCAAAACCCGCTGCGGTGGATTTTTTGTATTTTGCAAATTTAATCCAAAGCGTCATCGGTAAATTTAAGGTCAGGCTGCCCGGCGAAAATTTGAAATTTTTAAGCGAATTCGAGCAGGCGCAGATCGAGCAGGGCGGCGAGATAGTGGGCTTTATCGGGCGCGTGGATTACGCCGTAGAAGCAGGGCGCGATCTGGATAAAAGCTATCTGTGCGAGATCGATTTTTCCAAGCTTAAATTTGAAAATATCGTAGCGGACGTTTATTCGAAATTTCCTAGCGTATCGCGCGATCTAAGCATTTTGGTGCCTAGCGGAATGCGCTTCGAGCAGATCAAAGAGTGTATAGACGCCCTTAAAATCGAGGCGCTAAAGGAGCTTATCCCAAGCGATCTTTATAGCGACGAAAGCCTGGGCGATTCAAAGAGCCTGACGATCAGACTTGTATTTCAAGACCTTCAAAAAACGCTCTGCGATGAGGAAGTGGCGGGCTTTACCGATAAAATTTTAGCCGCGCTTAGCAGCGAGCTGGGACTTGGGCTGCGATGAGAATTTTTGCGCAAGCGGGCCCTTTGCGGGCAGAGATTTCAAACATCGCAGCGGATAAATCGATCTCGCACCGTGCGGCGATCTTTTCGCTGCTAGCGGAGGGGACGAGCAAAATTTCAAACTATTTAGCCGCCGAGGATACGCTAAATACGCTAAAGATCGTGGAGCTTTTGGGCGCTAGTGTACAGCGCGTAGAGGGCGAAATTCTGATCACTCCGCCGGAGGTTATCAAAGAGCCTAATGTCCCGCTTGATTGCGGTAACTCGGGCACCGCTATGCGACTATTTATGGGTTTTTTGGCGGGACGAGAGGGCTTTTTCGTGCTGTGCGGCGATCGCTATCTAAGCGAGCGTCCGATGAGGCGCGTTGCGGATCCGCTTTGCAAGGTGGGCGCTAAAATTTACGGACGAGCAGGCGGCGAAAAGGCGCCTATTGCGGTGCTCGGGCAAAAGCTCGGGTATTTTGAATACGCGAGTAAAATTGCGTCCGCGCAGGTAAAGACCGCTCTCATTTTAGCGGCCTTGCGCGGCAGCGGGTGTAAATTTAGCGAGCCCGAGCTTAGCCGCGATCATAGCGAGCGGATGCTAAAAGCAATGGGCGCGCAAATTTCGCGAAACGGCCTTGCGATCGAAGTCGCACCGCTTAGCTCGCTGCTTAAACCGCTTGAAATTTTTATTCCAAACGACCCCAGCTCGGCATTTTTCTTCGCCGTCGCCGCAGCGATAATCCCGGGCTCGCGCATCGTGCTAAAAAATATGCTGCTAAACAAAACTCGCATAGAGGCGTATGAAATTTTAAAACGCATGGGCGCCGAGGTAAAATTTCATAAAACGAGCGAAATTTACGAGCAGATCGGAGATATAGAGGTCGCTTACGCGCCGCTTCACGCCGTAGAGGTGAGCGAAAATATCTCGTGGCTGATAGACGAGGCGCCTGCGCTTGCGATCGCCTTTGCCTGTGCACAGGGAAGTAGCGTGCTTAGAAATGCCGCCGAGCTGCGCGTGAAGGAGTGCGACCGCATAAAGGTAACCTGCGAAGGGCTTCGCGCCTGCGGTATTAAGGCGCGCGAGCTACAGGACGGCTGGCAGATCGAAGGTGGCGAGGCGAACGCGGCGATCATCACGCCGTGCGGCGACCATCGTATCGCGATGAGTTTTGCGATTTTGGGCTTAAGATCGGGGATGATCGTCGAGGATAGCGATTGTATCGCGACGTCGTTTCCGAACTTCGCCGCGATTTTAAGACAGATCGGAGCCGGTGTTGAAGATTGAGATGGCCAAAAGCTACGGCTTTTGCTTTGGCGTCAAGCGTGCGATCAAGATCGCAGAAAGCGCCGGCGAGGCGGCTACGATAGGCGAACTCATACATAACGCCGAAGAGATCAATAGGCTAAGGCAAAATTTCGGCGTCAAAACCCTGGGGGGCGTTAGCGAGATCAAGGACGAGCAAAAGCTCATCATCCGCACGCACGGCATCCAAAAGGACGATCTGCAAAACCTAAAAGCGCAAAACAAGCAGCTCATCGACGCTACCTGCCCTTTCGTAACCAAGCCGCAGCAGATCGTAGAAAAGATGAGCGCGGAAGGCTATGATATCGTAATCTTCGGCGATAAAAATCATCCCGAGGTAAAGGGTGTGAAATCCTACGCAAAATCACGCGTATTCGTGATCATGGATACGAAGGAACTGCAAGACGTCAAGCTCGGCTCGCGCGTCGCGCTCGTTTCACAGACTACGAAAAAGATAGAAAGCTTTACTAAAATCGCGGATTTTTTGATACAGCGCGCAAGGGAGCTGAGAATTTTTAATACGATTTGCAATGCGACGCTGGAAAATCAAGAGGCTGTAAAAAGCCTGTCACAAAAGGCCGACGTGATGATAATCGTAGGCGGGAAAAATTCCTCCAACACCAAGCAGCTTTTTTTAATTTCACAAAATTTTTGCAAAGACAGCTACCTCATAGAAAACGAAAGCGAGCTTGAACGCTCGTGGTTTGAAAACAAAAGCCTCTGCGGCATCTCCGCAGGAGCTAGCACGCCTGATTGGATCATCAAAAAAGTAGTGGCGCGAATCGAAAATTTAACGCGGAATTTATAAGCTCTCTTATCAAATTTACTCTTAGAAATTTATCAAATCGAAAGCAAATTTTGGCTAGAATCGCGCATTTTAGTTCTTTTCAAAAAAGCACAAATAAATTTAAAGGAAGCATATGGCTGAGGTGAACGAGAAGGTTCAAAACCACGCAGAGGAAGATTTTGCGACATTGTTAGAGGAGTATGACGCCGGGAAGTCTCGCGACGAGGTCGTCACAGGTAAGGTTATCGCCCTTAAAGACGGCGAGGTTTTTATAGACGTAGGCAGGAAGTCGGAGGGCATTTTAGACGCCGCCGAGGTTAGCGACGAGCAAGGAAACCCGCAGGTTAATGTAGGAGATGACATCAAAGTCGCTATTATCGGAAGCAGAGGCGGTCGCCCGGTCGTATCGTATAAAAAGGCCCTAAAGAAGGAAAAAGTAAAGGCGTTCATCGACTCCTATGATGAAAACGCAGAGAATGTTTATGACGTTAAAATTCTATCGTTTAATAAGGGCGGTTTCGTTTGTACTAACGCAGATGATGTGGAATTTTTTATGCCTCGCTCGCAAAGCGCGCTTAAAAACCCAAATGGCGCTGTCGGTAAAAATTTCAAAGTAAAGATCATCAAGGTCGATAGAGATGAACAAAGCATCGTAGTATCGCGCAAGAAGCTACTTGATGAGGATCGCAAAGCAAGCAAAGAGGCGATCGAGAAAGTAATCGCTACCGAGGGCATCATCGAAGGCGTCGTCAAAAAGATCACCACCTACGGTATGTTCGTAGACGTAGGCGGCGTTGACGGACTCGTGCACTACAGCGAAATTTCATACAAAGGCCCGGTAAATCCAAGCTCGCTCTACAAAGAGGGCGATAAGGTTCCGGTTAAAGTTATCAAATACGACAACGATAAAAAGCATCTCTCTCTTTCGATAAAAGAGGCGATGCCCGATCCTTGGAACGAGATCAAAGATAGCCTGGAAGTGGGCGATACTATCCGCGTAAAAGTAAGTAATATCGAGCCTTACGGCGCGTTTGTCGATCTTGGCAACGACATCGAGGGCTTTTTGCATATCAGCGAAATTTCATGGGATAAAAATATCAAAAATCCGAAAGATTTCATCAGCGAGGGCGAGGAGCTCGACGTCGAGGTCGTAGAGATCAACCCTAGCGAGCGCAGATTGCGCGTAAGCCTTAAAAATTTACTTACAAAGCCGTTCGACGAGTTTGTCGCTAAGCATAAAGTAGGCGACGTGCTAAAAGGCAGCGTCACTACGATTACAAATTTCGGCGCGTTTGTGAGGATCGACGGCGTAGAGGGGCTTTTGCATAACGAAGACGCTTCGTGGGATCGCGGCGAGAAGTGCAAAAATTTATTCAAAGTGGGCGACGAGATCGAGGTTAAGATCATCAAGATCGACAAAGACACTCAAAAAATTTCTCTAAACCACAAAGAGCTCGGCGATAGCCCGATTAGCGAGTTTGCCAAGAGTCACAATCAAGGCGATGTCGTAAAAGGCAAGATCCGCGATATTAAAGAGTTCGGAATTTTTGTCGAGCTTGGAGGCGGTATCGACGCGCTTATTCGTAAGGAAGATCTTGGCAACGTAAGCGTAGATAGCCTAAAAGTAGGCGACGAGATCGAGGCTGCGATCGCTTTCATCGATGAGAAGAAAAACAGAATCCGCCTAAGCGTGCGTAGGCTAGCTCATCAGAAGGAGCGCGAGGCGCTAAATGAGATCAATAGCAACGACGACGAGAAGCAAAGCCTAGGGGATCTAATCAAAGATCAACTAAATAAATAAAACTCTTTCCGCAAGGCATCCCCGCCTTGCGGACCTACTTCAAAAGGTTAAATTTAATGAAAACTATCATAGTCTGCGACGCAATCCACAAAATCGGTTTTGATATGCTTAAGCAAGAATCGGACGTTAAAGTAATCGACGCTACGAACGTGCCAAAGAGCGAGCTTTACGGAATTTTAGGCGATGCAGACGTCGCGATTACCAGAAGCTCTACGGCGGTGGATGAGAAATTCCTTGGCGCCGGCACCAAGCTAAAAGCGATCGTGCGTGCTGGCGTGGGCGTCGATAACTGCGACATCGATGGCTGCTCCAAACGCGGCATTATTTTGATGAACGTACCTACGGCAAACACCATCGCCGCGGTCGAAATGACCATGTGTCATCTGCTGAATGCTGCGCGCAAATATGTAAATTCCTGCAACGATCTGAAAATTAATAGAATTTGGAAGCGCGAGAAATGGTATGGTACCGAGCTTTATAAAAAGAGCCTCGGCATCATCGGCTTTGGAAATATCGGTTCGCGCGTGGGGGTTCGCGCGCTTGCGTTTGGGATGAACGTCATCGCCTATGATCCCTATATCGAGCCTGAGAAGGCCACGAAGCTCGGTGTAAAATATACGAAAAATTTCGACGAAATTTTATCTTGCGACTTCATCACGATCCATACGCCGAAAAATCAAGAGACGATAAATATGATAGGCGAGCCGCAAATAGCGAAGATGAAATACGGCGTGCGCCTAATAAACTGCGCCAGAGGCGGGCTATATAATGAAAAAGCGCTCGCAAACAATCTACGCAGCGGCAAGATCGCGTATCTCGGCATAGACGTTTTCGATAAGGAGCCTGCGACCGATCACGAGCTTTTGGATATCGAAAATTTAAGTGCGACTCCGCATCTTGGAGCAAATACGCTCGAATCGCAAAGCAATATCGCCCGGGAAGCCGCAGAGCAGGCGATCAGCGCCGCGCGCGGCTTAAACTATCCAAACGCTTTAAATTTGCCGCTTAAGCTCGAGGATCTGCCACGCGGTATCGAGCCGTATATAAATTTGGTCTCCAAAATGGCCTATCTTGCGGCGCAGATCAACAAAGGTCCGATCAAATCGATTCGCATCGAGGGCAGCGGCGAGGTGGTGCAGTATCTAAAATCGATGCTCGTTTTTGCCATCGTCGGCGCACTACACGATTCTTTGGGCGACTCGCTAAATTACGTCAACGCTAAATTTCTTGCCGACGAAAAGGGGATTGAGACGAGCTTCGGCGAGCTTGCGCGAAGTGTTTATAAAAGCGAGATCTCGGTTAAGGTTACGACCGACAAAGCGATCTCAAATGTCGCGGGTACCGTCTTTGACGGAAGCGAGGAGCGCATCGTAAATATCGGCGGATTTAAGACCGATTTTAAGCCGAAAGGCAAGATGATAATCTTTAAAAACACCGACGTGCCGGGCGTTATCAAATCCGTAAGCACGATCCTAGCCGACGAAAACATCAATATCGCAGATTTTCGCCTAGGCAGAGGCGAGGAGGGGGACGCTTTGGCGGTTATTTTGGTCGATTCCGAAGTGCAAAAAAGCACGCTCGATAAGCTGGCGGCGCTTCAAACCTGCCTAATGGTGCGCTACGCGGCGCTTTAATCTTTTTCCGCTTAGGAGGCGGAATTTTAAATTTCGCCTCTCCCAAATTCTTTAATAATTTAAATTTACAATCCAGCCTACGACAGCGTTTGATGAGGCGACGCGGGAACGCGCGGCGAGGATTTTGGCGGAACTTGCCGTACGTACAGAGCCGGCGCTTGAGGTACGTTGCGGCATGCGTCCGGGCAGATACCTTTTAGCGTGCGGCTTTTGTAAGCGCCGCACGCTCTAAATTTAACTCTCGTCGCGGACTTGTTTTTAAATTTAAATTTCGTCCTTGCATATCTGCTTTTAAATTTCATCATCTCAGTGCTGCCGATTAAATTTTGCCGCTATGCGGGTTTGGCACTAAAAGCCAGAGGCTGCGATGCGAAACGCGGTAAAATTTTATAAATTTTTAGACACGGAGGGTGCTTTTGCCTCAAATTTATTTGCGGCAGGCGTTTCATTTCTTTGATCGTATCGCTCGTTTAAATTTCAGGCAGTTGCCGAGAGATCGCACTGCTGATTAAATTTTACGTTTTGCCGAAATTGCGCTTCTGTGAAAATTCCGCCCGGCCTAAATTTAGTCGATGCAAAATTTCAGCCGCAATGCGCCCTGCTAATTTGTGAGTTTAAGTGTTTCGATTAGGCTTAAAATTTTGCGGATCTGCGTTTGGTATTCGCGCGCGAGCTCTATGCTAGCGGGCCTATCAAAAAGCGTAGTTTCGAAAAGATCGGGCGCGCCTTTTAAAAATAGATATAAGCGCTCATCCATAAATACCGCGCTAAGGTCGAACTCGCCACTCGTTTCGCGATTTATTTCGAGCAGACGCTCCATAAATGCGGGCGTTAGCAGATAGCGCGCTTCTACTTTGTCATCCGCAAACACGCGAAAATCGCGCATAAAATCCACATCGTCCATCATCTCTTTTTCGCCGAAGATCTTGGCGTTTAGCTCCTTGCTTACCACTATCGTTTTGCCCGAGGTTTTTTTCGCGAGCTCGCAGATCAGTACGTTGCCGTCAAAGTCCATATAGTTATCGTAGAATATTTTGATCAACATAATCGCCGCCATGAGCGGATTATCCGTTCCCATATAAAACCTACCATTACTATGTACCTCGCTGAGACTAAATTTAATCCCGCAGTGCGCGCCCGTAATCCGATCCTCGCTTTTGATCTTAGATTTCCTATAAATTCTAAATTTTTGAAATTCCTCTTCTTGCATGCCGGTATATGGATCGTATTTTAAACCGGCATCTATATCGTTTATTACGGCGCGGACGAATATCTCTTTGTAAAATTTATAGTAGTGAATTTCCGCTTCGCTTTCTTGACTGGCGCAATGCATAAGAAATATCCAAAAGATCGGAAAAAAGATCAGGGCGCCCAAAAATTCGGCAATTTCTATAGAGGGAGTGTCTGCTTTAACGCCGTCTAGAAACACTAATACGAACAGGACCGCAAAAAAGGCGGCTATACTGAGGTAGTAATATCTATTAAAAACTCTAGCGCACGCTTTTTGCTCGATTAAAGTCTGCGAAATAGCATCTTGCAAAGAAGGCGACATATCTATCCTTGAGAAAAATTTCGCCCGTATTGTAGCGAAATTTAACGTGATTTATAAAGAGCGAATTCCGCCGCTTAATGAATAGTCGGGATCGAAATTTAATTTACGCGGGTCCGTGCGGCGTAAAATTTTAAAATCCTACTCTTTGAAATTAGATCCGCACTGGATTTAAAATTTAACGCATTGCATAAACTTATATTTCACGCGAGCCGCTTTCTAAAATTTGCATTAAAACCTTGCGATTACAGTATCCTGAGGGTGTCTGAGATGAAATACATAAAAATCCCGAGCCCGAACATCACGAAAAGCCCCGCAAATTCGATGTAAAGCTTCAAGCTTACGAGCCGCTTCGAGCTTAGCTCGTTTGCCTTCGCGCCGAAAAGTGCGGCTAAAAATATCACGACGCTCATTCCAAAACCGATAAAAAGCGCACTCGCGACGCTAAGCGCGAAGCTGCCGAGGCTGAAGGCAAGCACGAAAATAAGGATCGTGCCTGGGCAGGGCACGAGCGCCGCAGCAAGCGCGATAAGCCACTCGCGCCCTTTCTCGCCACCGCCAGTAGCGCCATTTTGCAGAGAGCGAGACGAGGTTTGGTTTTTTAAATTTGCAGAATTTGAAGCCTGTTTTTGCTTGTTTTGGCTAGATGAGCTTTCCTTTAAATTTGCGGCTAAATTTGAATCCGAATTTAGCTCTGCCGTTGCGGCACCTAAATTTTGAGTATCTAAATACCGCGCGGATTCGCCGCTTTGGATATTAAATTTAGAAAATTTATAGCTCTTTGACGCTGCGTGAGCGGAATTCCCGGAGTTTGAAAATGCCGCGTTTTTTAATCCAGCGCCTGTTCTTGCGGTGTTTGCGGCGGAAGTGCAAGCGGCGCAGGAGCAGCACGCATCGTGGTGGGCGCCCGATCTTACGCGGCGAGCTTTGTCGTAGATGATGAGCGCGGTTATGACGATGATCAGAAGCGCCGAAATTTTCGTGGTGATTGAGGCGGAGTTTGTGGAGACGAGCCCTGCGATGTTTTGCAGCACGAACATGCTCGCGCTTACCAAAACGAGAGCTCCTAGGACGTGCAGAAGCCCGATTTTAAGGGCAAATCCGAAGGCCTTGACGTAGCTGCCGCCATGGGCTAGGAAATAGCTCGCCGTTAGCAGCTTCGCGTGCCCGGGGCCTGCCGCGTGGAAAAAGCCATATATGAAAGAAAGCGCCAAGACCCATAGGATGGTGCTTGCGCTTGCATGCTCGCTGCTTGCGCGAAACGCCGTTTTGAGGCTTTTCATAAAATCCATCGTCTTTTGCGCGACAAATCCCAGCGAGGCCTCTTCGTGCGGCTCGCTCGAAATATTGCCGCTACCGGGCGAAACGCCGTTTTTGCTCGCGCTATTTTTCGCTAAATTTAAAGAGTTAGGCGGCGTCGCGAGATTTTGCGTAGAATGCGCGGAATTTAAAGAATTGTCTCGGATCGTCGTCAAATTTTCGCCCGCATCTTTATCTGCAGACGCCGCAGAATTTGCGGAATCGTTAAAATTTATCGCGGCGCTCCTGTCGCCCCCGTTTTGCGCTAAATTTGAATTATCGCCTAAAGAAGCCGCGGCGTTTTCGCTATTTTTCGCGGCGGCCTCTAAGTTTTCGCTGCCGAAGCGGTCGGAATTTGCGGAATCACCTTTCGCCTGCGCGTCTTTTTTGGCGGCTTTATTAATCTGCGCGAGAGTATCCGAGGCGGCGATATTTTTTTGTGCTTCTACTGCAGCTTCCGAAACGATATCGCCGACGGATCTTTGGTTTGATCTGCGCGCCGAGCTGGCATTCGGTTTAGCTTGCCCGCCTTGCGCAAGTTTATCCTCTGAGCCCGCAAGACTCTGCTCGCTAGATGCAACACCGCTCTGCGCTAAATCGGAGTTTGGCGCGCTTGAAATCAGCGGTTTTTTATCTGCGATCTTTGGCTTTTCGCCGCTAAATTCTATAAAAGTGGTGGCTAAATTTGAATTAGGCTTCGCTACAAAGCCCTCGCCCAGATTAATGGGCTTATCGTCAAGCATTTTGAAATTGAAAAATCCCTGATCGTCGTTAATGGAAATTTTAAGAACGCGGTTGTTTCGCAGTTCGAAGCCAACCTTTTGATCGAACTCGAACACGAGTCTGCCCTTTTTAACGAGGCTTATTGCGTTTTTAAAATTTCCCTTGATCTGCGTGCCTACGAGGTTGCTAAGCGCAGGCTTTACGTTTTTTGGCGCTTGATCGTAGAATTCCGCCTCGCAAAGATAATTTTTGGGGGTTAGATAATCGGTCATCGCCTTAGTTATCTCGGCAAGCTCGCTATTTTCAAGCTTGCCGTTGGAATTTATATCGTAGGTCTGCATTATGACGTCGGTAAAATTTTGAGAGAAAAGCCACGAAAAATGCAGGCTCACGATCTTGCCGTCTTGTGCGACGGGGGTAATGCTAACGTGCGCAGTGGGTGTATATAGGGCGCACAGAGCGCACGCAAATATCCGCGAGCTAAAGATCGCGGATAAAAGTAAAATTTTAATAAATTTCATCAACTACAAATTTTCTCCGAAAACGTCGATCGTCTTTTTCATCGTCTCGTACCAATCTAGCGGCAGCTGATCGATCTCCATCACCTTTGCGCCTGTTTGTGCGGCGATGGTTTGCGCTGCCTTTTTGGAAAACTGCGGTGCGACGAAAATCACTTTGATCTTTTCCTCTTTGGCTTCCTCGATTAGCTCGGCCAAATCCGCAGGCTTAGGCTCTTTGCCCTCCACTTCGACTGCGATCTGCTCCAAATCGTATCGGTGTGCGAAATAGCCCCAAGACGGATGATAAACCATAAATTTCTTTCCCTTGACGCCCGCTAATTTCTGCTTTGCGTAAGCGTCCAGCTCGTCAAGTTTTTTAGCAAATTTATCAAAATTTGCTTCATAAATTTTAGCATCCTTAGGATACTGTTTGGTTAATGCGTCTTTAATATTTTTAGCTTGAATTTTTACAAGCTGCGGATCGAGCCAGATATGTGGGTCTAAACCGCCGTGATGGTGATGGTGCTCGTGCGCCTCGTGGTCTTTGTCACCATGCTCATGATGCGCGTCATGATCGTGATCATCGTGATGTGCGCTATGATCATGTTCGTCGTGATGGTGATGCTCTGCCATAGCCATTTTAGTGATGCCATCTTCGGTGCGGATTATCTTCATCTTCGGATACGATGCGGCAAGCTTTGGTAGCCAGACTTCATCAAATTCTATACCGACTGCAAAATACAGATCGCTATTTTCTAGCATTTTCATCTCCGAAGGCTTAGGCTCGTATGTGTGCGGATCAGCGCCTTTGCCGACCATCGTATTTACCTGCAGAGTATCACCTGCGATCTGTTCAACAAAATACTTCGTAGGAAGTATGGTCGTGGTGACCGTAGGTTTGGCGAATGCTACGCAACTAGCTGCTAAAAGCGTGAAAATAAGCTTTTTCATAAAATTCCTTTCCAAAAAAAATTGCGGAAGTATATCAAAAGCAACTTAGTTGCAACTTAATATAAATTTATCTAAATTTCGCTATCATCGCTTAAATTTTAAAAAAGGCGTAAAATGGATCCCAAAGATTTTTTAGCGAGTCACGATATCGCTCCTACTGCGCTTAGAGTGCAGATCGTGCAGATCCTAAGCGAGAAAAAATGCCCGGTAAGCTACGATGAACTAGTAGAACAAACGGGTGCTAATAAAACCACGATATATCGCAATATAGCGCTTTTGGAAGAGAAAAATTTGATAATTACCAGCGAGAATAATCATAAAAGCTTTTATGAGCTTACCGACGGCGCCAAAGCGTATTTTGTCTGCGAAAGCTGCCATAAAATGGAGGAGATTTCGATGCCAGCTTTGCCACAAAAAAATGTCAAAAGCGTGCTTGTGCGAGGATTGTGCGAGAAGTGCGGCGGCTGAGGCGAGAAATTTAATCAAAAGCGCCAAAGAAATTTGGCTAAAACGCTAGGGCAAAATTTAACCGATTTTTAACGGATTTTTATAAAACAAACGATATAATCCGAGCGTTTCATATTTTAAAAGGGAAAATTCAGTGAATAAAAACGATACGATAAAAGCAATAGAGAAGTTTGTAAGTTCTCAAGAAATGACGATGTTTCGCCTGAAAAAGGGTATCTACGGCGATGCGATGAAAAACCTGGATCAGGTTTTTACGCCGTATAAGGAGTTTGCCGAGTTTTTCAAAAATCCCGCAAATAGACTGCAAGAGCTGTTAGGCAACATCGCGTACGAATCGATTTTAAACTACACTGAAGCAGGGCTATCGCACTGCGAGAAGATCCACTCGATCTATTTTGTGGAATCCAAAGGATTTTTCAAAAGTGGGCTAAAGTATATCGAGCCTGATGCGACCGCGAGAGAAAGAGCCAAGAGCTATTACGACAAATTGCTGGAAAATAATGAGAAGCTTAATGAATATATCGATATCGGCTTGCAAAGGCTACATGGCTTAGAAGCGAAGGTTTTCGAGTAGGCCAGGCTAGCTTTGGGATTTGATTTGCGTGGCGAAATTCTATCGCAAATCCTTAGCGTTTAAAATCCTATGATTAAATTTCATACCTTTTACAGATCCACTTATATTATTTAATTCCGCGTTAGCGCCGCTTTTAATTGCGCATATAACAAATAGGGCGGCTTGAGCAATTCCGTGGCGGTAGGCATTATCCGATACTATCAAAGAAATAATCTAAATTTTTAAAGCTCAACGAAGCGGGTTAAAATAAGCAAGCTTGGCTAAATTCTTTGAAGAGACTAAAGCAGGCTCTAACATAAACTAGTGCTTAGTTGGAGTCTGCGAATTTGAAATTTTGTGGCTAGCGCGAACGGGAATTTAAAATTCTAGCGCTACTTTAGATTTCTGCGAAATGCGGAATTTTAAAGTAGGTATTGCGCCCGCAATAAGCAAAACGCAGGATTTGAAATTTTCTAAAAATGCTCGCTGCAAAGTAAAAATTTAAGAGCCAGGCTGCAGGGCGACGCAGCGTAAATTTTAATTTACTCTGTAGCGCAAAACGCATTCAGCAAGAAATATTTTTGGAAGCGGAAGGGGCGATAGAGAGCCGTAACGAATTATATTTGATTGCGCTAATACCGCATTGTTGGTATATGCAGTGATGCAGCCGATGCGTAAAAATTATTTAGCGGTGTCAAGGCGGAGCGTGCGGTGTAAATTTTAACTCGTTTTTTTTATTTATCATGCGAGGCAAATTTAAGCGGCTAAACTTATTACGATTAAAAAATTCTAAATGTGGATTAAAGCTTGGCGGCGAAATTAGCCTTGCTAGCACTCCGCTGCATCTTAATTTCGCCGTCAAGCAACTTTATTTATCTGCCTTTTCGGCTTTATATTGCGCTAGCAGGGTGCCTAGCTCATCTTTTATGCGAAGCTTTTCCTTCTTCATCGCATCGATCTCCAGATCGCTCATATGCACTCTGCCGGCCTGCGCGTCGGCGATCTTGTGATCCAGCTCGTCGTGTTTCTCAAAAAGCGAATCAAATCGTGCGTTTTTGCCTTTTAACTCAGTGATTAAATCTCTGTATTCATGAAACATGCTTTACTCCTTTGAAAAATTTATTCAAGTATATCAATAAAGCGCTTAAAACCTAATTTCAGCTATCAAATTTAGACTGAATTTCACGCATAAGATTCCAGATTTTAAGAGGTAGAATTTTAGTCTTTAAAAATTTAAAACAGGGCAAATTTAAATGATAAAATTTTAAGAGCAGAGCTTTAAAGCCCTGCCGCTTTCGCTATTTTCGAGACGAGATTTTTAGGTTATGAAGTGAGCTGTGAATCTTTATGATCTATAATCGGCGTTGATTTTTACGTAGTCGTAGCTAAGATCGCAGCCGTACGCGCTAAACTCGCCCTCCCCGAGCCCTAAATCGCACCAGATCGTAAAGCTTTTTTGCTGCATCACGGCGTGAGCCGCAGCCTCGCGCGCGGCGTCCAGCTCGCGATTTTGCGCATCATAAAGCAGCACGTCGTCGTATTTGATGCGCAGCTTTTCTTCGTCGCATTTGATGCCGCAGGCGCCTATGGTCGAGGCTATACGACCCCAATTCGGATCTTCGCCAAAGATCGCCGTTTTAACAAGCGGCGAATTGCTTAGCGCCTTCGCCGCCCTGCGGGCATCCCCAGCATTTGCGGCGCCGCTTACTTTAAATCGCACCAGCTTGGTTGCGCCTTCGCCATCTTTTACCAGCATCAGCGCAAGCTCATGCGTAAGGGCATTTAGCGCGGAGGCGAAAGCGTCCTTTTCGTAAGCGCATTTAGCGCTGCTGCAGAGCATAATCGTATCATTGGTGGAGGTATCGCCGTCGACGCTTACGGTGTTGAAACTCTGCTCCGCTGCCTTTTTTAGCAGCTCGTCCATATCAGCGCGTGGGATTTTTGCGTCGGTTAGGACGAAGCAGAGCATAGTTGCAAGCGCAGGATTGAGCATGCCTGCGCCCTTGCAAACGGCTGCGATGTGAAATTTATCGCCGTTTTCTAAAGAAATTTCATACGCAAGCTCCTTTTTTATCATATCTGTCGTCATAATGGCGGTGGCTAGGGCATCTGAGTTTCGCGCCGAGAAGTTAAAATTTTGCGCGGCGGCGATAATTTTTTCCTTTTTGAGGCGGTATCCGATGACGCCGGTGGAGCTCATAACGGGGTTTATCAGAGCGGTCTTTTTGCCAAGCTCGCTAAAAATTTCATCGATATCGGCGATGCCTTGCTCTCCGGTCATCGAGTTTGCGTTTTTAGAATTTACGAGGATAAAATTTGTTTTAAGCTCTCCGCCCGCGCGCTCCTGCGCCCTTTTGAAATGCCTAATCGGCGCGGCTTGAAATTTATTGCTCGTAAAGATCACGCTTATGGCAAAGGGCTCGTCCGCACGGATAAATCCCAGATCGTTCCCCTCTTTTTTAAAGCCCGAATTTACGCCATCAAAATAAAAGCCCTCGACATTCTGCAAGCCGCCCTCGAGCTTAGTGATTTTAAACATATCTCATCTCCTGCGGCTTGTATTTGCTGCGGATGAGCTTTTTGGTGTTACGGATGCCCTCTGCCGTGCCGATGACTAAAAATTTCACCCCAGTACCGATGAGGTAGTCGCCATCCGGCATCGGGATAAAGCGGCTGTTGGGCTCTTTGATTCCTACGACGTCGGCGTTTGTAAAATCGCGCAGGCGAGTTTCTTTTAAGCGTTTGAAGCGGATCCACGAAAAATCGGGCACCGTGATCTCCTCGATATCGATAAGCGAGTCTTTTTTATACAAAAATCGCTCCAAAATGTTTTCCATATCAGGGCGCACGCTGATTGCAGAGAGCCTTTGTGCGGCGAGTTTGGATGGTGAGACGATAGAATTTGCGCCGAGTTTTTTTAGCCTCTCGGTGTCGCTGTCATCATCGCTATTTGCCATGATGAAGTAGGGGGTGATGCGACCAAGCTCCTTTTCGTATAGGCGCACCAGCGAGATTATTGCGATATTATCGGCTAAATTTGGACTTAGCGTGATGACGGATTTTGCAGATGACAGATGGGCTTTTAGCATCGTGGTTTCTACGTGCGGCTCGCCTACGATGAAATATGGATAGCGGTTTTCTTCGGCGATTTTGGCTAGAGCGGGATCGGGGTCGATCACGACAAAAGGTAGATGATTTTCGCGAAACTGCTTGGCAAGCTCGGCGCAGTAGATGTTGTTGTAACAGATAATGTAGTGGTTTTTGAGCCTTGCGATGTTATTGATCATTCGTTGCTCCCTAAGTAAATTTTGAAGTTTGCCGTTTTTTATGACCTCGACGACGACGCCCAGGCAAAACGAAAAGGTTCCAAAGCCCATGAGGATGAATAAGACGGTAAAAATTCTACCCGCGGGCGATATCGGCGCTACTTCGGTAAAGCCTACCGTCGTAAAGGTCATGCCTGCTTGATAAAAGGCGTCTACGAGCGAAAAGCCCGCTATAAAGACGTAGCCTAATGTGCCGATTAGCATCATCAGCACGATGGTTATAAGCGGTAAGCGAAAAGGTCGTAGCTGGTCGTAAATTTCTGTGTAGAGGTTGATGTCCGGCTTAGTCGAGCCGGACCAGTCGAGGAATCGCTTGATCTTGTCCAAAACAGACATAAATTCCTCTTTAAGAGGTTATTTTGATTGTTTTTTCATAGTTCGTAGAGTTGAGGCGGCTACTTTGATTCGTCTGGTTGAGCCGTCTTCTAGCTGAACGCGGATGGTGCGTAGATTGACCTGGAATTTCTTTTTGGTCCTGTTATTTGCGTGGCTGACATTGTTTCCTACCATCGCACCTTTGCCGGTGATTGCGCATCTTCTTGCCATAATAAATCCTTGATGATTAAAATAAATGGCGATTATAGCGAAAAAATTTCAAATTATGCTTAAAATCCGCTGCGGTTTAAATTTAGCGAAATTTATGACAAAACTAAGTAAAATTTCGCATCTTGAAATTTTATAAGGAATCTTAATGTATGTAGCACCCAGCATTTTATCGGCGGATTTCGGCAGGCTCGCGGAGGAGATTCGCGCAGTCTGCGAAGCGGGCGCCGATCTCATTCACGTAGACGTGATGGACGGGCATTTTGTACCCAATCTCACGATCGGACCGCTCGTAGCAAGCGCCGCGGCAAAGGCGAGCAGCAAGCCTTTAGACATTCATCTGATGGTTAAAAACGTGCCGTTTTTCGTCGATCTTTTTTTGCCGCTAAAGCCGAAATTTCTTAGCTTCCACATCGAGGAGGAGAGCCATCCGCTGCGCCTCATAGATCATATCCGCCGCAGCGGCGTCTCGCCCGCGGTAGTGCTAAATCCGCACACTCCGCTTAGCGCGCTGGAGTTTATTTTGGGCGAGGTCGATATGGTGCTTTTGATGAGCGTTAATCCGGGTTTCGGCGGACAGAAATTTATCCCCTCGGCGCTTGAGAAAATTAAGCAGCTGCGCGAGCTGATCGATCGCAAAGGCGCAAAATGCCTCATCGAGGTCGATGGCGGCGTAAACGGGCTGAATATCGCAGATATCGACGAAGCGGGCGCCGACATCGTGGTGGCGGGCAACTACATATTTTCTTCAAACGACTACGCGGAAGCGATCCGTGCGCTTAAAATTTAGGCGCGGCACAGGGGTAAAATTTTGACGCATAGAATCGAAAATTTAATAAATTTACTGGCTCAAAAGAGCATAAATTATTACGATTTTATCTCAAAAGCAAGCGATATTGCCGAAATTACCGAGCTTTTCGAGCCCAAAGACCTTTCGATGTGGCGGGCGCTGGGCATAGAGATAATAAAGCTAGATAGCGGCAAAATCACGCTCAAAGCCCGCGAGACGGACATAGACGATCAGGAATTTTGCTTCGTGGACATCGAGACGAACGGCGGGCTCTCAAACGGACAGATCATCGAAATCGGCGCGATAAAAACGCGCGGTACGCAGGAGCTGGATCGCTTCGAGAGCTTCGTTTACGCGCCCGTCGTGCCTGAAAATATCACGGAGCTTACGGGGATCTGCGCGGAGGATCTGGTGGGCGCGCCGCCGCTAGCTAGCGTACTGGAGCGGTTTAGGCTGTTTTTAGGCGATAGCGTTTTTGTGGCACACAACGTCAAATTTGACTACGGTTTTATCGACGCGAGCCTGCAAAAATGCGGCTTTGGGATGCTTTTAAATCGCAGGCTCTGCACCGTCGAGCTCGCGCGCCGCACGATAGAGGCGCAAAGATACGGCCTTGGCTCGCTAAAAGAGCTTTTAGGCGTGCAAAACGTCCACCACCGCGCATTTAGCGACGCCATTTCCTGCTTTGAAATTTTCAAATTCGCGCTCTCGCGCCTGCCGTGGAGCGTGCAAAGTACCGAGGATCTGATACTTTTTAGCAAAACCGCAAAGAGCCTGGCGCTACCTAAGCCGCAGATTTCGGGGCGGGGCGAGGGCGAAATTTTATAAATCGCGCGCCGAATTAAGAGATGAAATTTTAATGAAATTTTGCTCCGTCGTTTGAGGGGCAAAATTTGCGCTTTTAAGCGGCGGCGCTTTAATCTGCGCGGATTGCGGTAGCGTAATTCGATCCGAGCGATTTTGGGCGGCGCAAATCGGCGCGTATGGACCTGGATTTTGAAATTTTACCCTTGCCGTAGCGATTGAATGCGCACAAATCGCGGCGGCGCAAATTTAAAGCGCTACTGCGGCGAGATGTGATTGCGAGCGAACCGAAACGGCGCGAATTTAAGCAGACGCGGTTTTAAACCGCATTGCGATCGCACCGGATTTAAGTGCAAATGCCCGCAGCGGCGCCCTTTACGTATGCCGGCTAGGCGGATCATGCGATTTTAATTTGCTCTGGCGGGTGCGGCAGCGAGCGCTCGCGGAGCCTTTTTGCTTTCGCGGTTTTGATTTTTGCGGCGATAAATTTTGCGCCCGCCCGCGGTTTTACAACCTTGCTTCGGGCGAATTTTATGAGCGCTCGCAGTCGCGCGGATGCGTCCGAAGCGTCGCGCGCTTTAAATTTAAAATTTAGCCTAGACGCGCGAATTTGATGCTTTAAACTCTAAAATCAATAAATTTTATCCGCGCCTGCGCGTCTTTTGCGTCCTAAAAGCGATAACCCGCATCGCCGCCGCAGATACGCTAGGCACGAGGGTTTTCTGCATTCGTCGCTTGGAATTTTGAGATTTGATTTTAGCTTGACGACCTGATCGGTACGCGCCCGTGCCGCAAATTTTAAAATGGAGCTTTATAAAATTTTTTGGCGCCTACCGCAAATAAAATTTCATAAATTTTTATCGCAAAACACAGCGCGATCGGAGCAAATTTAACGCAAGCCCACTCTTACCATAGCGGCGTACGGCGGCTGCATCCGCACTAAATTTAGTGATAAGCAAATCCGCGATCTTAATAATACAAAATTTACGCAGACGCAGCCCGCCTCTCATCAAAGCGTCATCGGAGGGCTGATGGGCTTTGCTAGCGGGCGAAGTAGTGCGTCGCCGCCAATCTTTGCAAGAAGCGCTATTTTGCGATTGAGCTGTCTTTTCGCCTCAAAAAGGGAATATCGCGGGCTAAAATTTAAACGGAATTTTATAAAGCGGATCGCTGCTTTTAAATTTACGTTGCAAATTCCATAGACTGCGAATACAGCGGTCAAATTTTAAAATTCTGTATGTTTTAGCCATGCCTTGAGGTTGCATTGTGAGGGCTCGCAAGCCGCTTGATTGGAAAATGAGTTTTAGATCGCGCCTTGAGTATATACCGCGCAGTAAAGTAAAATTTCGCGTCGTAAAATTTCACGCTGCTACGTCACCGCTGAGCCGCTTGCCGTCTTACCTCCCATCCTATCGCTCCGTATTTTCAAACGCGCTAGAATTTCAGCAAAGCTACGTTTTAATGCAAAATTTATCCACTTACCGCGGTCTGCGGCGGATGAAATTCTGCCGCCCGTATCAAGCCGCGTATAGTATTTACTTGCCGCGCATGCACGTCATAGCCCGTATCCTCCCCTTGCCGCAAGCCGCCGCTTTACTAACGTCCATCGTTGTAGGCTCTCGCCTGCTTCTTCGCGTATATTTTTGCGCCTTGTAAGCTGCGCGTCACCGCATCTGCGTCAAGATCACGCCGTGCCTTTAAAGCGCGCAAATCTATCCTGCATAAAATTTCGTTTCTTCGCTGTGCTCGCCGCCTGCCGCACTTTGTCGTGCTTGTCTGCCGCGAGCCGTCGTCGCCTTATTTCGCAACCGCACCTGCCACGCATACATACCGCGCTCGTGCAAGTTTTAGCGGACGCGCTTTGAAATTTCAGTCCAAAATCCCTATTTGGCGCTGCGCCCTAGCAGAAACAATCTCACTGCTTGTTCGGCGACGCGGGCTAAATTTTGTGTTGCGGTCTCTTTTTCCATCGCGCGCTCAAGGCTCATCGGTTCATTTAGGATGCAAAAAAATGCTCCTATGCCACGCTCGTTACAGCCACCGGCACAGGGCGAGATGCCGCCTGCCAGCGCGATTACGGGCACGCCGTAGTGCGCGGCGATTTTCGCGACGCCGCAGGGGGTTTTGCCCATCGAGCTTTGAAAATCTAGCCTACCTTCGCCGGTGATGACGAGTTCGGTGCCTTGCATATTGCGATCTAGCCCGATCTCTTCGGTGATGATGTCGATGCCTGGCTTAAGCGTCGCGTTTAGAAAGCTCACGAAGCCAAAGCCTAGCCCGCCGGCAGCTCCTGCTCCGGGGCTATTCCAAAGCTCGCGTCCAAGATGTTTGCTTGCGACGCTTGCAAAATTTATAAGTCCCGCATCGAGCTGCTTTACCATCGCTGCATCCGCGCCTTTTTGCGGAGCGTAAATATATGCCGCGCCATTTTCGCCAAAGAGCGGATTATCCACGTCGCAGGCGATGAGAAACTCGCATTCTTTAAGATGCGGCAGCACCGAAGTGCAATCTATCGTGGCGAGTTTAATCAGATCCTCGCCCGCTCCCGCAAGCTCTGCGCCATTTGCATCTTTAAATTTAAAGCCGAGCGCGCGCAGCATCCCCATGCCCGCGTCATTCGTAGCACTTCCGCCGATGCCGATGATAAACTTTCGCGCGCCGTGTGCGATCGCATGCGCTATCATCTCGCCAAAGCCATAAGTGCTCGTTTTTAGCGGGTTGCGGCGCGATTTTTCGATGAGCGGCAGACCCGATGCGGACGCCATTTCTAAGATGCCTAGCTCGCCTTTTAAGGCGTAGCGCGCGGGTGTTTTTTCGCCTAACGGATTTGCTACGATGACGTCCATGAACTTAGCTTTTAACGCGTCGGCAAGGGCTTCAACGCTTCCTTCGCCGCCATCTGCGATAGGTTTGACGAGCACCTCACAGCCTAGCTTTTCGATGCCTGATTTTATGGCGTTGCCCGCCTCAAGCGAACTAAGCGAGCCCTTAAATGAGTCGATCGCGACTAAAACTTTCATATTTTTCCTTTAGCTCGTATTTTAAAATTTTGGAATTTTACAGCGCGTAGGCTAAATTTACGATGACAAGACTGAAACAAGAGTAGAATTTTAAAATCTCGTTGCCAAATTTATGGGGCAAATTCTAAAATTTCATGTCGTGGAATTTTAAAATTTTGTAAGCCACAGAATTTCGGCTAAATTTTAAAATTCTGTAGCAATAAAATTTTAAAATTTCGCTCCTTGAGGCTTTGTGTGTAAATTTAAAACTATGTTAAGCGAAATTTTAATACTAAGGCATTTGCGCGACGCGGGCTAGCTACGTAAATTTAAAGAATTTTATGTAGCTAGCCGCTGGTAGATGCCCGTAGCGCTCCGCACTGATTTAGCGCGATAGAACGGCTAAATAAGCTAGCCTAGATCAAAAACAGCGACAAAACCCACACGCTGATCATGCCCGTAATGCCCATAATTAGCGTAAGCATTGTTTGAGTGCGGTAGCCTTGTTGCGGGTTCATCTTGCTGAAATTCGTAACGACCCAGAAGTAGCTGTCATTAGCGTGCGAAACCGTCATCGCGCCCGCTGCGATCGCCATTACCACAAGCGCGCCGGACATTTCGGAGGTGAAGCCTAGTACCTGCATTAGCGAGCCGTCTGCGTTAAATGCGCCCATAATCGAAGCTGTAGTGATGATCGCCACGGTGGAGCTTCCTTGCGCGGTTTTTAAGACGGCTGAGATTAAGAACGGGAAGAAAATCCCCGCGGCTTTAATGGCAGTCGCATTGTCCTTGATGTAGGTTACGAAGCCGGCGTCGGTGATGACCTTGCCTAGCACTCCGCCCGCTGCGGTGATGAAGAGGATCGGGCCTACGATTTTTAAGGATTCGTTGGTGATCTCGCTAAATTCGCCTAGTTTGCCGGTTTGTGCAAGCAAAAATACCGCAAAAACTACGCCCAAGGCTAGCGCGATGATAGGATTTCCTAAAAATTGCGAAATTTCGCCTGCAAACCCGCCTACTTTTAGGATCTTGGCGACGGAACCCAGCGCCATAAATAGGATCGGCACCAAAATAGGGGCTAAGCTCAAAAATCCGCCCGGCAATTTGCCGTATTGTTTAAGCAGATCGTCGTAGCTTTTTGCGATAACCTCATTCGCTTCAGCCTCGCTTATATGCACGTTCTTGGCGACTTTTTTGGAAAAAAAGTATGTAGCGATCAGCACCGGCAAGGACACTACCGCGCCCATTGCGATTACGAGTAGCAGATTGCCGCCTAGACCCACGGCGCCTGCTGCGGCGATCGGTCCCGGAGTCGGCGGGATGAATACGTGCGAGGCATAGAGTCCGCCTGAGAGCGCTACTGCAAGAGCGACCGGATTTTCGCCGATTTTTTTGCTGATAGCTTCTCGGATCGGATTTAATACGACGAAGCCGCTGTCGCAAAATACGGGGATACCTACGATCCAGCCCATTATGAGCATCGCAAGCTCGGGGCGCTTTTGCCCGACTACGTTTACGACCATATCGGCGAGTTTGAGCGCCGCGCCCGTCTTTTCGAGCACGGTGCCGATGAGCGCGCCGAAGATTATGACGATACCGATACTCTTAAACGTGCCGCTGAATCCGTCGCCGATAATCGCGGGGATCTTGGCTAGCGGTATGCCCGCGACGATCGCAAGCGCCAGGGAGATAAGCATTAGCGCCAAAAACGGGTGAACGCCTGCTTTGGAGATCAAAAAAATCATCACGACGACCGCTATGGCGAAGCAGATGATTAACGCAACACCGCTCATAAAAGCTCCTTGAATGGATTTAATTTGCCCGCAAGCGGTTTAAGCTAAGCCGTTTGCGCTTCAAATTTAATGCGGTAATTTTAGCGAAATTTTAATATAAAGCAAGAATAGCGGCGTTAAATTCATGAAAATTTATGATTTATGCGGGAATGATGGACTAGCTGGCGGAGTTTGTCGGTTGGAATTTATCGGTTGGAATTTATCGGTGCCGCGCGGCGAGAGCGGTTAAAATTTTAAAATTTACGTCGTTTGCTTTGATATGCTGTTTGTTTTAATGCGCTACGCGGCGGGCAGAGGAAATTTTATCGAGGATCGGTCGCCGTCTTGGTGCGGCAATGGAGACCGCTTGCGCTTTACGCGCAGCTTTGGCGGCTTGGGGGCGTGAGCGACGCGGACGGCTTTGCGGCGCCTGCTGCGGCGGAAGCAGTGAAGATAGAGCGCAATAGCCGCGGCGGCGATAGCGGCGATGAAAGGCGATAGTATCGGCGGCGGCGGGACTTTTGATATACAATCGGCGATGATAGAATTTTGATCGAAATTTACTCCCGCGGTGATGAAATTTTAATTAAAACTATCGGCAGAAGCGGCGGCCGAATTTTATTAAAACTATTGGTACAGCGGCGAAATTTTGATTTTGGCGGCGTCAGAGAAGCTGTTTTCACAAGATGGAATTTTAATCAAAGGCAGAAGCGGCGTCGGTAGGGCTGCGATAAAACGGCGCGTAGCGGCTAGGATAAAAACCAGCGGCAATGCCCGATCTTTAAAATTTTAATCGAAAATGCTCGGGATGCAAGAATTTATAGCGACAATCTTAGCTCGCCTGAGTTGAAATTTTGATCGAGAGTATTTGACGATAGAATTCCATTAAAAAACTATCTGCGGTGGAATTTTACTGCTTAAGGATAGTAGAAATGTGCATTTTCTATATGATTTTTTTGCGAGTCTGCCGTGATCTTTTCACGATTTTTTAAAATTCCAGACGGTATTTGCGCGGTCTATATATGACGAAATTTTACGGTTCGGTAAATTTATAGAGCCATTTAAATTTACAAAGTCGCTTAAATTTATAAACTAGAGCCTCTTTTTTGAGTGCTCTTTGCGCGCGTAAATTTTAATCGGCAGCTCTATCTAATCCGCAAAATTTTAGTTTTTGAAATTTTATAGATTTTCGAGCTTGCGTTTTGGCTGAAATTTTGATCCACGACCTCATCCGCCGCAGCTTTCGCCCACTCTTCGTCGAAGTTTTGTCCGTTTAAATTTGCGCTGCTAGAGTAAAGCCAGTCAAATTGCCTCAAAAACTCCTCATGAGCGCACCCTTTGACTACGCGCACGGCTTTTGCGTTCGGATACAAAAACGTCGTTTTTCTCGCGCGACGCACTAAATTTTTAAATTTAGCGGGCACGCGAGCGAGATTTTTTAGCTCGCTAAGCTTCGCCGTCGTTATGAGACAGGGTTTGTCCGCCGCTCGGCGTTTTAGCGCGTTTATCTCGCGAAAATCCTTGCTCAAAAATCCCGCCGTCGTATCGGTCTGCGCCAAATAAATCATCTCTCCTCCAAATTTATGCCTTTTTCCTATCTTTAGCCAGCAAAAATATACACGAGATAATGAGCGTAAAGCCCGCAAAATCAAGAAACACGAACTCCGTCCCCAGCCAAAAATAGGCAAATGCCGCCGCACTCACCGGCTCGATGCACGCTATCATGCTCGCCCTGCTAGCGCCTATTATCTTTAGCCCCGTCATGTAAAAGCTAAACGCGCATATCGTGCCAAGGATCACCACCGCGGCAAGCGCCGCAAAGCCGTCCGCGTCGCTCACGCCGCCTAGCCGCCAAACACGCGTGTAAAGCGCGAGCGCGCCGCCGCCGATGACCATACCCCAGCCTAAATTTAGCGCAATGGGGTATTTTTGATTTAGCTTCGCGGGGATGAGGCTGTAAACCACGACGCCAAGCGCGCTAATCAGGCACCAAACCAGCGCCTGTGCGCTGATAACGAGCGAGCCTAGATCGCCATGGGTGGCGAGCAGCACGACGCCGAGCACCGCTAAAATAAGCGCGATGAGCTCGACCTTTTTAGGCGCGCGCCGCTGTAAAAAACAGACGACGGCAAGGATGAGCGCGGGCGCGGAGTACTGGATCACGGTCGCGACGGCGGCGTTTGAGAGCTCGATACCGCAAAAATACGAATACTGCGTCATCATAAGCCCAAAAAACGCGTAGATTAGCAGCTGCGGTAAAAGCGCGCGATCTTTTAACGGCGCAAGAGCTAGGCGCGGCGAGCGAGCGACATAATACGCTACCATAGCAAGCCCCGCAAGGCTCAGGCGGTAGGGCACGAGCCAGTCGGCGCTAACGCCCTTTTGCGTGAACAGATACTGCCCGCAAACGCCGCTAAAGCCCCACAATACGCCGCCAAGAAGCGTGATGAAAACGCCAAAAAATTCGCTCTGAGATCTCATTTACCGCCTTAAATTTAAAGCCAAAGTATATATGTTTATGCTTAAGCTGGGGTTAAATTTAGGACTTTGGCGTAGTTTATCGGACTATATTTGCAACTAATAAAATTTTGTAAATTTTAAAATTTGAAGCAATTAAAAAGATTATAAAATTTATGAGGCTATGTAAGAATGAAATAAATTCTAAATTTAGCTTAACGTTCTTGATTTATGGAATAAATTTTGACATTTACGATACGCCAAAGCTTCATAGTGTATTGCTTTTTATATAAGTCGAATTTAGCTCAAAGGCGGTTAAATTTTTCTAATCGGTAGTCTAATTATCGTTTTGCATTTTTGCGGCGGGGTTTTTCTGGGGTCGCTTAGGTAGATTTCATGATGCGCCCTTTGCTCACCAAAGTCCTTTGCATAGCCGTTTGCGGCGATAAACTTGTCTATTTTAGCAACGCTCCCAGGCTCGTCGTCAAAGCTACCTATGTGTAAAATTTGCGCGCAAAGGCCTTCGTCTATCCTCAAAAACTCCGCTACGCCGCAGTCTAACTTCTTTTTCCAAGCAGCCTGCCGCACTGCCCAGTCGAAATTTTCTCGCGTGATAAAATCGGGCAGTCTAATCGCGCTAATCCAGCTAAAATCACTCTTTCTAGCATAGTCTGCAGCGCCGCAAGCCGAGCCGCTTTGTCGCCAAAACCCCTCTAGCGGTGGCACGACGTACTCAAAAAAGCCATCGATCTTATAATCGGTTTTGTAGCTCATTTTTAGCGCGTAACTCACGGCGTAAAGCACCTCTATCGCGCGCTGATACGCGCCGCCTGATTCGTTCGGGTCACCCTCACCGCGGATGCAAACGAAATTTGCAGGCGGGACGGTTAAAATTTGCGGCACTTGCTTTGGCGCGTAAAGCTGTCTAAGCTCTTTTTTAAAATCAAACATTTTATTCCTTTTACGAGATAAATTTCATAAAATTTTGGGCTAGAAGCGGAGCTAAATTTTAAACGGTCATAAAATTTTACAGCATTACGCGATCGTGTGAATGCAAAATTCTATGAAATTTTACGTTTGCCGCATCGTTACAAGAAATTTTGCCGCAAGCGCGTCAATGTCCAGTTACGCAATAAAATTTCACGCCACCTCAAACGGGTATGAATTTTGGCGATAGAAATTTTACGTGGGCAAAACGCGCCGCTATAAATATTTCAAAATTCCGCCGAAGCGCGCGGCTAAAGCGGCCAAATTTAAAACGGCGCTTTAAATTTAGACCAGCGCCAGCTTTAGCACCTCTTCGATCCGCTCTACGGGCGTTATTTTCAGATCGTTTTTGACCTCGTCAGGGATCTCTGCTAGGTCGCGCTCGTAGTTTTTGCGCGGGATCAGCACTTCGGCGATTTTGGCTTTGTGTGCGGCGATGAGCTTCTCTTTGAGTCCGCCGATCGGCAGCACCTTGCCGCTTAGCGTGATCTCGCCGGTCATCGCAAGATCTGCGCGAACTTTGCGCTCGCTTAAAATCGACGCGATCACCGTGCTCATCGTGATGCCCGCGCTCGGTCCGTCCTTGGGCGTCGCACCCTCGGGTACATGGATGTGAAGGTCGAATTTGTTGTAAATCTGCTCCGAACTTTCGGAATTCTCCTCTGCGCTTAAATTTCGTGCCGCTGAGCTTTTAGACGCGCCGCCGTTTGCGCGCAATGCGGAGTTTCTGCCCGCGCGTGAGGCTTTTGTTGCGCCCGTCTTCGCGTCTTGGCCTGCTTTGAGCTTACCCTCGTCGATCAGCACCTTTACGACGCTAAAGGCGATCTGCGCGGATTCTTTCATCACGTCGCCGAGCTGGCCCGTGATCGTCATCGCGCCCTTGCCTTTGATCTTGACCGCTTCGATCTTGAGAACGTCGCCGCCTACCGCAGTCCACGCAAGCCCGTTTACGATGCCGATTTGATCGCACTTTTCGACCTCATCGATCTCGAAAACCTTTTTATTTAGAAATTCGCTTAAATTTTTCGTCGTAACGACGATTTTTTTAAACTCTTTGTCTTTTAAAATTTTAACCGCGACCTTGCGGAAGATTGCTGCGATCTGGCGGCGCAAATTTCGCACGCCGCTTTCACGCGTATACTCTTCGATGATCTCGGCAAGGGCTGCGGGGTTGATCGCTACGTCGGCGGCTTTTAAGCCGTGACGCTGCAGCTCCTGAGGGATCAGATAGTCCTTAGCGATCTGAAATTTCTCCTGCGGCGTGTAAGAGCTAAGCTCGATAAATTCCATCCTATCGCGCAGCGGCGCAGGTATGAGAGATACGTCGTTTGCCGTGGCGATAAAGATGATCTTGCTAAGATCGATGTTAAAATTTAGATAGTAATCCCTAAAGCTCGAGTTTTGCTCTGGGTCTAAAATTTCAAGCAGAACCGCCGTCGGATCGCCCTTGTATGAGCTTGAAATTTTATCGATCTCATCGAGCACGATGACGGGGTTCATCTGATTTGCCTCGATGAGGCCTTGCACGATACGCCCAGGCATCGCGCCGATGTAGGTGCGGCGGTGTCCGCGCAGCTCGTTTACGTCCTCAAGCCCGCCTAAGGCGATGCGGATGAGCTTACGCTTAAGCGCGGTCGCGATAGAGTTTGCAAGGCTCGTCTTGCCTACGCCGGGAGGACCGTAGAAGCATAAAATCGCGCCGCCGTTTTTGCCGTCCTCTTTACTTTTCTTGCTGCTTGTGCCGCGAAGCTCCAAAAGCTGCTTTAGCGCGAAATACTCCTCGATACGCGCCTTGGGCTTTTTTAGGGAGTGGTGGTCTTTATTTAGCTGTGTCGTAACGCCCTCGATAGACATCTTGTGTTTGGCGGTCTTTTCAAAAGGCACCTCCAAAACCCAGTCCAGATAGCTCTGCACAAGCCCCGCATCGGCGCTGTCCGGATGGAGGCGGGCAAATTTATCGATCTGCTTTTTGATCTCTTTGTAGGCGTCCTCGCCCAAATACGGCTTTTTGGCTTCCAGCTTTTTGCGGTACTCCTCGATCTCGACGTCGCGATCAGCGTCGCCTCCGAGCTCCTTTTGGATCTGCTTGAGCTGTTCTTTTAAAAAATACTCTTTGTTCGTCTTGTCAATCTTGGAATGAACCTTACTTTTGATCTCCTTTTCGAGCCTCTGCGCTTCGATCTCGTCGGAGATGTAGTTGATGAGGTTGAAAAGGCGTTTTTGCAAATTGCTCTCGGTAAAAAACGAGTAGGCTACCTGCTTTTTTAACCGCAGTGCGCTTAAAATAAGGTCGCAGACGCGCGCGGCATCGGTGCCGTCGTCGATGGTCTTTAGCAGATCGTTTGGAAAAAAATGCGTAAGAGTGCTAAGCGTCTTGGTTTTTTCCTTTAGCACGCTTACTAGCGCGTCTAATTTTTGATCGTTGCCGCGCTCGTCGTGTATGATATCGACGGTAGCGACCAGCGGGTCTTGCGAAATTTCTTTTACGATTTTGCCTTTTAGCGCGCCTTGGAATAAAATTTTAACCCGACCGTCGGGAAGAGGCACGGTTCTCATCACGGAGCCCACGACGCCTGCGTTATAGATGCCGCCGAAGCTTCTATCGCCGCTAAATTCCGACTTTGAGCTTACGACCATTATCATAGATTCGTTTTTGGCTGCTAGATCGAGGGCTTTTTTGTTATGTTCGTCGCCGATGAAAAGGGGCGCTATCATAAATGGATATAAAAATAGCTCGTCCTCGACGATGATAGGCAGATCGCTCGGGAAGGTTGTATTTTGCATCAGTTGCATCGCTCCTCCTACTCAAAAATCGCGCGATACCAAGGCGAGCGCGGTTTGATGACGTCGGTGCCGTTTAGTGGGGACTCTTCGATGCGCTGCTCGTAAATTTTAGCAGAACTTTCGCGATCGGTGCGCTGGTAAAGGTCTTTGATGTCGATATTTAGCTGATGCTCGGCAAGGCGTAGCTTTGTTAGCATCGTCTCAAGTAGCGGACGATACTCGCTCTGCGGATATTCAGCTATAAATTTTCGAATTTCGTCGATGCTGTTTAGCATTAGCTTTTGGTTGCGATTTGGGCGGCTAAAGGAATCGAAATTTGCTCTAATTTTTAGAAATCTTGCGTATTCGATCTTCTGCGTCGTGCCGTAGAGGCGGATATATTCGTCTAGGTATTTGTTTGCTTTCTCGTAGTTTTCATCCTCCACAAAAGCCCACGCCATAATGAGTGTCATCTCCTCAAGCAGCGGCGAAGCGATGTGTTCGCTAGAAAAGCTAGTGTAGTGCTTCTCGGCATCCTCCATGCTGGCGTTATTGATATCTTCTAAAATTTTAGAATACCATGCCTCGGGGCTTAGATTAAAAAGCTCGCCGTCACCTTTGCCACTGCAGCCGCCGATAAACGCTATAAATAGGAGAGCGGATAGAATTTTACTTAGATTTGTCATAAAAAATCCTTGGAATTTATTTAGCTCGTAATTTTATAGTCTTTGAGTAAATGCAAGCTTAAATTCCGCGTCCAAATTTAAAAATGAAATTTCTTTAAAATTTTTGTGCGTTCGGGCTTAAAAATCTTTGTAAACCAAAAAAATTTACGCGATAAATTCTAAATTTAAGTTTAACAATAGTATAATTAGCGCCGATAACGCAGAGTAAGTTTGCGTTTCCGTAATTTCAAAATTTTAAAGAAAGGATGTAAGATGAAAAAAGGTTTTACTCTAATCGAGCTGATCTTTACCATCGTGATTTTGGCGATCACGACGATGGCGATCCCGCGTATCGTCGCGCAGACGACCGAGCTAAATGCCCTTGCGATCAAAGAGGAGCTTGTATATAACGCTAAAGCTTTTATGTCTCGTATATCTAAAGCGCAGTGGGATAGCGCATACGCAGCAGATGCTACGTGCGGAGGAGATGCGAGCTGCATGGATAGAATTTTGACCGTAACTCCAGTCGTAGATGATTCGGGCAATAGTACCAAGGAAGTTAGACCGGGGATTTTGCCGGAAGCTAGTCAGCGTGGAATCAGCTCCCAAGCTCCAGCTACGAAAAAGCAATTTGGTAGAAATGGAATTTCTTTTGGCGGCGGTCGTTATAACGATGTTGATGACTACGATAAATTTACTACTCAAATGACAGTAGGCAATTTAGTAGGCTCTAGCAGTAGAGGTGATTTTATCCTCAATACTAGGATTAATGTCGATGTAGATTATGTAGCAGAGCCTTTTAGCGCGGCGGAATATGCTTCCAGTACCGATATAAGTGGTGTTCTTAGCGATCAACCATCTAATGGCGCCGTTACCAATATCAAGATGGTTAGGGTTGCCGCTACGGATTTAAACGACGCCGTAGCGAGAGACGGTGCTGCTAAATCAGTTGTTTTAAAGGCATTTTTATCTAATATCGGCGTCGGCGTTCAGACAACCGTCACTAGACTACATAACTAATAGGAGCGCGAGATGAAAAGAGGCTTTACCCTTATAGAGCTTGTGTTTGTTATCGTAGTGCTAGGGATCATCTCGATGTTTGGCGCTGATCTATACACCAAGATCTATAAATCTTACGTGCATGTACGTGCGGTAAATCAGCTGGAAGCCAGAACGCAAAATGCGATGATGCTAATCACAAATCGCTTGGAGGATAGAATAAAAAGCTCTACCATAGGCAGAGATCTTGCCGTAAATGATTTTGTGCCGATTAGCGACCTTACTAATCCGAGATTTGATATATTAGAGTGGATCGGACAAAGCGTAGAGACTAGAAATATAAATCAGAGAAATCCTGGCTGGAGCGGCTTTATGTCAATGTCTCAGTTACGAGATAGCACATGGACGGCTGATACAAATAATGCCGGATATATCGCAGATACTAGGGCTGCGTTTAATATGGTATCCTTGGGTAGTAATTTTCCGCAAGTAGCTAGGATAGTTGGAAATTTAAGGGCTACGACATATAATAGACCTTCTACTAACACCCAAGTTGCTGTTATTTTTAGGGTTGTTACTAACGATGCTTCGCCTACTAGTGTAAATATAGGTTTTGGTTACGACGGAAGGGTTGAAGATGACGGTAGCAATCGTGTGCTAATCGCCGTAGGTACTCCTAGTAATGCGGGTAGCGGTAGCATACAAGGTGAAACTATCGCCATCAATCAATATCCGTTCAATCCAAACAATGCCAACTCACAGGAATTTTCTGAGCAATACTATATAGCTCATAGCGCCTACGCGATCGTTCCCGCTAATGTCGTAACTTATACGAAAGACAATGCGGGAAATTTGAGTAAGAATTTTGATCTAGTATTGAAATATAACTATCGTCCTTGGAGCACCGTTGCAGGCGATGCACACTCATATAACAATAATAATACTGGTAGCGCATTGCTTGCCGAGGACGTGAGCTTGTTTAGGTTTAAGGACGATAACGGTGCCGTCGCGCTTAAACTATGTATGAGAGACGATGGCAGAAATTTTGATCCTTCGGAGCTGGATCTAAACGTTTGTAAAGCACAGGTGGTGTACTAATGAAAACTATGCAAAAGGGCTTTGCTCTAGTAGCAGCCATATTTTTTATCATCATTGTAGCAACTACGGCGATTACGGCACTATCTATAGCATCCATGACGGCTCGCGATGTCAATAATATCCAAGGCAGAGAGCAGGCGCTACTGCTAGCGCAGAGCGCTACGGAGTTAGCCGTCCTTGCTATGCAAAAGCACCAGTATCTAACTACCGATCTTAAGGCAGGAGGCGCTACGGCTGCGACCAGTCCTACGTTAAATACGATTACGCTCGAATATCCGTCAAATGATCCGGCTCAAAAGATGTTTGATATCACCGTGACATTTGGATATTTTGATAGACAGCTGGGTGCGCCCGGCAATCATACCGTCGCTTATAGTAATTTTGGGCAAGGCTCGTCCGAAACACTTGCAAATGGTAGTGTGGGCAGAATTCTAAGCCATGCCGCGCTCGTAGACGTAGTAGTGAGATCTAACGTAGAAGTTATGGGCAGACCGCAGATTACGTATCACAGGCGCACTATACAAAAACCATAACGTAAAGGAGAGACGATGAATTTAAATATCGTGGGTAAGCAGTTTGAGCTAACGGAAGCTATTAAAAATTATGTCGAAAACGCATTTGAGACGCTAGAAAAATATAATCTCGACATCATCTCGGGGCGTTGTGTAATTTCTGCCGACGAGAAGCAAGGCAAAAAAGGTTTTGTAGTGGATTTTTCATTAAATTTAGCGCATCAAGACACTATCGTCGTGCGCCAAAAAGATAAGGATCTCTACGCTGCCGTCGATCTCATCGTCGAGCGCGCCTCAAAAGTGCTTCGCAGATACCACGATAAGGTAAATTCTCACAAAAATCGCGACGAGATGAAGCAAAACGCCGTAGATAATGCGGTCGGTGCCAATAAGCCAAATTTAAACGATGAAGTTGATGAGATCGTCCCTACCGAGCTGGATCTATATAAGCCGCTAGAGATCGATGAGGCGCTAAATAAGCTTAAAGAAAGCACTGATCAGTTTTTGGTTTTTAATGATATGGACGCTAAAATGCGTGTGCTTTACAAGCGTAAAGACGGTAAATTCGGCTTATTTTAGAATTTTAGAATTTTAGAATTTTAGAATTTTAGAATTTTAGAATTTTAGAATTTTTAAGGCGCGGAATTCTCGCGCCTTTACTTTAATTGTTTGAGAGTTGTTGTTTATTTGTTATTATATTATTTTTAATGTAGCCCAAGATAAACAAAATCGCATTTTATAAAATCTTTCTTTTAGGAAATCTTTAAAATTTATTTATATTTGTTCCATATCCATATAAAATTTAAGCAAAAAAAATGTAAAATAATAGTCAAAAATTATGTTATTGACCGGAGGGTAGTATCATGAAAGTTAAGAGTTTTAGCTTTGCGCCCATTTTGGCGCTGTTGTTTTGTTTCGCGACGGGAGTATTCGCAGATGATGTTAGGTCGAACGTGAAGATAAATCCTGCTACCCCAATGAGCAACGAGTATCGTGACGATGGCTGGCTGGACGGAAAGGCAGGCAGAAGTGGTTGGACTTGGCACGGAGATCAGGGTGTGTATAATTTCACCACTATAAAAAATCGGTCTGACGAATTAAACCAAAAGCCGATAGTTAGATTCGGCGGTGCGGGCACATACGTCTTTGGAGACTACGCCGTGACCGGAAAGCCGGTGATTAGTTTAAGCTGGCCTTCTGCTTTAGGCTATGGTTACATGTGGGGAGCAAAAGGCACATACATTAAAGATGACGGCGACGGACAGTTTTATTTGAATAGTTCAAAAGCTGTTTTGAGGCTTCCTAAGGGCGTGACTAAAAACGATATAGTCTATGCGAGACTTTATTGGCAGGGAAATATATTCAGCACGACTGATTTTGACAGCGAAGCAGAATACAACAGCAAAGACGGAAAAAAATTGACCGGTTTTGCTGAGCGGTATACACGGGTGAAATTTAAAATGAAAAGCTCGAAAGGTAAAGCTAGCGTAATAGAAGATGTTTATAGAGATAGATGCGAAGGAACGGCTGCTTGGAACTTTTTGGCAAAATCTCGCAAGCCCTTACGTTTGCGTTTAAAATATGGCTGCACTAAAGATATTACCGATCTAGTCAAGCAATATTTTAAAGATTATTCCGACAGCATTGAATTTACTGTAGGAAACGTAAAAACGAGTGATGGTATGGATCAAAACGGTGCAGATTTTACCAATGGAGAGTTCAACAGCGTTCGTCTTGGGCCGTACGGCGGATGGGGAATAATCGTAGTATATGATAAAACCGCCCCGTCCAGAAGGGCTTTGCTAGATAATTTACAATCTAACGATAGCGTAACGGGTCAAAAAATGACTTATACAGAGGCCATAGAATATAAAAATAAATATTTTAAACCAAAAAACGTAACTATTTACGGCGATTATTTTGTCGTCACCCCTTGGAAAGACGGTGGATATACGCCTATAAACATTAACGCTACCATCAGTGGATTTTATACACCTAGAAGTGGGTCCGTAAATGCAAAGCTAGGGTTTTTAGGGTTTGGTGGCGAGAGACAAATGACCTCCGACGAGTATTTTAAAGTTCAACACAAAGGAACCACACAAATGGATTCGCTATACGGATCCAGTGGGGTTAATCAACGGTTAGCTAACGATCGCGCTAATATATACGATGGCTCTGTCGCTTTACTTATAAATGATAACGGCACCTATAAGTATAGCTATCCATACGGCACCGGTTATTTAGGTGGATTTGATCTGGACGAATTCGATATCAGTTCAAAGATGAAGAATGCGCAATCTAGTCTAAACATCTCTTTGGGTGCGGCGTATGAAGATCTCAACGGAGGTCAAGCCGATCAAAACTTCATAAGTATGATTGCTATTTCCGCCGATTTGTATGTTCCTCAAATGTGCTATCAGTATGAGGTATATAACGCCGCTAACTGGGTAAAATTCTTTAGAACTAAAGATGAAGATCCGCAACACGGAAAAGTTATAGGCTCCAGATATAGCGGCTCTGAGGTTACTAACAATAAGCCAGAGCAGATCAAAAACCCGGTAGTTGCGGGTGAAAATATCTATTATAGAATGAAGTTTGAAAACAAACTAAACGGCGGTAATAGCGAGGATGCTGCAGGTGCAGTAGTATCGATCGACTTTGGTCAAGCCGGCGCTACCTATACCAAAGATAGCGCTACTATAAATAACGAGCTAGTCGTAAATGATCCTATCACTACCACTACAAATACCATACCTGCGGCGGCAGCCGATGAACTAGTCTATTTACGCGATGGTCAAAAGGGTGCATATAAGACGATGAAAGATGTCATAAAAGGTGGCGCTCCAAACGTTACGAAGGCTATTTATAAAGATAGGCAGTTTACTACGCTTGATGGTAATATATTGAAATTTTATATAGGTCAAGATGCGGGTAATTTGATTGCTTCTCCAAAACCTGGCGGCAGCCCTGTACCCGTAGGCGGTTTAATGCAACCGGGTAAGGCGGCATACGGCGAGTTTAATGCTACCGTAAATACGGGTGCAACCATATTGCAGGCTCCTGCCGTGACATTAAGCTACAAGATGAGTATAGATATCGGCGGCGGTCAGCGAGTCGTCATAGATATGGATAGTGCCTCTGAACTTGAGCTATGCGATGCGACAAAGGTTTCTAAAAGCGTTAATATCCTACCTTTAAGCGGTTTACAGGTAGTCAATAAGAATTTTAGTAAAAATGACGACGATGATAGACTATATACTCAAGTCTCCGATAAGCCTTTCGATGCGAAACTTATCTTTAGACCAGATTATGAAAGCCAATTTTGCAAGAAGTATGACGATAAAACTGGTAAATGCGAGGAGTATATTGATGCGGCTGCAAATTCCAAATACTTTAAAAGGGATCCTCTTACGGGCAAGCTTGTATATATCGGTAGCGAGGCTAGAAAGCTTGAAAAATTTGATTTGAGTGGTAAATTGTATTTATCCGTCATCAGGGCAAGAAATGCTGCTACTACCTCAGATAAAGTTGCCGATAGTGATAAGGGAAATAGTGCAGTTTACTCATGCCGATCCGTAACAGACTCTTTAAAAATTCCATTTAAACTAAATGGCGATGCTTATTCCATAGATAAGAAAGTGGATTTTAAAGACAAGTCTATTTTAGAGCTAAATAATATAGAAATAGGAGACGCGTATCAGGGTCTTACGTTTATGCTTAGCTATCGTCCGGACGAGCAAGCTACCTCAAGATCTGATTTAGATCAGTATATAAAAAATAAAGATTTAAATAATAGCGATCCTAAGGCTTATTATTTAGAGCTTAAGAAATGGGAGCTTAAAAAGCAATACGGATATTGTGAAACGGGTGAGGATTTTAGCTGGTGCAACAAAAAACTAACCGCAGAGCAAAAGAAAGATATTTGGGAAAATAAAATACAAAAGAAGCTAGACGAGCTTAAAAATAGTATAGATACGGCTAGCGATGAGTTTGGTATTAAAATGTCAAAAGACGGCTCATTCCACATATGTGGTAGCGATAACTTCGTGCTTCGCCCAGCATATTTTAATGTAGATACAGAAGCACTGAAGAATTTGGGCAAGTATAGCAAGATCGTAGATATCACTGCTAGCGGCGATATAACTAAAAAAGGCGTTAGTACCGATGTTTATAATCCTACCGAACTTCGCGTGGGTGGTGACTATGAGCAGAACGCAGATATCTTGGCTCATGTAATATCGGCCAGAAGCTATAGTGACAACGGCGTACCTAACTACACAGCAGAAATCGGTGGCGATCTTGGCAATCAACGTTATCATCTGCGTAAAAGTTATGGCGCAGATTCCGACGATACTCAAGATATATCAACTAAGATTCGTGGTATTCAAACCTATTTGCGTCCGTTTATATCTAATGAATGCGCGGCTAATGTCACTACTCAATCCTATTATGTAGATAGAAAGAATGCTTCCACTACATTAAAACGTGGCGTTAAAGAAGATGGTTGTTATGGCGGTACCGCAGTGGAATATTCCGGTGCTAAATACAATGCCGAAACGGGCAAATACGAGATTGATCCGGAAGCTATCAAAAAAGGCTCTTTTGGCAAGAGCGATGATGTCTCGTGCGTATTAAATGGTACAAGCTCAAAATTCGACGCATCGTATAGAAGAGTATGGGATAAAAATGCCGTAAGCTTATGGGCGAATTTTAACGCTAGAAATATCGTAGAAGCAGGAGGCGTTGCGAAATTTGATAGCAAAGGTCATGTTCAAGGTGCATATCTGATGACCCAGTCCAGAAAAGATCCGGAAGCCAAAGATAAAAGCTATGCCGTTATCTATACCGAAACCATAGGTAAAGATGCCGATAAAATTTTTAATTACTATAATGTCGGCGATGTACTCGTAAACATCTATGATAATTCGTGGACGGATGCTTATTCCGATCAGACATACTCTAAAAAGTGGAAGAGCGCTAAATGCATTATCAATTCATCTAGCAATACTCCGGACGCTAAAGGTATGGTAGGTTGCGATGTAGGCATGAGAATTGCTGCCAATAAAGATAAAGCTATAAACGACAATATTGTATTGCGCTATAAGCCGGATCGTATCAGAGTGTCGCTCGTAAGCCTTGATAATGGTATAACAAGCGGCGTAGGTGATAATAATATCACCGGCGGAACATCCGCATATACATATTTTAATGATCCGTATATTGAGAATAATGTCGTAGTATATCCGGGCGAAAATTCCGCACAGAATTTAGCTGTAACGCGTCAGATAAGCCAGCTTGCCAAACTTAAAGTCAATGCCGTGGCGTATCTATCTGACAAAGTTTATAAGGATGTCATCGCTACGCTTTATGACGGATATAAGCAGGATGTTGGCGGCACTCCTCAAGCCGTGTGCGGATTTTCGAGCGATCTTGATTTTGCGCTAAATTTTGGATTTGATTGCGCTAGCAATAGTGCCGACGGACGTTGCTCCACAGCTACCGCTAGCAGGACCGGCGGAGATACAAATTACGTGCCGTATCCTAATAGACCTACCGTTGTCTACAATATCCGTGGTGGTACACAGTTTTTCGCTAGGAATTCTAACGAGTGCCTAGGTTCTACGGGATATGATAGCAGATGCTATACATATAACGCAAGAACCTTAAGCTCAACTGTTACCGGAGGTTGGGAAGAAGCTGCTTCCGCCGCCGATGTTGGCTACAGCATGCCTATACCGCTTGGAATGGCGCTTAATTATTACTCCGATGCTTCATTAATAGGCGGACTTATTAATAGACCAAAAGGCGGCACAGGAATTAATTACGATTCTAAGTCGAGCGATTTTAGAATTTTGGCACAAGGATTTAGAGAGGGGCAGACCCCTGGTTCAACTGTATATTTTAATTTCGCTAGGATGCATAAAACCCCTAGCACTCCGGTGCTTATCTACGCTAGTGACTTTAATATCGGAAATGGCACGGTTAGTATCGCCGAAAATTTTTGGCCGTCAAAATTTGATAAATCATACAATGCTATCTCGGATACAACTTCGGAGCAATATAATATAGATGGTATAAAGCTATCTCATGAGAACTTCGATGACTTTGTTACTAGAAAGGTAGAAGAGACAACAGGGGTTAAAAAAGCAGATATGAGCGTAGCAAATAAAGCTGCTTATATAAATACTGCTAATACTAATAGCAAAACTTATAAAACCGGCACTACTATTACAGATTTTAGCGATAATATAGGCACTTACGCACTATTTGTCTATGGTACGTCATACGACAAGAGCCTGGGATCTAGAGTGTATCAAGCCACTACCAGAACTGGGGTAACCGTGCCTATTTATACGCAGATCTATTGCGGTAGAACCGATAGGTGCGCAAATATGCCTGCTCCTAGCGCACAACTTGCTTATGAAGCCCCTGGCTCGAATATATTTACCGTGCTAGCGGCTCAAGATCCTAGCCTAACTGATTTTACGAAGTTCGTAGTAAATACTAGGGCTACCCTAAATAATATAGGAGCAGAATTTGTAAGCGCTTATACTAGCTTCACGCCTACTGGTGTAACTGTTCACAGGGGCAATGTAGTAAGCTACGGTAAGGAAGATATAGCTATCCAAGCTACTGCTCCGGGCCAGGCTACAATACGTATTGAAACTAACCCATGGCTTATCCATACTCCTGCTGGAAATCAAAATACTATGTTTACCGTACCTCCTACTACTGGAGCTTACTCTAGCAGGTTCCCTGGCGTGCCACAGTATTTCAATCCTCTTACTGTAAATGTAAGAGCTGTTAGTCCTACAGTCTGGGGTGGAGAGGGTCAAGTCAAGTCCGGTACGGAAGACGACGTAGGATCATTCGCTGGCGGTAGCACATCGGATAATAGCACTAGCGACACTTCGACTAGCAAGCTAGGTACGGGCGACATTCGCGATATTTACAATCAAAAGACCGATTGGTAGTATCTGTGTAAGCTCGTAGCACAAAGGCTAGCCTCCCGGCTAGCCTTTTTTTATGAGCGAAATTTTGGTTTTCCTGGCGACAAATATTTTGGAATTTTGCTTTGCAAATTTTTGTCTGTAAATTTTACGAGATAAAATTTTTTGGAATTTTAAATTGTTAAATTTTACTATAAAACTTGGCGAAAAATTTTACTCATTGAAATTTGTGCGCCGTAACGGCATAGAATTGCGCGCTAATCCCAAGCGGTAGAATTTCAAAGTAAAATTTTATATGGCGATCCTCCTCCCGTTTATTAAAATTCTCAGCCATCGGCATTGCGAGTTTCGCGTAGCGTAATCACGCAAGGTTTATTGTAAATTTTTATTGCGCGAAATTTAATAGTAAAATCTACACTAAGCGAGGTATAAAAGATCTCAGCCACATCCAGGACGCAGTCCATTAGTAAAATCTGCGCTCAACTCTCATCTTAAAATTCTATCGCGGCAAAACGCACCGCCGATAAAACTAAAATTCTATCACTCAAAGCCGCTCGTATTCCCCCTTATCCTTCAAAATTTAGTTTAGTAAAATTCCAATCCGGCTAGATCTGTTGTATAAAAGTCGCTTCATAAATTCCATTTGTTCATTTACCCGTTTTTAAATGAAATTTCGGCACAATGCGGCTTAAAATTTCATCAGGGAAAGCCATTTGAAAACAAAAAATATCAGAAACTTCAGCATCATCGCACATATTGACCACGGCAAATCCACGCTCGCAGACCGCCTGATTAGCGAGTGCAACGCCGTCGAGGCGCGCCAGATGAGCAGCCAGATCATGGATACGATGGATATCGAAAAGGAGCGCGGCATCACGATCAAGGCGCAGTCTGTGCGGCTCGAGTACGAGCTTGGCGGCGAGAAATACGTTTTAAATTTGATCGACACTCCGGGCCACGTGGATTTTAGCTACGAGGTCTCGCGTTCGCTGGCTAGCTGTGAGGGGGCGATACTCGTCGTGGATGCCAGCCAGGGCGTGCAGGCGCAGACCATCGCAAACGTCTATATCGCGCTGCAGCACAACCTCGAGATCATCCCCGTGCTCAATAAAATCGATCTGCCCGCCGCCGATCCGCAGCGCGTAAAAGATGAGATCGAGCATGTCATCGGGCTTGATTGCAGCAGCGCGATCGAGGTCAGCGCCAAAACGGGCGTGGGCATCAAGGAGCTTTTAGCGGCGATAATCACTCGCATCCCCGCGCCCAAAACGGACGACGCTGCGCCGCTTAAGGCGCTCATCTACGACAGCTGGTTCGATAACTACCTAGGCGCGCTCGCGCTCGCGAGGCTCTACGACGGCGTGCTGAAAAAGGGCGACGAGGTCTATATCATGGGTAGCGAGAACCGCCACGAGGTGCTTGATCTAATGTATCCCAACCCGCTCACGCCCGCAAAAACCCGCGAGCTTAGCAGCGGCGAAGTGGGGATCGTAGTAATGGGGCTAAAAAACGTCGCCGACGTGCAGGTGGGCGATACGATCACGCTTTTTAAAAATCGCGCCGCTGCGCCCGTGGGCGGATTTGAAAAGGCCAAGCCCTTCGTGTTTGCGGGCATCTATCCCGTGCAGACCGATAAATTTGAAGATCTGCGCGACGCCTTGGACAAGCTCAGCCTAAACGATAGCTCGCTTAGCTACGAGCCTGAAACGTCGCTCGCGCTAGGGTTCGGCTTTCGCGTCGGGTTTTTGGGGCTGCTGCATATGGAGGTCGTCAAGGAGCGGCTCGAGCGCGAGTTTGATCTCGATCTCATCGCTACGGCGCCGACCGTCACATACGCCGTGTATCTTACGGACGGCTCGTGCGTGCGGATACATAGCCCCAGCGAGCTTCCCGCGCCAAATTTCATCGAGCGCATCGAGGAGCCCTACGTCAGAGCGACCATCATCACCCCGAGCGAGTTTTTAGGCAATCTCATCAGCCTTTTAAATTTACGCCGCGGCATCCAAACCAAGATGGATTACATCACGCCTGAGCGCGTCCTGCTCGAATACGACGTGCCCACAAACGAGATCATAATGGACTTTTACGACAAGCTCAAGTCCTGCACCAAGGGCTATGCGAGCTTTGATTACGAGCCGATCGATTACAGGCGCGGCGATCTCGTAAAGCTCGACATCCGCGTCGCCGGCGAAGCGGTCGATGCGCTCTCGATCATCGTGCCCGCTTCAAAGGCCGAATCCAAGGGGCGCGACCTCGTCAAAGCGATGAAGGAGATCGTGCCGCGGCAGCTTTTTGAGGTCGCGATCCAGGCAAGCATCGGCAACAAGATCATCGCTCGTGAAAATGTCCGCGCAATGGGCAAAAACGTGACGGCCAAATGCTACGGCGGCGACATCACGCGCAAGCGCAAGCTGCTAGAAAAGCAAAAAGAGGGCAAGAAGCGCATGAAGGCGATCGGCAGGGTAAATCTGCCGAGCGAGGCGTTTTTGAGCGTGCTGAAGATCGATTAAATTTTATACTTGAGCGGGCGATCTAAATTTTAGCTTTTGCCGTGCGGCCGTAAAATTTGATTTTAAATTTTGGCGATCGTTCGGGCGTTTAAATTTAGTGGCTCGTCGTTCGGTATGAAATTTCGTCTTTAAATCACGATCTTAAGAGACGATTTAAATTTTATAACTGCACGGCGTTTAAGCTCTATCGCTCGCCGTCCGAGCTGATACATTCGCTTCTACGCGCCCGTTTTGCGCCGCTTTAGGCTCTAGCATTCACTACTCGATCGTAGAATTCTGCCGCTTGCCGTTAGGCTAAAATTTCATCTTTAAAATTTAAAATTCCGCGAGCGGTTTAAATTTTTGCCGTTCGCCGACTATTGTAGTCGCGTTCATCATCTCCTGCAGCTGCACCCGCCGTACCCGTCAATTCTATTCCGACGGCGTCCGCTATGAAATTTCACCTGCCGCGGTTTTGAAAAATTTGATTAAATTTTCCTGCGCGCCGCATGAAATTCCATAGTGCGAGTGTTTTATAACAAAACGGCGTGCGCGGCGCATAATAGGGCACGCCGATAAATCCAGCAAAAGCGCTAAATTTATCGACGTAAAAAAAGGAGAAAAATGAAATTTTTAGACCGCTTAGGCGTGGATAGGAATAGCTTTACTGATCTGTTTTCGGCATGTTTGGGTTGCGGCGCAAGGGTGCAAGAGGCGGGCTGAAGCTGATCGTAAAGGGCAGGCGCCGCTCTGTGGATTTTGAGCGTGGTGAGACCCTCTTCGGCGATGATGCGCCGCGCACCATTTGGTATATCGGCAGCGAAGCAAGTGGCAGCCGCACGTGGCTGTGGGGGTACGAGAACATAAACCGCCTCAATGAGCGGCCACTTGCCCTTGCGCGAGATGTGCGCGATTTTGGCTTACGGCACGGGCTAGCGGAGCTTAGTACGCCTAGGCTTGCACTAAGTGCGGAGATAAACGGGCATGCTCTAAGCGCGATCGCGTGCGGATTATCGCAGGAGCCGTTATGTTACTACCGCTGCCCGCACGCCGGCGGAGCGGTGTTTGTGGCATTCGCGGCAGGCGAGTGCGTGACGCCAGATGGTACGATCAAGCCCGGTATGGACGCAAGCGAGCTTATCTCTTTGGCGCGCGATTACATAGGCGCATTTCAGCTAAATCACGCCGTTTTATCGGGGGCGCTTTTGCTTAGAAACGGCACGAAATTTAGCGAAGCGGCGGGCAAAATCGTAGCAAATTTTAAAAATGACGCGCTCTTTTTGTTTGATAATTCGGGGCGGCTAAGCGAGGTGGAGTTCGCCGTATAGAGCCGCAAATATTGCGGCATGCATTTGCGGCTTTGAAATTTACGTTGTGAAATTCTGCTTCGTAAATTTTATATCTTAAAATTTTCAGTCTTAGAATTTTGCTCGGTAAAATTTAGATCGAAAAATTCCCTCGAGTGAAATTCCTCTTAAAATTTTACGTTGCAAAATTCTGCCGCTAAATTTACGCCAAATCTCTAAATTTTAAATCAAAATCAGCCGCCGTCGATGTCGAAATCAAGATGCTCTTTGAAATAGGCGCGTAGCCTGCGGCGGTCGTTGCGACCGGGCGTAATCGCAAACCACAACACGCGGTCGTTCAGATCCTTACCACGGATCAGCACGGTGTCGCGCAGCAAGATGTCGTGAAAGTCGCCGTTTAGCCGCCACGACGAGAGCGCCTTGGCGAAGAAAAAGATCACGACGCCCGCGACCATGATCACGAATGCCATTCCCACGCGCTCACTCATGGCGATACCCACTAGCCATAGCACGATCATCGATCCGATCCCAAATTTAAAGAGTCGCTCGTGTTTTACGTAGCGGGAGTGGCTAAGCGCCGTGTAGCCGGTGCAGGTGCGCAAAAAGCCTGGAGTGAGCCTAACGTAGTCGATGTTAAAGAGCAAAATTTCGCTCTTGCGCTCGTTTGAAACGAAGGTGATCGCATGGTCGCTAAATTTAAACAGCCCGCCGCCGTCGCGTCCTTGATACCAAGCTACGCCTGCGATCAAAAGTCCTAAAATCCCGCCTCCGCCGCGTCCGTGACCGTCGCCTAAAAAAATTTCATCTAAATCAAGCCCGGCCGACACGCCGTAAAAAAATATAAAGACCATCATCGCAATGACGAAGATCACGATGAAGGAGTTGTCGTTTTTGACGCTAAATCCGCCTGCGCTTGTGGTTCGTGCGCTGCGGCTGCGAAGGGCGGCTTTGTAGTCTTTGGTAGTAAAAGTAGGCATCGGCTTCCTTTCTTTCGGGCTTGCAAAACAGCTTGCGCGCGCTTTCAAAGCCCTTTTAAAACGGTGAAATTTTATAAAATTTCAGATCAAATTCGGATTAAATTTTAAATTTGAAGAGGCTTTAAAATTTAAATGGGCTGCAAATTTAAAGGATTTGAAATTTAGCCGTCTAACTACGCTTAAAATTTGCGCTTTCGCTCAAATTTATCAAAATTTAAACGCGCAGCGGCGCCGAAAGATCGTAAATTTAGCCCGGGCTAAACCCCGTTTTTGTATAATCGCACAAAATTTTAAAGGAGAAAAAATGAAAAAAATTTTTGCTTTGCTTTTTGCGGCGCTATTTTTTATCGGTTGTGGGCAGTCTCAGCCGAAAGTACCGATCGCAAGCGCGTATAAATTCAAGGGCATTACCTACTACCACATCCAGAACCATAATCCGAAAAAATTTGTCTATCAATCGCCGGAAGCGGTCGAGAAAAAGTACAACGAGCAGCTTTTAGCGGCGTTAAAAGAGGCGAACCTGCTGGATCAAAACTCTACCGATGAGCTTAAAATTACAATAAAGCACCACAGGGGCTTTACGGGCGAAGCTACTCCGTTTCCTAGCGATAGAATCGGTGGTATAGACGTTGCTTATCAGATTCAAATCATAAGAGGCGACCAAGTGCTAAGAAACTACACGCAGGATGAGTTTGAGTTTTACGATCCAGGATTTTTCGGCAATATGAAAACCATAGCGTTGCAAAATACAGACGATAGCTATGAAAATGACGCGATCGCGGCCATGGTTAAGCGTTTAATGGAGATCATAAAGAAATTTTAGCGGCCAGCTTGGGCGCAACGCACGCGTTGATGCCGCATTTGGCTAAATCATAAATGATTTTTTGACGTCTCGCGAGCTTTTAAATCGCGGAATTTAAAAAAATCGCTGCGAGCTTGAGCGGTAAAATTTGAAGAAGCGGATTGCTTGAGGGATACCGACATATCGATAGCTTCTCGCCAATGAAGCGGCGAACACTCGATAAGCACGGCATTTTGAGTCTTACAATACTCTAAAATATAAAGAATTTCGGCACTAAATTTAAATGTGATCGGCGGGTGTATTCTTGCCGGCGCGTGCTACGGATTTCGCGGCGAAATTTAAAAACGCGGTTTGCATGATTTAGCGGATGCGAGTTTTGCAGAAGCGCAGCTGCACGGACAGATAGCGAATGCGCGGCAAATTATCATAAATTTAAAGCGTAGCGGCGCTGCGCGATCTCATCAAATATGCAGAAAATTTTACGGCAAATTTAAAACGCAGTCTAGCGGAGTTAATACGGCGGATTAAAATGCGACTTGCAGCGGTTGGTGCGGCAAATTTGCTTTGCGGTTGCAGTTAAATTTTCCGCCGCGCGGAGTAAATGCCACGCAGAAGTTAAATTTGCCGCGTAGAAGCTAAATTTCGCGTCGCAGTTAAATCCATAATAGTCAAATCGGTAGTGAGCTCAAACGCCGTAAATTTAGAGCTCGCAGGCGTAAGCGCTTGACTTAGGCTGAGCCGCGATCTTTTATTATAAGACGCCTATTGTTCGCATTCCCGCGGCTGTCTAAAACAAACCGCACAACGCTTTAAATTTTAAAATTTTATTTGAATAAGCTATTTACGCTCTCGTCGTGATATACGCGCCTTATGACCTCGCCGAAGAGCGGAGCGACGCTGATTACCTTGATGCGGTCGCTTTCCTGCTTTAGCGGGATCGTGTCGGTCACGACTAGGCCGTCCAGTGCGCCGCTTTCGATGCGCTCGTATGCCGGGCCGCTTAGCACGGCGTGCGTGCAAAACGCGCTGACGCTCTTCGCGCCCTGTTCCTTAAACGCACCCGCGGCCTTGACGATGGTGCCCGCGGTATCGATCATATCGTCGATTAGGATCACATCCTTGCCTGCGACGTCGCCGATGATGTTCATCACCTCGCTTTTGTTCGCCTCCTCGCGGCGCTTATCGACGATCACCAGATCGAGCGAGAGCTTTTTGGCAAAGCTTCTGGCGCGCGCGACGCCGCCCACATCGGGGCTGGCGATGATCGGATTTTTTAAATTTTTCTCTTTTAGGTAGTCCAAAAATATCAGCGAGCCGTAGAGGTTATCGACGGGCACGTCGAAAAAGCCCTGTATCTGCCCCGCGTGCAGATCCATCGTGACGACGCGGTCGATCCCCGCCGTCTGCATCATATTTGCCACGAGCTTCGCGCTGATCGGCACGCGCGGGGCTGCCTTGCGGTCTTGGCGAGCGTAGCCGAAGTAGGGCACGACCGCCGTGATCGAGTTCGCGCTGGAGCGCTTCAGCGCATCTGTCAGGATCAAAAGCTCCATCAGATTGGAGTTTGCGGGCGCGCAGGTAGGCTGGATGACGAAGACGTCCTTGCCGCGCACGCTCTCACCGATCTGGACGCTGATTTCGCCGTCGCTGAAGGTTTTGATCGCGCACTCGCTAAGCGGCAGCGAGAGATATTTGGAGATTTTTTTGGCAAATTCGGGATTTGCGGTGCCGGAGAAAATTTTATATCCGCGCATTTTGATGACCTTTGGATTGAAATTTGCTCGAATTCTACACCAAAAGCGCTAAATTTTAGCTAATTCGCCCGCCGCACCCGCGTAAAATTTATAAGCGAACATCGCGGACCGCCGCACGTTTGCGAGATAAATTCTTTAAAATTTCAGGGCGGCTCGGCTTGCCGCAGTCTTACTAGGGTGAAATTTGGCTTTGGATTGTAGCCGATACGCGCGCGGATCATCGGAGCCCGCGTTTTTTGTGCCGGTAGTTGCACGACGGATGCGGCTAAAACCGTATTGAAAAGTTTTATGAAAGTCTGAGGGAGCGCATCAGTCATGGGTACGGCTAAAACCGTATCGCAGAGGGCGGGGCGCCGATTAGCACGGAATTTTATATTTTCTATAACAGACGGGCAGAATTTTATCTTTTAAAGCTGCGGAGATTGCGCGTAAATTTAGATTTGAGCTTGCGCGGGACAGACTGCGCGAATGCTTCGGCGTGCTAAATTTAGACTGTCGCGGCGCATAAATTTTAGATTTCTTGGGCGGTTAAATTTAAAATGCGTTTTGCTTTGGCGAAAATTTAAAGCTCGCTTTGGCGATCAAATTTAAAAGTTGGCCCTCTAGAGCTTGATTGTGCGCCGCGAAATTTTAAAATTTATCGGGTAAGCTCCATTCGCCGCGTAAATTTGGATACTACCTTTGCCGTTTAAATTTTAAAATCGTGCAGGCTTGCTTCGCCGTGTAAATTTCGGAATTGCTTTTGCACGTTTAAATTTTAAAATCGCACGGAGATAAATTTAATCCACAGCGAGTGCTATTCTGTGATTTTGGTGGGCTCGCCGAATAGCCTATTTATCTCGGAGATCAAAATTTCCTTGCCATCCTGCGCGCCGTTTGCGAGCTCGGCAAGACCTGCCTTAGCGGCGCGCACGCTCTTACTCGTGTCGCGAGACTTTGCGGCATAGTTTTGCGGATCGGTGGATCTTAACAGATCGTCCTTCTCTCCGTCGCCATTTCCTGTAGAAATTTTGGAATTTTGCAGCTTGGAATTCGTCGCGGAATTTCGCTGCGCAGAATTTTGCGTCGTAGAATTTTTCGAATTTTGCTGCTCGGAATTTCTTCCCGCATCCGTTTGCAATTTTGCGGCTTGCGC
>NZ_CAJPRT010000015.1 GCF_905373215.1 uncultured Campylobacter sp.
CTTCAAAACCGCCTTGTAAAAGATCGCAAATTTCGACTCTTTTTTCTCATAAATCACGCGAAAGACGCCCTGCAGATCCAGCTTTTCTTGCAAAGTAATGTTTTGCACTCTACTCTCCTATAAGTTTTTTTATCTTATGCAGCACAAACGCAGCGTCGTCGCTATCGAGCTCGCACAACATCTGGCATATCGCGGTCGCGGCTTGCGGCTTGGTCGTGCCCAAGCGCCAGTCCTGATACGTCCGCATCGACACGCCTAACCTCTGCGCCATCGCGGCGTGCGAGATCTTTTTGCCGTTATTTTTGGCTTCGACGGCATTGTGCAAAATGTTGAATATATCGCTCGTTTCTAACATATGAAAATTATACAAATTTATTCGTTAATTATACATAAAATCGTATAAAATGAATAAAAATCGTGTTATTCATAAGTAAAAATAGCAAAACACTTCGTTTATCCGTGTGAATTATACAGAATACTGCATAAAATAAACATAAAATTTTATAAAATTTTGCATGTTATGCCGTAAAGATAAACCGGCATGCACAAACAGGTATCTTATCGAGCGGCACATTAAATTTTTAAACCGGGATAGATGAAATTTTAATATCGAAGCTTTTGGGATTTGATTTTTTGATCGGTTCTGGCAGCAATTACAAACAAGATGGAATTTTACCCTATGCCGAGCCATATCCGCTGGTAAAAAGAGTGTTTCAATTCCCAACGGGATGGAATTCTACTTTAGCTCCTTTTATGTATTCCTCGTCGCTGAGCCCGTTTCAATTCCCAACGGGATGGAATTCTACGATGAGCTTGACGAGCTACAAGCAAAAGACTGTTCGCATTTCAATTCCCAACGGGATGGAATTCTACTTAGACCAAAACGATGGCAACAATATCCTAATTGATTTGTTTCAATTCCCAACGGGATGGAATTCTACCATCCTTGCAAGCTGCAAATCCAGCTCTTTAAGCTCGTTTCAATTCCCAACGGGATGGAATTCTACCGAGATGGAAAAGAAGTGAGATTTATTGTAGAGGAGTTTCAATTCCCAACGGGATGGAATTCTACGCTTACGAGCGAGAGCTTGCAAGGCAGCTCGGCGGTTTCAATTCCCAACGGGATGGAATTCTACTTTATTTGGCCGCGCAGCTCATCGCTTAGGTCAAATAGTTTCAATTCCCAACGGGATGGAAATCCCGCTAAAGATTTTAAATGAAAAGCTGTAAAATTCAATGCCTTTCTATTATTGGGAAATAATCCCTAATGAGGCAATTCCTAAGCAAGCCTCCATGGCAATTCTTAGCGAGTAATCTTCATTGGCAAGATTTAACCCTTTTTCTTATCCTTCTTGTTCTTGCGGGAGGGGCTTTCCAGCTTGCGCCAAGCCTCGCTTTTTTGGCTATCCTCCATTAGGACTATCTCTCTGGCGCCGTTTCGCACGAGGTTTGGATCCACCGCAAGTTCCTTCGCATCGATCTTTTCGGGATAGTCTATGCGCGAGAGTATGCAGCGGAAGGCGTTTAGTCGCGCGATCTTTTTGTCGTTGCTATCAAGGATCGTCCACGGCGCAAACTCGGTATTTGAAGCGAGCAGCATCGAGTATTTTGCGAGCGTGTATTGATTCCACAGCTCCTGTGATCTCGCATCCACCGGCGAGAGTTTATATTGCTTCAGCGGGTCGGTACGGCGCGATTCGAAGCGCCTTTTTTGCTCCTCTTTGGAGACTGAGAAGTAAAATTTAAACAAAATTATCCCCGCACTTACCAAAAGCTCCTCAAATTTAGGCACTTGGCGCAGGAAATCTTTATGCTCGGCGTGGGTGCAAAAGCCCATCACCGGCTCAACCATCGCGCGGTTATACCAGCTGCGGTCAAAGATCGCAATCTCGCCGCCGCTTGGTAGGTGCGCGACATAGCGCTGGAAGTACCACTGCGTCTTTTCGACGTTGCTCGGTTTTTCGAGCGCTACGATACGGCATCCGCGTGGATTTAGATGCTCGGTTAAGCGCTTGATCGTGCCGCCTTTGCCCGCCGCGTCGCGCCCCTCCATCAAAATTAAAATTTTCAATCCTCTCTCTTTTACGAATTTTTGCAGCTTCAAAAGCTCGATCTGGTATCTCTGCAGCAGCGTTTCGTAGTCTTTGAACGAGATTTTTTCGTACTTTGAGCTTTTAAATTCTATCTCTTTTAGCGCTATTTCGCCTGTTTCGGTTTTGATCTCTTTGCTCATATCGCCTCCTAAAAATTTTAAGGAATTTTACAAAAAAGTTCTTTAGATTACACTATAAATTCATACTTATTACGTTAGAATGTAGGAAAAAATTTCAAAGGATAAAATTTGATCAGATCACTTATTTTGGCAGCGCTTTTTCTTTTAGGCTTGGGCGCCGAGCCCCTAAAACCCTCCGATGCGTTCAAGCTTAACGCGGCGGCGCAAAGCGATGGCGTAACGCTAAGCTTTGATATCGCGGACGGGGTCTATCTCTATCAAAACGAGATAAAAATTTTCATCGGCGGCGCAGAGGTAACGAATTTAATAAACCTGCCCGCCGCGACCGAATATAAGGATTATAAAATTTACGAGGGCAAATTTAGCATCGTCGTGCCTTTAGGCCTCGTGCTTGCAAATGCCGCAGACAGTGATGATTTCGTGCTTAATGGTGATTTTTTGGGATGCACTAAAGCGGGCTTTTGCTACCAGCCGCAGCAGTTCGGATTTAGCTTCAAGCGCGTGGTGGAGGGCTATCAGATCAGCAAAATTTCAAACTCCGTGCTGAAAAGATACCGAAGCGGTGGAAATTCCGCGCAGATTTCTGCCGCATACAGCGCACAAGGCGGGGCTGTAAATTTTAAAAGCAATTCTCAGGCTTCGGGCGAGGAGGCAAATCCTGAGACAAACTCGCACGCAGCGGGAAATTCCGCGATAAGCTCGGCTGAAAACACTGCTATAAATTCCGACGAAGCTTCCACGCACAAAAATCCGCACGCAAATTCCATCTCCGAGCAGGATAAAATTTTAAACGTTCTTAGCGGCAAGAGCTTCATCGCGGCGATCGCGCTGTTTTTCGGCTACGGCGTGCTACTCTCGCTAAGTCCTTGCGTCTATCCGCTCATCCCGATCCTCTCGTCGATCATAGTGGCAAAAACCTCCTCCAAGCCGAGCGCGAAAACGAGCCTCACCGTAAGCCTTGCGTATATTTTTGGGATGGCGAGCTCGTATGCGATTTTAGGGGCTTTCGTAGCGGTTTTCGGGCAAAATTTACAAGGCCTGCTGCAAACTCCGCCCGCGCTGATCTTAACCTCGCTCATATTTGCCGCGCTCGCGCTTTCGATGTTCGGATTTTACGAGATTCGCCTGCCCGCGCGTTTTCAAAGCTTCTTAAATAGCAAAAGCGAAAAGAGTGGCGGTCTGATCGGAGTTTTTTCGATGGGGCTCATCTCGGCGCTCGTCGTATCGCCGTGCATCTCCGCTCCGCTTGCGGGCGCGCTCGTTTACATTGCGGGCAGCGGCGATGTCCTGCTGGGCGCGGCGGCTCTTTTTGCGCTCGGGCTCGGAAGCGGCGCGCTACTGCTTGTGGTGGGGCTCGGCGGCGCATTGCCTAGGCCCGGAGCTTGGATGGAGGTGGTGCCTAAAATTTTCGGCTTTTTGCTGCTTTTTACGGCGGTGTGGATTTCGCGCACGCTTATCGGCGAAAATTTAAGCCTGCTGATTTACGCGGTTTTAGGCGCGATCTTTGCAGGATTTTTAGGGCTGTTTGACGGCGGCGCGAGCGGGATAAAGCGCGCTTTGGCCCTTATAATCGCGCTATATTCGGCGCTGCTGCTTGCGGGCTTTGCCAGCGGCGCGAAAGATTTTTCCAGACCGCTTGGTAATCTAATCCCGCAAAGCACGAGATATTCCAGCGGCGGTTTGGGAGGCGAGAGCTTGCAAGCAGGCGAAATTTCTCGCGCTAAAAATTTAAGCGGCGCGCATTTTTCGTTTGTGCACGATCTGGCGCAGCTGCGCGGCGAAATAGAAAATTCCAAAAAGCCCGTGATAGTGGATTTTTGGGCTAGCTGGTGTAAAAATTGCGAGCAGAGCGAGCGAGCGTTCGCAGATCCTGTGCTTGCCGGCGCGCTTGATAAATTTAGCCTTTTAAAGATCGATCTTAGCGAAGATAGCGAGCAAAATAGGGCGATAAAAGCGCATTTTAACGTATTCGGTCCGCCTACGATTCTGTTTTTTAAAGAGGGCGCCGAGATTGCGAGCCTGCGCCAGATCGGCAGCGTAAATTCCGAAAAGCTGGCTGAGATTTTAAGCGAAATTTAGTGAAATTTAGATAGATTTCAAACAAAATTTAGTTTTAAGGATTGCGCGATGATAAGCAAAAATAGGGCTACGAAAGAGACCAAAATCGAGCTGGAGCTGGAGCTTTACGGGCGCGGCTCGGCGCAGATACAAACGGACATCGGCTTTTTTGATCATATGCTTAGCGCGTTTGTCAAGCACGCGTGGATCGATCTAAACCTGCGCTGCGAGGGCGATTTACAGGTCGATTTTCACCACAGCGTCGAAGATTGCGGCATCGTGCTCGGAAGCGCGATAAAAGAGGTGATCTATCCCGCGCAAAACATCGAGCGCTTCGGCGATAGCGTCGTCGTGATGGACGAGGCGGCGGTTTCTGCGGCGCTTGATTTTTCCAACCGCGCGTTTTTGGTATTTGATTGTCCTAGCCTAAAGCGCGGCAAGATCGGTGAATTCGACGCCGAGCTCGTGGAGGAATTTTTTCGCGCTTTGGCTTTCAACGCAAATTTCACGCTGCATATAAGCCAGATTCGCGGCAAAAATCTGCACCACGTGGCGGAAGCCGCGTTTAAAGCGTTTGCCGTCGCATTCCGCCGCGCGATAAGTATCAACGAGCGCGCCGGCGTGCCTAGCACTAAGGGCGTTTTATAGCGGCAAATGCGCGCTAAATTTAGCAAAATTAGCAATTCGCGGTTTTGTAATTTTATCGGCGTTTGAAATTTTACTCTCGCCGCTGCTTGAAATTTGCAAAATTTCGCCCTTGCTCGGGCAAAGCGCGCCGCTTTATTAAGATCGCTTGCGCTGGCGGTGCATTTGCGCCCGCCGCGAAAACCGCAAACTTATGCTATATGAAATTTCACACCGCTAGAGCGCTAAAATGCCGCTTTGCATATTAAAATTTAAAGGTAAAAAATGAATATTTTCGGATCGCTTATGGAGATTTTAAATGTGCTCTTTTTGATCTGCTTTGTTTGGCTTGTCGCGTGCTTGATTAAATTTATCAGATCAAAAGACGAGCCGGAGCGCCATAAAAGAGATAAAAAATTTCTAATTATTTCGACGGTTGCGTTTTTGTGCACCCTTACTCCGCTGGTATATTTTGAGTGGCTGCCGGATCTATTCATCTCGATCTCGGTTTTGATCGCGCTGCCGATAATTTCGTTTATTTTCCTCATCGTGTATTTGGTAAAATTTATTAAATCCGCTAAAAGCGCGCCCGAGCAGCGCAGAAAGATTAGAAATCTCCTGATCCTCTCCGCGTTTTTATTCATAATCTTTTCAGCCGCCTTAATAGGCTTTTTATGGCTGCTTAACAGTGCGCTTGCGCATATGTGAGGCACAAAATGAGCGACAGGGCTTTTAAAAAGACGCTAGCCGCGATCTTTACGGCGTGGGCAATCAGCGTTTGTGCGCTAGTCGCAGCGGCGCTGTATCTGCAGAGCAAATGCTCGATCATCTCCTATATCGCAAACGGAAACTAAGATGAAGCGTGCAATTATCGCCATTTTGCTGGTGTTTATCTTGGCGGCTTTCGATTTTGCGTTTTACCGCCTTGTCGTGAAGCGATACGTCAATCAAAGCAGCGCCGAGATGCAGGCCAAATCGATCGAGCTACATAAATTTCTGCCGTTTGATGAGGGCTCGCAGATCGTGCGCGTTAGCTCCAGTTTAAAACTTAGCGGCGATCTGCCCATAATTGACGGTGCAGCGGCTTTGTATCCCGTCTTTTCGGCGTTCGTCGCGGCGAACTATCCGAAGGACAGCGTGGAATTTGACGGGCAAAATTTCACGAATGTTAGCAAGCTTAAATTTAGCAATACCCGCGGCGCGTACAAGGCCATAAGCGACGGCGAGGCGGATCTCATTTTCGTCGCCGCCCCTTCGAAGCAGCAGCTTGATTATGCGCAGGAAAAGGGCGTGCGCTTGCGCTTCGTGCCGATCGGACTGGAGGCGTTCGTCTTTATCATAAATGCGAATAACAAAGTATCTAATTTAACCGTGGATCAGGTGCGAGGAATTTATTCGGGGCAATATAGCAACTGGTCGCAGCTCGGCGGCGAGCGCATGCACATAGATGCCGTGCAGCGAAACGCAGGCAGCGGCAGCCAGAGCGCGTTTTTAAAATTTATGGGTGAAACGCAGCCTAAGCGCAAGATCACGGGCTTTTTCGGCAGTGCAATCGGCTTTTCGTTTCGCTATTACGTCGAGGGGATCGTGCAAAACGGCGGCGTGAAGATGCTTAGCCTAAACGGCGCGTATCCGAACAAAGAAAATATCGCTAGCCGCAAATACCCGCTTGTAGCCGAAATTTACGCGGTTTACGATGAAAATAACAAAAACGAAAATATCCGCACGCTGATAGATTGGATTCTTTCGCCGCAGGGGCAAAGCATCATCGAAAATAGCGGCTACGTGCCGATTAAGGGCTAAGATCGCAACTTAAATTTATACGGCGTTTGCTAAAAATTCAGCCAAATTTCGTTAAAATCACAAAATTTCAAAAAACGGAAAACGAAGTGATAAAGATCATATTTTTAGACGTAGACGGCTGCCTTAGCGACGGCGGGCTGTATCATTCAAACGGCGGCGAAGAGATGAAGAAATTTAACGTAAAAGACGGGTTTGGCATCCAGGAGTGGCAGCGGCTGGGACTAAAGGTCGCGATCATCACCGGCAAAAGCTCGCAGATCGTCGCAAATCGCGCGCGTGAGCTAAAGATCGATACGTTCTTTCAAGGCGAAAAAGATAAGCTCTCAAGGGCGGAGCAAATTTTAAAAAATTTTAACCTAAGCTTTGATGAGGCCGCTGCGATCGGCGATGATATAAATGATGCGAAGCTTTTAAATGCGGTCGCGATCAGCTTCAAGCCCGCCGATGCGCTAAGCTCGCTAAAAGCGGACGTCGTGCTAAGCAAAAACGGCGGCTGCGGCGCGGTGCGCGAGATGATCGAAATACTCGTCGATAAAAATGACATGCGCGAAGAGTGGAATAGCAAATGGCTGTAATTTCGCAAGCGCGCGCGAGGGGCAAAATTCTGCGTAGATCAAAAGGAGCCGAGCGATGGTGATAAAAATTTTCTACGTCGCGATTGCGATCTTTTGCGTCGCGATGGTGTTTCTAAGCGTGCAGACGCCGTATTTTAGCGATATGTTTAGGCAGGATCTAAGCATTGCGAATATGGAGATGAAAAAGATCGTGGATTATCAGATCGGCGAGCGCGTGGATGCTAAATTTACCGCAGATAGCGGCACGCGCTATAAGGATCGCGACGAGTTTGTAAATTTTAAAGCCGAGGAGATTAGCGCGGATCTGAATCACACTTTGGTTTCAAAAACCGCGACGCGTGCCGGCGAGCTGATAAAATTTAACGGCGACGCGCATTACGTAAACAGTAGAGGCTTTGATTACACGGCGCAGGAGATCATCTACGATACGAGCAGCAAGATCGTCCGTTCCGATGTACCGTACGTGCTGCGCCAAGGCGGCGACCGTATCACGGGCGCAAGCATAAGCTACGACACCAAAACCAAACAAACAAACTCAAAAGGAATCCACGCATGGTATTTAATAAAAGATCAAAACTCCACAAACTAATACTCGCAGGCGCGCTAATTACGGGCTTTGGCGCGTCAGCTCTCAGCGCCGCGCAGGAGCAGGTCGAGGTCACGGCGGATAATTTTTTCGCCGACGAGATCAAGCAGATCAGCGTCCTAACGGGTAACGTCCATATCAAAAAGGGCGCTTACGATACGCTAAATTCTGACAAAGTGACGATCTACTTCGATGCCAAGCGCCAGCCTACCAAATACGTCGCGACGGGAAACGCAAATTTTAAAATTTTACTCAATCAGAAGCATTATGACGGCAAGGGCGGCGTGCTGACCTACGATCCGACTATCGAGGCTTACACGCTCGAAAACAACGCCTATCTGCACGAGGCCGAGACCAAAAAGGAGGTTTACGGCGATAAGATCATCGTAAATCGCCAAAAGGGCACCTACGAAGTAAAGAGCGGCGGCGGCGAGAAAAAGCCCGTGCGTCTGATCTTTCAGGTCGAAGATCAAAACAAATGATCTATCCTAGCAGCGCGCAGTTTATCACCTCCGCCGCAAATATCGCGGGTGCGCCCGAGTTTGCGATGAGCGAAGTGGCGTTTTTGGGGCGTTCAAACGTCGGCAAAAGTAGCCTGATAAACGCGCTTACCGGGCGTAAAAATCTAGCCAAATCAAGCTCGACCCCCGGCAAAACGCAACTGATAAATTTTTTTGAAGTTAAATTTAAACAAAAGCTTGCCGCAGATTTGGACGGCTCGCAAGCCAAAACGCCGCCCGATCTGGCAAGCAAAGAGGCTTTAAACTCGGCTGCGAATTGCGCGCGAGATTTTGCGGACGCTGCGGCGTCTGAGCGAAATTTAAAGCAGAACTCTATTTTAAATTTAAAAAGCGTTTCGGCGGATTTTGGATCGGATCGCGAGACGAATCCTACAGCAGGTTTGACGCCAAATTCCGCGCAAATTTCTGAATTAAATTTTACAGGCAGATCTGCGCTAAATTTAGCGGGCAATCGCGCCTTTTCGGATCTTGCGAGCTTGGGGGAAAATATCTCTTTGATCTTCGTGGATCTGCCCGGGTTTGGGTATGCTAAGGTCTGCAAAAAACTGCATTATATCTGGCAAAAAAATCTCGACGAATTTATCAAGGAGCGCCTAAATATCAAGCTTTTCGTCCATCTCATAGACGCGAGGCAGTTTGATCTTGCAATAGATAAAAATTTACAAAACTATCTCGCTAGTTTTCTGCGCGGCGATCAAAAGGTCGTGAGGCTCTACACCAAAGCCGACAAGCTCAATCAAAGCGAGCGCGCAAAGCTTTTGAGGCACGATCCGCAGGCGATTTTGGTCTCTACACTAAAGGGTAGCGGGCTTGTGAAGGCTCGCGAAATCATCGTGCGCGGGGCGTTTGGATTATGAAATTTCTAAATTTAAATACGCAAAATTTCGCGGCGCAGAATTTCAAAATAATTAAATTTAGCGGATATAAAATGCACCGCGAAAATTGCGCGAAGATTAGGGAAAATTTTAGATGATACGGCTAAAAAAAGCGCGCCTTTGCGACATTTCGCGTATGCAGGAGCTCGTAAAAGAGGAGGTGCAAAACGGCGTAATCTTGCCGCTTGAAAGCGATGAGATAGCTGCCAATATCCGCTCATACGTGCTGGCGTTCGGCTGCGATTCTAAGGCGGATACAAGCTTTGATTCCAAGGAAAATTTGAGTTTCGATTCTAAAGAAAATTCCGATTTAAATTTAGCCAGGAATTCTGATTCAAATTTAGTGCGCAATTCGGATTTAAATTTAATCCAAAGCTCCGCCGCAAATTTTGCCAAAAATTCTACTGAAAATTCCGCCGAAAATATCGCGGGTAATTTTATGTCGCAACGAGCTACGCCGCAAAGCGAAGCACAGGTCGTATCTGAGGCGAGCCGCGCACAAGCGGGCAAAGAGCAAATTTTACGGAGCGAATATTCGCTAAGCGCGGGCGTTTTTCAGAATGATTTTTCGCAGCTTTGCGAATCGCAGTCCGCAAAAGATGCGGAAATTTTGGCGGGCTTTGCTTCGCTTAAAATTTTTAACGCAGATCTTGCCGAGGTGCGCTCGCTCATCGTCGCTCCGCAGTTTCGCAGGCGCGGCATTGCCAGAGCTATCGTAAACGAGCTGCTCGGCGAAGCGAAATTTTATGGGCTAAAAAGCGTATTTACGCTCACCTATCAAAAAGAATTTTTTGAACGCCTCGGTTTTATCGAAATCCCAAAGGACGAGCTGCCTGCACAAAAAATTTGGGCCGATTGTATTAAATGCAAAAAGTTTCCGGTATGCAACGAAATCGCACTTATCTATACCTTATAGCGGACACGCTTTTTAGCGCGGGGGTTCTTTTCTACCTGCTTCTAAGTGCGGTGTATAGGGGGCTGCCGCCGCTGATCGGATTTTTTTTCACGGCGATGGTGGTGCAAAAATATGAAAACGACGTGAAATTTAAAAAGTTCGGATTTAGCTGGTTTTTCTCTATTTTTTATCTGTTTTGCGCCGAGCAGATCCACGGATTTAACCTATTTAGCGTGGCTATCGCGTATTGTATATTTTATTTCGTAGTCTATGAAAACTCATTTAAATATATTAAATTTAGAAATTTTTTGATCTGCTTTTACGTGATGATCAGCTATGTTTTGGTCTTTGTGGTGAGCAACGCGATCTCGGCGATCAAAAAGAGCGAGTATCTGCCTCTAAGCGGCGAGTATTTAAATTACATCGTGATTGAAATTTTGCTCGCTCTGCTCTTTTTTAAGGGGCGGTTGGTATGAGGCTGAAGTTCGTATTTGCTTTCGTGATACTATTTTTTAGCATGCTTTTGGTGAGAATCTATTATCTTTCGATCAAATCGAACGAATTCTACGAACAGGTCGCTAAAAACAACGTCATCTCTACCGAATACATCCCGCCGGTGCGCGGTCAAATTTTAGACGCCAAAGGTCGCCCACTCGCGATAAATAATCTCGGCTTTTCTCTATCAATTGCGCCGCATCTAAAAGACGCCGCGCTGCAAAGCGAGCTAAATAACATCTCGCGCTACTTTAAAGATCTCAACGTCACCGCGATGAGCAAGAGCTACAAGGACGCAAATTCCGCTTACAATCAAGACTTTATCGAAGTCGTGCCGTTTTTGGACTACAACGCCACGATACAGCATTTCGCGAGCTTGAGCCTGCACGAAAATATCAAAATTTCGCCCGCTTCGCAGCGCTTCTACCCTTACGGCGCGCTGGCTTCGCACATCATCGGCTACGTAGGCCGCGCAAATAAAAAGGATATCCAAAGCAACCCCCTAAGCGCGCTTACCGGATACAACGGCAGAAGCGGCGTCGAGGGGTATTATAACGAGCTTTTGCAGGGCAGCAAGGGCGAACGCAAAACGAAGGTTACGGCGCTAAATCAGGTCGTAGAAGAGATCTCGATGCAAGAGCCCAGCAGCAGCGAAATTTCGCTTACCATCGATCTTGAGCTGCAAAAATACCTCGAGGAAATTTTTAAAGATAAGGACGGCGTAGCGATCGTGATGGATCTGCGCGACGGCGCTATTATCGCAGCGGGCAGCTTCCCCGAGTACGATCTAAACACCTTCGTGGGCGGAATTTCACAGGCGCAGTGGGACGAGTTGATAAAAGATCCGCGCCATCCTTTTACGAATAAGCTCGTAAACGGCCTCTATCCGCCCGGTTCGGTCATTAAGATGGCCGTAGGTATGAGCTTTTTAAACAGCGGCAAGATCAACGAAAACTGGAGCGTGTTTTGTAGCGGCGCGATAGAGCTTGGAGGGCGTAAATTTCGCTGCTGGAAGAGCTGGGGTCACGGCCGCGTGAGCTTAGTAGAAGCAATTAAAGGCAGCTGCGACGTGTATTTTTATGAAGGCTCGCTGCTAGTGGGGATCGACTATATGTCCGCGTATCTGCAGCGTCTGGGGTTTGGTAGTAAAACAGGCGTCGATCTACCAAATGAGTTTGTAGGCACGATGCCTAATAAGGCCTGGAAAATGCAGAAATTTAAGCGCGCGTGGTATCAGGGTGAGACTGTCAATGCCTCGATCGGCCAGGGCGACGTGCTTGTCACCCCTATGCAGGTAGCTAAAAACACCGCGCAGATCGCCTCGGGCAAGGCTATCACGCCGCATTTTTTAAAAAGTATCGACGGCAAGCCGGTAGAATTTGCCCCTACCGAGCTTTTCACGCCGAAAGAAAAGGCGCAGCTACCCCTCGTGCGGCGCGGGATGTATGAGGTCGGCAACAACCCCGACGGAGGCACAGCCTACAAGCTCATCCATACCGCAGTAGTGCCTCTAGCGGTCAAGACGGGCACCGCGCAGGTCGTAGGCATCTCGCAGACCGCCAAGAAGCGAATGAAAGAGGCCGATATGGACTACTTCCACCGCTCGCACGCCTGGATGACGAGCTTTGGGCCGTACGACAAGCCGCAATATGCCGTAACCGTGCTCGTAGAACACGGCGGCGGCGGCGGAAGCGCGGCAGGTCCCGTGATAATGCAAATCTACGAAAAGCTCGCCCAGATGGGCTACATCGACGCAAATGCAACGACCAGTAAAGATACCGCAAAGAAGACGAAGTAGGATGGGATTTTAGAATTTTAAAATTTTAGAATTCTGCTCGTCCTTCGCGGAGTTGGAATTTTATCTAGCCCCATAGGTTTAAAATTTTAAAATTTATCCGCTTCTGTGAGTCTGAAATTTTAAAATTTAGCGCAGTGCGGGGGGCTTTGAAATTTAGAATTTTACCCGTCCTTCGCAGATTTTAAATTTTAAAATTTAGAGTAGCAAAAGACCTTAAAATTGAGTAGATCAAAGCAGTTTTAAATTTTAAATACATTATATATTAGCGCATAGGCGGATATAAATATATCGTAGTATAATCCGAGAATTAAATTTTGAGGAGGAGAGAATGGCGTTTGTTGCGGAATATATTTCTAAAGAGGATATTAAGAAATATGATATTATAAATCGTGTAGATCAGTGCTTGGCAAAATATCATTATGATCCACAGGGGCCTAATGAAATAAAGTGGTTAGACTGGGTCATCGACAGGCAAAGAGATATTTGGCTTATCTTTGTTTGTAGCCCGCATCTGCCTGATCCAAGAGACGGATATACTGGAGAGGAGATTTGGCTGCTTTATTATAAAGGTAGAGAAATCGAGCTTGATATAAGGCGAATTTATGATGAGACAACGAGTAAATATTTCACGGAAAATCCATTTAAGGTCAAATATAAATTCCAAAGCATAAATTCTGACATTGGAGATATTTCAATGGATGAAATTTATGAAATTTTAAATGAAGCCTTGTCTGAGTATGGTAGCGGCGGTATTGAAAATAGGGAATATGTTCCAAAAGAACACGAAGTCGTAACTTTTCTGCACGATTAAATATAAAGGATAAAAAATGACACGAGAACAATAAGCAAGGTGAGAATTATAAAGTCACGTTAATAGATGCAAGAAAAGGATAAATAGTTTTTTATCCGATCAGAATTCAGCTCGGTAAATTTTAAAATTTAGCGTAGCTGAGGCTAAAATTTGATGAGAGATCACGACAAAAGCTCTTTAAAAGTGCCGAAATGAAACGCGGTATAAAAGCCGAATTGATCTTAAAAGCTATAAATTAGGGGCTAGGGTGATAAAAGAGTTTATTAAAAAATGTTTTGAGCTAAAAGGGGTGAGGATTTTATTCTGGATCGCCTTGCTCTTTTTCACAATAGATTGCTTGGGTATTATATTTGCTAGCATAGATGCGGTTTTTTTGACGGAGTATAGCGGTTACGATATCGCGCATCCGTTTTCTATCGTTTTAAAAGCTTTTGAACTAACGTGGCACGAAGAGGCGAGCGATAGCGAAAGCGATATTTTTGGCGCTATGGTGTTGTATCTATTTTGCGCGACGGTAATTTTGCCTTTAATCATCTGCTGCTTAGTATTTTCTAAAATAAAGGCTTTTATTCTACTGGATAAAATATCCGGCGCATCTGCATTTTTTATAAGTCTATTTTATACTTATTCGCTAGCTGTGATAATTCTGGCAAAAGCTGATTTGACTTGGTTAGGTCATCTGTTTGATCGCTCAAATTTTAATTTTAACATAATGATTATAAGCGCTTTATCGTCGCTAATAATCGCGTCTGCGATGGTTTTTATTCTAAAAGGAAGAGATAAAATTTAATGCGGATAAGCTTATGAGATCGTTTTTGTTTGGATAAATTTTGCGTAAATTAATACGCAAAATTTTATGAATAGAGCTCGAGATATGTAAATTTAAAAAGGTAAATTTTGAAATGATCTTAAAATTTGCCTCCGCTTCAGATTTAAAATTTTAAGTTTCGAGGTTTGAAATTTCGATCATCGACTTCGATTTTAAAGCTCGTCGGCATTTCAAATTTTATAATATAAAATTCTCGTGTTTCGAACCACGCAGCTTGAAGTCGCTGCTTCTTAAATTTGAAATTCTAAGCTCTGGGATGCGGAACCCTGCTCGATAAATTTTAAAATCTAAGCCGGAATTTTATTTGGTAAAAATTTTATCAGGCAGAATTCGGCTCGGTAAATTCTATAGAATGCTACTATGTAAGAGGAACAAATGAAATTTTAAATAGAGCATTTTAATTCCCAACGGGATGGAATTCTACTAAGATCGCCGTAGGTTAGGCGTAAAATTTCCTCAGTTTCAATTCCCAACGGGATGGAATTCTACTGCAAAAATGCTTTGACTTTACTTGCAAATCTCAGTTTCAATTCCCAACAGGATGGAATTCTACCCATTATGGATGCCTTAGAAAAAGGACGCAGGCAAAGGTTTCAATTCCCAACGGGATGGAATTCTACGCAAAGTCATCTATACGATCCGCGCCGAGTTTGAAGGTTTCAATTCCCAACGGGATGGAATTCTACCTTTGCACCAACTTTATCTAAGCGAGCAAGCTCTTTGTTTCAATTCCCAACGGGATGGAATTCTACTACAAGGTGATTAGGCACTACAATCAGAGGCTTGTGTTTCAATTCCCAACGGGATGGAATTCTACTCTGCACGCGAAGAACTTTTTGGGCTATTTTTTGTTTCAATTCCCAACGGGATGGAATTCTACGAGAGATCAGAGAGAAGCTGGAGCGCAAATTTTAGTTTCAATTCCCAACGGGATGGAATTCTACTCGTATTGTCAAAATTTTTCCTTTTTCTATTGACAATGTCGTTTCAATTCCCAACGGGATGGAATTCTACCAACCTTAAACGTCATACAGCCTGAAAGGGATGGAATTCTACTTAGAAACGGGCTTGACGCCGTTAGGTCATGGAAGTTTCAATTCCCAACGGGATGGAATTCTACCTGCGCGATCACGTTTCTGTCATCTTTCGATTTGGTTTCAATTCCCAACGGGATGGAATTCTACCAAAGCCAACAAAAAATACGTAACACCTTTACCTTGTTTCAATTCCCAACGGGATGGAATTCTACTTGATCGAAACTATCGACTTGAACGCTATGGTTAGTTTCAATTCCCAACGGGATGGAATTCTACAAGCGCTATATATCCGCAAAACAGAATAATCAGCGTTTCAATTCCCAACGGGATGGAATTCTACGCGATGGAGATTACGTTTCTTGGCTTGATTCAGAATGTTTCAATTCCCAACGGGATGGAATTCTACGTAAGAAATAAAAACGTATATTTCGGAGTTTCATCGTTTCAATTCCCAACGGGATGGAATTCTACCCTGCCTGCGTGGAAATTTTACGAAAGTATAGCGGTTTCAATTCCCAACGGGATGGAATTCTACTCTTCTCCTTTAAATTTTTAAAACGGATATGGGAGTTTCAATTCCCAACGGGATGGAATTCTACGGCGATATTTGCTCGTCATTTCATAAAGCTCGAGCTGTTTCAATTCCCAACGGGATGGAATTCTACCATCCTCAATCGTTATTACGCGCTCCTCTTTAGGTAGTTTCAATTCCCAACAGGATGGAATTCTACCTTACGCCTACCAATTTTTCGACGACCCCGGTTATGTTTCAATTCCCAACGGGATGGAATTCTACCTTTGCAAGGATATTCTTAACGGTCTTGATTTTAGTTTCAATTCCCAACGGGATGGAATTCTACGCACAGATCGAAGCAAGCGCTATAATTGCAGAAAGTTTCAATTCCCAACGGGATGGAATTCTACGCTGCTCACTAAATACGCGCCTGGTTAGCACGATGTTTCAATTCCCAACGGGATGGAATTCTACCAAAATTCTCATCGAGAAATTTCTGCTGGAGTTTGTTTCAATTCCCAACGGGATGGAATTCTACGATATGCAATACTGCATAGCTGTAGCCAAAAGTTTGTTTCAATTCCCAACGGGATGGAATTCTACACGAAATGATCGAGCGTGGGTTTCTGCAGAGGTAGTTTCAATTCCCAACGGGATGGAATTCTACAGAGCTTATCGTTAGAATTCTATGCAAAGACGATCGTTTCAATTCCCAACGGGATGGAATTCTACAATCTCTGGCGAAGTTGAGAAGATTCGCATAGGTAAGTTTCAATTCCCAACGGGATGGAATTCTACAATGTTGCGCTTAACGGCAGAAAAGGCGATAGAAGGTTTCAATTCCCAACGGGATGGAATTCTACTAAAAATCCCTGCGATTTCGTCGAGTTGCCTAAATTTGAGTTTCAATTCCCAACGGGATGGAATTCTACGCGAGAAAAGCAGACAAAGTCGTAAACAAAGTTTGGTTTCAATTCCCAACGGGATGGAATTCTACTCTGCCGAAGCTGCGCCTAAAAGCCACGTAATGCGTTTCAATTCCCAACGGGATGGAATTCTACATTGATAAAACAGGCATTATCATCGGCAAATGGGGGTTTCAATTCCCAACGGGATGGAATTCTACCAGGACTACTCTGCGCGCGATATACGCCGAGTGGAGTTTCAATTCCCAACGGGATGGAATTCTACTTTTTTAGGAGCTTCCAATAGCCCAATGTCGCCTTTAGTTTCAATTCCCAACGGGATGGAATTCTACTAAATATGCCCTCAAATCACGAATATGCCGATGTGCCGATGTTTGCAAGCGAATGGAATTCTACTAAATATGCCCTCAAATCCGAAGCCAGCGACGGGCGTTTCAATTCCCAACGGGATGGAATTCTACCAAAAATTCGGCTCTCTGAAAATATTACGAAAGGCGTTTCAATTCCCAACGGGATGGAATTCTACTCTAGCTTTACGATTGTGCGCTTTATCTCGGTTATTGTTTCAATTCCCAACGGGATGGAATTCTACTTTAATGCGGGATTTGGGTACTTTCCAGGATTTGGGTTTCAATTCCCAACGGGATGGAATTCTACTTTGAGCTTCCGCCTGCTTTGAAGCGTAAGCACTACGTTTCAATTCCCAACGGGATGGAATTCTACGCAGCGCTGCTTGCAAACTCTATAGGCTCGCTCGTGTTTCAATTCCCAACGGGATGGAATTCTACCCTTTACCTTTTCGTCCTGCTTAAAATTTAGCTCGTTTCAATTCCCAACGGGATGGAATTCTACCCGATTCTTGGCGTAAATTCTTGCGCCAACAGATATTGTTTCAATTCCCAACGGGATGGAATTCTACGTTTCATACCTTTTAAAATATGTTCTTAAAACGTTGTTTCAATTCCCAACGGGATGGAATTCTACGATATGAGTGATGAGCGTTTAAAGCTTTATTGGCACGAGTTTCAATTCCCAACGGGATGGGAATTCTACTTTGCAAAAACGTTTTAGCTCTACTTGCAAATCCCAGTTTCAATTCCCAACGGGATGGAATTCTACTAAAGCGATACGGAATTCCGACAAATTTGTCTTTAGTTTCAATTCCCAACGGGATGGAATTCTACGGATAGCTCATGCTAAAAAGGCTATTGGTGCCTAGCGGTTTCAATTCCCAACGGGATGGAATTCTACTAAATTCAAATTTCGATCTATTCGAAAATGTGGATTGTTTCAATTCCCAACGGGATGGAATTCTACGCTACCGTTAGCGTCGCCGTAGTCTTTATTTTGCTGTTTCAATTCCCAACGGGATGGAATTCTACTAATATTCTTGTTCTTTTTCGTTTAATTTTTTGTAGTTTCAATTCCCAACGGGATGGAATTCTACGGTATGAAGCTACTTGAAAAGCTTAGGAAAACTAGTTTCAATTCCCAACGGGATGGAATTCTACATTAAAACGACGAACAAAAGCAACGCAAAACCAATGTTTCAATTCCCAACGGGATGGAATTCTACTCATCGTCGGTAAGTTTTCTTACGATTATTTCAGTTTCAATTCCCAACGGGATGGAATTCTACAGAGACAATAGTATCGGGATAGCGATTTACACCGAGTTTCAATTCCCAACGGGATGGAATTCTACGAGAATGCGACATTGTCGTATGTGCCAGTTGTATAATTGTTTCAATTCCCAACGGGATGGAATTCTACCTTTTCTAGGTCGTTTTTAGCTTCTTCGGGGCCGGGTTTCAATTCCCAACGGGATGGAATTCTACCCAGCTGTGCTAGCGTCGCGTGCCTATCTCTTTGCGTTTCAATTCCCAACGGGATGGAATTCTACAATTATGATCGTCGTCGAGGCAGTTGAATAAAGGTTTCAATTCCCAACGGGATGGAATTCTACGCTTTTCAAACGGCTGGGATCTGGCCGAGAAAGAGTTTCAATTCCCAACGGGATGGAATTCTACTGTTGAAACCGAACGTAAGATGAAAAATAGCGTTTGTTTCAATTCCCAACGGGATGGAATTCTACTAACATACGCCTGATACTCTGCCGTGTCCTGATCACGTTTCAATTCCCAACGGGATGGAATTCTACTTTATGCTGCGAAAAGAGAGGCGAAAGCTGTAGAAGGTTTCAATTCCCAACGGGATGGAATTCTACTTAAAATGATAGTGGTTTCAGTCTCACTCTCATTTGTTTCAATTCCCAACGGGATGGAATTCTACCCCGGCTGCGTGAAATACGTGATCGGCGGCAAGCGTTTCAATTCCCAACGGGATGGAATTCTACGCAGACGTCAGGAGGCTAGCCAATAGGCTCTCCGAGTTTCAATTCCCAACGGGATGGAATTCTACAAAGCTCATTAAGTAGCATAACTTTCTCTCACAGTTTCAATTCCCAACGGGATGGAATTCTACCTGGCTCAGCAGTAGAAAAATAATCGAAAGCAGTTTGTTTCAATTCCCAACGGGATGGAATTCTACATTATGCAAGGGACAACCGAAGAGCAAAAGCGAGCGTTTCAATTCCCAACGGGATGGAATTCTACTTAATTCAGTATCATTAGCACCGCCCATATAAAGAGTTTCAATTCCCAACGGGATGGAATTCTACTTATCGTTACGTCTGAATTCTTAGCAGTGTAGAAAGTTTCAATTCCCAACGGGATGGAATTCTACTTAAAATTTGGCACCGAACTTAGCGCCAAAATACGTTTCAATTCCCAACGGGATGGAATTCTACCGGAGATCAGAAAGCTATTGCAAGCCTGGATTTGTTTCAATTCCCAACGGGATGGAATTCTACCATTATAGATACCGGCTATATAGCTCTTAAGCTCGAGTTTCAATTCCCAACGGGATGGAATTCTACTTATTGTCGCTTGGAAGCGATATGATAAAGTCACGTTTCAATTCCCAACGGGATGGAATTCTACTTAATCCCAAAAATGACCATTCTTGTGATTTTAAAGTTTCAATTCCCAACGGGATGGAATTCTACCTTAGGGTAGATTTTAGAGCTTTGGGCTCTAATTGTTTCAATTCCCAACGGGATGGAATTCTACTCCAGGAAGATTTTATAAGGAAGGGTAAAAATGCTGTTTCAATTCCCAACGGGATGGAATTCTACGGTAGCTTTATCAAGAACTTCGGGTGCAGCGCAAAGTTTCAATTCCCAACGGGATGGAATTCTACCGAGCCCGCAGATGATCGCAAGGTAGAAATTCCGTTTCAATTCCCAACGGGATGGAATTCTACCTTTTATCATTGGAGCTGCAGGCGAATGTACCCGGTTTCAATTCCCAACGGGATGGAATTCTACTGATGAATACGTTGCATTCTTGCACCGCTTGAGGGAGTTTCAATTCCCAACGGGATGGAATTCTACCGAGGCAAAAGAAAAAAGATTTTTCCTTTTTTATCCGCGTTTCAATTCCCAACGGGATGGAATTCTACCGAGGTGTATAAACTCTATCACAGTGGAAACGATACGTTTCAATTCCCAACGGGATGGAATTCTACACACGGGGCAGATTTCGGACGGAAAGATCGGCGACGGTTTCAATTCCCAACGGGATGGAATTCTACCTTCAAAGATATTTAAAAGGAGCTGGAGTATGAGACGTTTCAATTCCCAACGGGATGGAATTCTACAAATTTAAGGCAAAGTGCATGGCTGATTTGAAGAGTTTCAATTCCCAACGGGATGGAATTCTACAAAGCTCTGTTTTTAATTCCCTTGCTTTAGCCAAGGTGTTTCAATTCCCAACGGGATGGAATTCTACACAATCATCTAAGGAATGTCTATTTCTATATCATGTTTCAATTCCCAACGGGATGGAATTCTACTTAATAAGTTTATCAAAGCTACGCATAGAGGAGAGTTTCAATTCCCAACGGGATGGAATTCTACTCTTTCGAAACTATTCATTTTTTAGCTCCTTTTCGTTTCAATTCCCAACGGGATGGAATTCTACACGGCATTCTAAAGTTTAATGCTGGGCTTCCGTCGTTGTTTCAATTCCCAACGGGATGGAATTCTACGGATGATGAGGACTGCTTGGCGCTTCTAAAGAAGCGTTTCAATTCCCAACGGGATGGAATTCTACGCTGCTCACCCAGATGACTTTGGCAAGATGCAGTAGTTTCAATTCCCAACGGGATGGAATTCTACTGTCTGCTTGATCTAACTGACCCTATTTTTAAACGTTTCAATTCCCAACGGGATGGAATTCTACAAAATTTATCCAGTAAGCATCGTCCTCGTCAGTAGGTTTCAATTCCCAACGGGATGGAATTCTACTATGCTGTTAAAGCCGGTCTTGCTTTGCTTAGACGCGTTTCAATTCCCAACGGGATGGAATTCTACCGAATAATACCAACGGTGCATTTTGCGACACAAGAAGTTTCAATTCCCAACGGGATGGAATTCTACTCTTTATTATCATCGTTTTATTTTCGTTTTTCAAAGATGTTTCAATTCCCAACGGGATGGAATTCTACAGTCACAAGCGATTATGAGCTTGCGTGGATAGCGCAGTTTCAATTCCCAACGGGATGGAATTCTACGCAAATCGAACTCAGCTTAAGCGAACTCGAGTCTTGTTTCAATTCCCAACGGGATGGAATTCTACCCTAAATATAAAAAAGATTACCAAGAACAAATAAAGTTTCAATTCCCAACGGGATGGAATTCTACCTTTTTGTTTTTTTGCTTGCTGATGAAAATTTGGATTGGTTTCAATTCCCAACGGGATGGAATTCTACTTTTTTAATCTCTCCCAAAAGCTCTTTATTTTTGGCGTTTCAATTCCCAACGGGATGGAATTCTACCGTGAGCGGGAGGCTATGAGAGAAGCGGCAAGCTCGTTTCAATTCCCAACGGGATGGAATTCTACAAACAGCAGACTTTTATTGTTGCGATAAATTGTATGTTTCAATTCCCAACGGGATGGAATTCTACTTAATGCCGGCAAACTTGCCGCTTCTGTGCGCTAGGGGTTTCAATTCCCAACGGGATGGAATTCTACTTAATGCCGGCAAACTTGCCGCTTCTGTGCGCTAGGGGTTTCAATTCCCAACGGGATGGAATTCTACAAATTTCCGCTGATTAAAATGCCGTCTGTCTCCAGCTCGTTTCAATTCCCAACGGGATGGAATTCTACAAAGTATCCACTAAAAGCAACATTAGAGAATATAAAGTTTCAATTCCCAACGGGATGGAATTCTACGTATTTGCGTTCCGATCAAAGACTTCCAAACGGAAGTTTCAATTCCCAACGGGATGGAATTCTACCCATTACTCATTTTTATATCCATTTATATCAATGTAGTTTCAATTCCCAACGGGATGGAATTCTACTCAGATACCCCCGTGGATACAGGCAGGCTGAAAAAGTTTCAATTCCCAACGGGATGGAATTCTACTTAAAACCTATCACTTTTATAATTGCTGCGGGTAGTTTCAATTCCCAACGGGATGGAATTCTACCTATATCGCCGTCAATGTAGTTATCCCAGAAATTGTTTCAATTCCCAACGGGATGGAATTCTACCGGATAAGAATGTCCAAAGAGAGTTTTTTGATGAGTTTCAATTCCCAACGGGATGGAATTCTACTCTGTAGGCGAAATTAAGGATTACAAATTTCTTAGTTTCAATTCCCAACGGGATGGAATTCTACCCTTTAAAAATAGCTTGCAAGCCGCATTATTGGCTTGTTTCAATTCCCAACGGGATGGAATTCTACTTGGAATTGGGAATGCTTTGAATATCGCATCAAACCGTTTCAATTCCCAACGGGATGGAATTCTACTAACGTTGCCATTATCTCGACTAATCGTCCTAAAGAAGTTTCAATTCCCAACGGGATGGAATTCTACTCATTGCGCAAATCCCCTCTCTGCGTCTTTGCTATGTTTCAATTCCCAACGGGATGGAATTCTACTTAAGAGGTCTCGAGCCTCTTTAACCTGATTTTCATCGTTTCAATTCCCAACGGGATGGAATTCTACAAATTACTAAAATTCTCATTTTATGCCTCGTTAAATTGTTTCAATTCCCAACGGGATGGAATTCTACTATCGCTTAATAGAGGCACCGAATAGTGATCGTCGGTTTCAATTCCCAACGGGATGGAATTCTACCCCGTTAATTTCGCCGTTTGCTATTTGAGCGGTATTGCTATGAAAAAGTTGTCTTTTCTAAAAGACCGTTAATTTCGCCGTTTGCTATTTGAGCCGCAGTGTTTCAATTCCCAACGGGATGGAATTCTACTGGAATCAAAATATTCGCCTTTTGAAGTATCACAACGTTTCAATTCCCAACGGGATGGAATTCTACCTGCGTAGAAGTTGGAATTCTTTGCTAAAGAGGAAGTTTCAATTCCCAACGGGATGGAATTCTACATGAAGAAGGGGTGGCCGCAGGAAAGCAAAGTGCCGGTTTCAATTCCCAACGGGATGGAATTCTACAAAGTGCTATTAGCGGTAGTGCTACCGCTGTAGAGTTTCAATTCCCAACGGGATGGAATTCTACTTAAATTTTCGCACAATAGAAATAATTTTTCCATCAGGTTTCAATTCCCAACGGGATGGAATTCTACACTTGGATGTATGACGAGACGCCCGACGGTGATCGTTTCAATTCCCAACGGGATGGAATTCTACGCGCTCACATCAAACATCGAGGCGCTCAGCTATTGTTTCAATTCCCAACGGGATGGAATTCTACACAATCCGTCCAAAAAGTCGCTCCACCACTGCATGTTTCAATTCCCAACGGGATGGAATTCTACCTATATAATCGACTGCCTGTATTGCCGCTTTGTAGTTGTTTCAATTCCCAACGGGATGGAATTCTACCCGGTGTTTGGTAAAATCTGCCTTGCTGCTGTTGCCAGTTTCAATTCCCAACGGGATGGAATTCTACGCCGTCTTTGCTAGTTACGAATACGCCGAAAGGTAGTTTCAATTCCCAACGGGATGGAATTCTACAAAAAATTGTGAATTTCATCGATGACAAACAAAACACGTTTCAATTCCCAACGGGATGGAATTCTACCCAGTAATAGGAATCATCTTATACATCTTGAGCCCCGTTTCAATTCCCAACGGGATGGAATTCTACTAAACCCATTGTTTATCCTTTCTAGGGCTAGAAAGTTTCAATTCCCAACGGGATGGAATTCTACACGAATTCCACTACCCTATTATAGACTTCTTTACGGAGTTTCAATTCCCAACGGGATGGAATTCTACCTTTGCCTCCATTCCTAACCCGTCAAGCGCCCCGCCGTTTCAATTCCCAACGGGATGGAATTCTACACTATGTCACTTGAAAAAGAGATAATTCTCATTGAGTTTCAATTCCCAACGGGATGGAATTCTACACCGAGCAAGGTGCGCTATTACCTCCAAGATTACGTGTTTCAATTCCCAACGGGATGGAATTCTACTGAGCCTCTTCCTGCTTAGATAGGCTCTCATTAATATGTTTCAATTCCCAACGGGATGGAATTCTACCATGATGAATATTGCAGGAATGGCGGCGGACAAAAGTTTCAATTCCCAACGGGATGGAATTCTACCGTAAAAATGAGGTCTTGAGTTTACTTTGGAGCGATGGTTTCAATTCCCAACGGGATGGAATTCTACGTTAGATTATAATCAACCATAGCTTTTTTAAGATTGTTTCAATTCCCAACGGGATGGAATTCTACGTTGGCAAGCTCAGCGCCGTTTAAAGACTTTTTCGATAGTTTCAATTCCCAACGGGATGGAATTCTACTAACAGATGCGTCGATGGCAACAGATGCGTCAGTGAGTTTCAATTCCCAACGGGATGGAATTCTACCGCACGAATTTTGCCATTTTTCTAGGTAGAAATTGTTAAGAGTATATATTTTTATGCCTTAAAATGGACTAAATTTAAAAAAGCGCCGATTGCTCAATGCCCAAGATTTCGGCATTTCAAAATCTTAAAAGCAACTTTATCGCTATCTATATGTATCATGAGTGCAAATGCTAAAATCTCGATATAAGATATTCAAAAATCGAAGTGTGAATAATAAAAAGCTGAAATTTTAAAAGCATATGCGTTTTTAAAGCCAATTCGTTCGCCGTTCCGTGCTTCAGATCAAATTTATTTCAAAAGCACATGCATCTTAAGAGGGCGCAATCTATAGGCACAAGTGATTCTAGTCAAAATTTCAAAAGCACGAATGAGCTTAAAACCCCGGCCTACCGCCATACCAACCCCTCGTAAGGCACGCCTTCACAGACGTATTTTTTGATATGATTTGCCTCGCGACGGATGATTTGACGCCAGGTTAAGCTCTGTCCCGCTACGTTCGCGCAAGATGATAGTTTCTCGATCATTTTTAGTTCGATCTTTTGCACCGCTTCTCGACCGAATCGAATACGCCCCGCATCCGTTTCAAAATCTTTTGCCGTAATCTCGCGTTTATTTAACATTCCAAAAATTAATCTATCACCTAAAATAGGCTTAAAAATCTCTGCAAGATCTAGATGCAGACTTAGCGCACGGTAGTTTGGCTCGTGTAAAAAGCCGATGCGCGGATCAAGCTCGGTTTTGTAAATTTCGCTGAGGCAGACGTTATAAATACGCGTATTTACATAGCTAATGAGGGCATTAATTTTATCCGCCGGCGGGCGTTTGGAGCGTGTCGTAAATTTAAAACTGCGCTGATCCTCGATGATTTTGTTCCATGCCGCGAAATACTGCTTGGCAAAGCCGCCTTCCACCGCCATTACCGCTGCTATGTCGCAGGCGCGCGCTAGAGCATCCAGATGCGGCGCAGTATCGAGCGAGACGCCGTAAGCCTTGCAATTAATGGCTGCATTTAAGATGCGAGCGCGAGTAATCTCGCGAGCGATAAAAAGGCGCTTAGAAAGATCATCAAAAGCCCGCAGCTGCGCCAAAAGCACAAAGCCGCTTTTATTTACGGAATTTGAAGTGTTCGGGAAAAAGCTGCCGCGAAAGCTTTGATAGGCGCTAAAAATATGCAGCAAAATGTTATTATCGGCCAAAAACGCCATAGTATAAGTGTCAAGCTCTACTCGCGCCAAAATATAAATTTCATCAATCGCGTTAATCGGCAAAATTTTACTAGTTAGAATTCCACCCTCGTCGTTAAATTTATCGAAGTATAGATTATTATCTTTGCGGCGCAATCGGCCTGGGCTTAAAATAAAATGCGTGCGATCCGATTTTTGCATACTTTATCCTTAAATTTTAGCTGAATATTGCTTCGTTTTTATCGCACCCGATGACGAGACGCTGTGAATATTTGAGCGAATTAAAAGTATAAATTACTACCGAATCAAGCTTGCTGGCGCATTCTTTTTGCAAAATCGCCATTAATTTTTTAAGATCGCTCGCTCTGATTTCACCCTCAAAAACGCTGAATTGCACGCGAGGCAGAAACTTCTCGACCGCCTTTCGGACGCGCGCGACGTTATTTTTCTCCTTTTCGTCGCTGCTTGAAATATCGTAAAATAAAATAGCGTACATTCTATCTCCTAAATGCAATAATCACAATAAGCGCAATTCTCGCAAATCTTTTGCGGGCTAAATTTAGGCGGCTTTGGCTCGTTCACAAGGGCGACAATGTCGTTTAGAATTGTTTCGATTTTAGTAAAATTTTCGGCGTTATCCTCAATAGCTATGACGGTTTTGCCGCTAATTAATTTGCCTTTTACCTCTTTTAAATTTAAGCCTGTTTTTAAAAGATAGATGTAAAAAAGTAGCTGCATCTTGCCTGCTTCTGGATTTTTTAGGCTCTTTTTATATTCAGTGATGAGATAATGTCCGCGCTGCTTGGAAAGCTTGTCAAATTTCAAATTTGAAAATGCGAAGTCCTGTAAACCGCTCTCTTTAATGTCCGCTAGCGCCTTGCCCATCAGCATGTTTTCATCCTCCTGATTAGCGTGAATATTGTGTGCGTAAAGCCATGCTTCGCGTTTGCAGGTAATGTAATAATTCACAAGTGTGCCGGTGATTTGGTCTTTGCAAAACATTAGTCGAAAAACTCATTCTTGAGATTTAAGGCGGCATCCTTTTTAATCCCGAAATTATTATTGTACGAAGTATCGCCGAATGATAAATAATAGACATCTTTTAGCCCATCAATACGCTTTATATTTAAACGCTTTGCATCAAATTCTGTGATATTTACACCAAATCTATTAATTTTCTTAATAGTATTCGTAAATATATCTTTCTTATTAAATTTGTCCATATCAAGCCTATTAATTTCAAAAATTTCGTTTTGAAATTCTTTAATATAATCTTCTTTTGGCTCAATTATTACTAAAATTTTGAGCCTATCGTCCATCGCCTCGCTAATCTTTTCGTTTATATCGTAAAATCCGAGCTCTTGCATCTGCTCCGCCAAAAATAAACTCTCTAGGCTTTGCTTTATGGCGCTGAAATACCTAGTAGAAATATCTAAAATTTCGCTTTCGATGATATCCCTTTGCTTTAGAATTTTTACCAAAATATTATCGCTAATGCGTTTTAAATCACTATAAATGAGATCGGAGTAGTCGCAAATATCGTTAAATACGTATAGTTCTCCCAGAGCTGCGAAATTTCTATTTATACGACCGGCAGTTTGGATAATCGAGCTAATGGGCGCTATCTCTCTAAATCCGACATCAAAATCCAAATCCACGCCAGCTTCGATAGACTGCGTAGAAATTAGCAAGATCGGATCACCGTGCCCACTTTTATTTTTGGCAATCGCGTATTTTATATTTTTGATATTTTTTCGTTTGTGATCGTCGCACATATATCCGTTTAGGCAAAAAACTTTAAATTCATCGTAAAATTCCAAAAATAGCTCTTGCGCTTTTTTAATGGTATTTACGACGACTAGTGTATTTTTGCTTTTTGCCAACTGTTTAATCTTGTCTTTTAAAGCACTCTCGTCACCATCAAACCATTTCAAAACGTATCTATTTTGGTCTTTGAAATAATCCAAATTTGAAATTTCTTTAAATTTAGTCGCATCAACAATAGGCATTGTGGCGGACATAAAGATAAAAATGCAGCCAAATTTCTCCGCCATCATCTCGCAAAGCTTCATAAAATCCGCCCTGAACTTATACGGTACTGCCTGCGCCTCATCGATTATTATTACACTATTTTTTAATCGGTTAAATTTTACGCTATCTTTATTTTTGTTTCCAAAGAGTGCAAATATAAATTGATATAGCGTGGTTACGTTAATATCTCCGCTAAAGGAATCCATCAAAAATTTAACTTTAGAATAGCGATCTTGCGGGGTACTTTCATCTATCGTAGTTTTGTGATGAATTTTATGAATTAATATATTTTTATCGTCTTTAAAAATCTCTTTTATCTCATTATAAACTTGATCTATGATAGCCGTAAACGGCAGCACGTAAATAATACGTTCTTTATTAAATTTAGCGGCAAAATTTAGCGCAGTCAAAGTCTTGCCGTAGCCAGTAGGCGCGGTTAAAGTAAAAAGATTATGATCTACATCGAAATTATTTAAAACGAATTTTCTAAACTCACTTCTTTTTGCGTTTGGCTTACGATTTTCCAGAGCTTTGATATATTTTTCGATCGTATTAGAATTCGCCGGTTTAGAAACAGGAATTCTTTGATTAAAAATAGCTTCATATTTATCACTATAAATAAGCGACGAAAATATGTCTTTGAAATTTAAAAAGTCATCGTAATCAAACTTCTTTTTCGCAAATTTGAAATATTCTCTTAAATGTTTAGCTTTAATTAAAAGCTCATTTTTATCCCTTTTAATATCTTTGTAAATTTCTAAACCTAAAGCTTTATCTACGACTTCATCCCAAAAGCCTAGTTCCTTCGAGCTCTCAAAATATTTGCCGAAATTTTTATTTTGCATTGTAAGCTCACAAAAATTTTCTACATTTCCGTGGTGTGATACGATGGATAAAAACCCAAAAGCCGTATCTAGCTCATTAAATTCTGAATTTAGTAAAAATATGTAAGCGGATAATAAAGCGTGATTTTTATCTGCAATTTTTTCGGTAGGGTTTTTGATATAAATTTGAAAATTAGTTTTTAGCTTGGCTATATCGTGATAAATTTTAACGCATTGTAAAAGCCTACTATCCGCTTCGGCAAGCATATTTGTTATATGCTTTATTAGTGGTTTGTTAGGATGTGATAGCAGCTCACTTTGCAAAGTAGACCTTGTAGTCATTTATTTGATAAATATTTCCTCTATTCTTTGCTTTGATTTGACTATTGCCGCTTAGCTTGATAACGAAATCTTTAAAATCCTTAAAAATTCGACCCTCTTCGCATCCGCAAGCCATTCTAGCCGCAGTAAGTCTAATATCAAAGCTTTGTGCATCAAATATAAAATCGTCCATTAAAACGAACGTATCTATAAAACTTTCTTTTTCATGCACCAATTCACAATTTTTTATCTCGATATATTTAAAATCCGCTATACAAAAATTTATACCTAAATATGGTGTAAAGGAGCATCTATGAGCTTTTAAGCTGTCGATTATATTTTCTTTATAAGAAGCGTTTAAAGCACTTAAATCAACGAATATAACATATCTAGGATCTTTTATTAGCTCTTTATAAAACTGCTTTTTCTCGCTAGAATCTTGATAGCCTTGTTCGATATGCATATTTGACGATAGAGCAAATTTTATACCGTTAAAAATCATAGTTTTTTTGCGAAATTGCGAACTTAAAATAACGCTATAACCTATATCGTTAAGTTTAAAATAATTCATTTCACCTATAATCGCCCCCAAAAACCCCATTACGGCAGTCTTTGGCGGCACCGGATATGTAAGAGACGAGTAGATAGTAGCCGGATGAGAAAAATGCGCATAATCTCCCGATAGCTCAAAAGCTATTATATCCATTTAAAATCCTATTTTTATCCAATTACTATCAAATTGTGATCTGTTATTTTGCTCGAAGTCAAAATCGCTCATATACTCTATTTTTTCGATCTCTTGCGCGTATCTAGTAAGTTTAGCTTTTAATCTAGAAAAATCAATCGTAAAATCATTTATACTTCTTATCTCTATGTCTTCTTTGCTACTATTTATAGCCACACAGTTATTTAAATCTCCAGCGAAAGTATCATTTTTATATGTAATTACTAGCATAAATCTAGGCATCTGACCCATTTTAGTGCGAGTAATTAAATTTTTAGTCCCGCTCCAGAGCGCGCCTAAAATCACTTTTACATCATCTTCACTTAAATTTGTAATCTTTGCACTATGATTATCCACTATTCCGTAAGTTGCAAACATTGCATAATTTAAAAAATCTTCTTCTCTAAACGTTTTATTTGCCTTATCGCTACCACTTGCAAACGCGCCGGTGCCTTTTATATGCTCTACCGCAACTCTATGAAGCGATCTGCTCATTCTAAACTGAATGGGTCCAACAAATTGAATTCCTGCTGTTTTTATGCCTTCTTTTTTCATCTCGTCTTTATCCGATATCGGCAAAACTCCACCAAATGCGCGAATATCGATAAATTTAGATAAAATTTCTTTTTCAATCTCGATTTTTTCTTGCCTTACATTAATTACTTCACGTATTGCGCTTTTGCAATCTAAGATATTTTCATCTCTTTTATACTCTTTAATGAAAATCGCACTTTCGTCTTTTTTCATAATTTCATCTCTAATTGTTCGCTTTATACGTACATCAGTGACTTCTGCTATACCCGTCTCATCGTCTATCCTAGGAGCGTTATCTCTTAGCATATCGCCGTTTGGATTAAAATTTTCGCCGTCCCAAAGAAATAGAATTTCCTTCTTTTTCATTACTCGTCTCCTTGAGTGTTATCTTTAATATATTTCGTAAAATCACTTCCGCCCATAGCAAAAGCTAGCGTTACATAAGCGCTCTTAACTCGCTTTTGAGATAAAAACGCACCTGGTAAAATTCCAATCAAAATATCGCGCATGATTTCTATATTAGCGCTTCTTTTTCCTCGCGATACATTGGAGAGTTTTTTGTTAGTTTCATCGCATTTGGTCCAAATCCGTTCTAAAAGCTCTTTCGTAATTAGTCCGGCATTATTCAGCCATTTTTCGAATGAGCTATTTTTGCTAATAGCAAATTGGCGATTTATCAACCCTGCAGACATCATTCCTAGCAAATATGCACTCTGCAATACTTCATTATCTTTTAGAAATTCACTATTTTTCAAAATAGAGCTTATTAGCTCTTTTTTATCGCTTAAGCTTTGCAAATTAACCTCCCTTGCAAATGATATTTTTTCATTTAAAGCACCTATTTCATTAAAGAAATTTTGATATTTTTCGATACTTTTTATACTTCTATTTTGATATGTCTTAACGCAATTAAAATAAAATCCCCACTCTATTTTTGACGCATAACTAGAGTTAATGTTGCCTTTATAAATCAAAGCAGCATATTTTTCCATCATATCATCTAAATTCATCCTATTTTGCGATAATAAAAAATCCATAATATCGATGTTTTTAAGAAATAAATTTTGCATGTAAATAGTATCGTCTTGTTGATCTTTACTATCTTTTCGCCTAATCGCCCTAATGTTATATCTACCCATTAAATCGGAAATTTTAGAAATATAAGACGGCAATACATCATCTATTTGCAATAATACATTAACCGCAGCATTGCTTTTTTTATAAAATAAAATTGTATTTAGCACGGGCATATTTGCTTGTGCTTTAGCTACGGATTCCAACTCGTAATTAATACTTTCTTCGATATTTTGTATGCCTTGCAGATCTTTTTTCTTTTCGCTTGGATCTTTTAAAATTTCCACTATTTCTTCTAATAAATTTGCATCATTTACCATTAACGTCGGTAAGACCGCCATTTTATCCCCGTAAAAATTAAAAGATAATTCCTTATCAATTGCCATAAAACCGTTTTTAACCAAATTTGCATTAGCACTATTTAGAGGTAGTAATCTAACTTTAATGTCTTGCAAAGCAGTCGGTAGCTCATTTACGGAACAAAACGCTAAATTCGCATCTCCGCCGATACCCATACTATTTGTAAGCATATCATAACCATAAATTTTGGCAGTTTTACTATTATCGCTATCACTTAAATGACTCGTAAAAACATTTTTGAAATACGCTGAAACTGGTCTACCCTCCCAAGATAATGCAAAAAAAGTAGCCACTTTCATGCCTTTTTTCTTAGGCTCTTCTTGTAGAGCTACAATTTCACTTAAAATATCATCAAAAAAGCTCTCATTTAAGCTAGATAAATCCGTTAATATTTTATCATTTTTGATATCGTCAGGATTGAAACAAGAGAGCATATTTTTTACGGCTTTTAAAATTCCTTTTATAAATTTAGGCGTATCGTCTTTTACGGCTTTGCTAATGAATTGGACGTTGGGGAACAAATTACCAGAATTCGCGCCTATGCCAAATCTACAAACTATTAAATCGTCTCTTGAAATATTGTTATTTACCGATATTTCTTTACTTTTAATATCGCAAAGATAAATTTTAATAGCATCATATTCATAGCTCTTGTTGTTGATTTTAGTTTTCTGTTTATCATAAATTTCACCGATACTAGAAAAAATTTTAACTATATCGCCCAAAATTTATCCTTTCTAAAACATAGGTGAATTATAACTAAATTTTAATTATATTGTCAATAGTTATTGTATTTTAAGAAAACAATTTGCCTTTTTTAGATTTTTATTATACAATCGATTTCAAGGCAAGCAATTATCCTTTTTAGGATTTGAAATTTGTACTTTAATAAGGTCTTGCTTTACAACCTCCAAAACCCCTACTCCGTAGTTCATGCACCCACTTCCAGCTCCCGCGCCAAGGATCAAATTGATTAGTTCTGCATTAGCTACAATTTTCCATCTTGCCTGCCACGCATATACCGGCTCGCGATTGTTGCCGTAATAGAATTTCACAGATTCACCCAGCTTTTGCCACAATAAATTTAACTCCATTTCGCCATCATATTTTCGCCCCATAATCGTCTCAAATCGCTGTAAAATATTCGTCTTCATCATCTCTAAATGCCTGCTATCTTGCGGCTGCAAATAAACCTTATGTCCCAAAAGCCCGCTTACTGCGCACGCCACGTAGCCTTGCACAATAGCTTCGTTCTCGAAAATTTTATGATTTTTTGCTTCGACGGTAGTTTGCGTAAATAGAATTTCACCCAAGCTTAGCCCGTCTTTTAGCACTGCTAGCGCGATTTTACGTTCAAACTCCGGCTCGCATGAAGCAAATCGCACGCGCAAATCCTCTCCTCGCAAGATAAAATCAAACACCGTGCGTTTAAAAATTTTACCGCTTGATTCGTGCCTATATCCTACGTGCTCTGAAGCCGGCAGATAGCGATAAAGAAAGCCCTGAATCAACTGCGAGAGAGATTTTGTGATTTTTAGATTTTTAGTTGGTAATTTTGCGTTGATTATTAGCATTTGCGCTCCTTTGCGCGGTAAAATTTTGCCCAAGGTTCGCGCAAACCTTGGGCAAATGAGCTCTAAGTAAAATTAAAATCCTATCTCTTTGATATCGGCAAACTGCAAAAACGCGCGATAAATTTGCCCGATATTTGCGATACGATTTGCGCGTATCGCGGCATCCTGGACGTTTATCATTACGTTATCGAAAAAATCATCAATCACGCCTTTAAGCCCAAATAGTGAGCGCAGATACCCACTCACGTCGTTTTCGTTGAGCTTAATCGCCCTGAATGCCGCATTTAGCGCACGCTCAGCGTCGTGTTCGAATAGGTTTTCGTCCACCGCGCCTATTTTTTCGTCCTTGATGATATTGGCTAGGCGCTTAAAGGTCGCAAAATTTTCCCCGAAATCCGCTGCTGCTGCGATCTCGCCCAGCGCCTTTATGGCCTTGCTTAGTAGTAATAGATCGTTTTCTCCGCTTGCGATGCACGCCTTGATCACGGACGGATTTATCTCGTCAAAAATTCCGTATAACCTATCTTTTATAAAATCCAGCAGCTTAGAAATGTTAAATTTCTTATAATTTGGCGCCAGCTTTTGCGCCAACGCATTCGCATCAAAGCTCAATCCTTGATTTAGTAAAATTTTAATTAGCCCCGTAGCTGCGCGGCGAAGCGCGTACGGATCTTTATTGCCGCTTGGAACTTTATTGATACTAAAAAGTCCCAGGAGCGTTTCAAATTTCATCGCTACAGCAATTACGCTACTAAATACGCCGCTTGGCAGCTCGCTATCCTCGCCGCTAGGCAGATATTGCTCGCGTATCGCGCGGCATACATGATCTGCCAGTCCAGCGTGTGCGGCATAGTAACTACCCATAATGCCTTGAAGCTCGCTAAATTCGCCCACCATCGTGCTGCTAAGGTCTGCTTTACTAAACATTACGGCATTTTCCACATCCCGCGCGAAGTCCTTTTTGCCGATCTCCGCCTCAATCTGCGTAGCATAATCCGCGCTCAGCGCCCTTGCTACAGCTAGCTCGCGCACTTGCTTATCATAAACTGAGCCAAGAGCTTGCATATAGGAAATTTGCTTAAGTTTTTCAGGGCTAAATTCCGCTTGCAAATCGCTTTTCCAAAAAAACATAGCATCGCTTAGGCGCGCGCGTAAAACTTTTTCATTACCACGTACTACAAGCTCGTCATCATCGGTGATCGCATTACTAACGACAACGAAGTGATTGCTTAGGCTTTTACCCTCGAAAACGGGAAAATAGCGCTGATTCTCCATCATCGAAGTGATAATGACCTCTTTTGGCACGCTTAAAAAATCTCGCTCAAAGCTGCCTAACAGCGCCGTCGGATACTCGGTGATCGCCGTTACTTCATCTAGCAACGCAGGATCGACCTCGATCTTAAAACCATGCTTTTTCTTGAGCTTTGCAAACTCGCTTAGAATTTTATCTTTTCTTTTTTGCTCGCTTAAAATTACGCCGTTACGCTCCAGTAGTGCGAAATAATCTGCGGCGTCTTTAAATTTAATCGCTTCATAGCCAAATTTTCTGTGCGGAAAAAATGCAGCCGCGCTTCGCACGCCATAAATTTCAAAATCTACGTTTTGACCGCCCAAAACGCAGGCTATGCTTCTTATCGGACGGATAAACTCAAACTTGCCGCTACCCCAGCGCATCGCGCGTCCAAAATTTAGCGATCGTAAAAACTCCTCTATCATTTCGCCTAGGATTTCACGACTATCACGCCCTTTTTGCACCGCAGCGTGGTAGAGCACCTCTTTGCCGCCTATCTGCCGAAATTCCAGCTCACTTTCGCTTATGCCGCATTTTTTAGCAAAACTTAGCGCTGCAGGGCTCCACGCACCGTCTTTGAGCGCGACGGATTTTGGCGCGCCCGTGCTTACGATCTGCGCATCATCGCCGCGTTGCGGAAAATCCTCGTGAAATAGCACAAATCTACGCGGGCTAAATTCGAAGCGAAAGTCGCTATTTATGCGGTTAGCCTCAAGCACCGCGCGCCATTTTGGCGCGATATTCGCACGCTCTTTTAAAAACGGGATCGCAGGCAGCTCCTCGACCCCAATCTCAATGAGTAGTTCCATCTTTATCCTTTTTTCGTTGATTTCGTTTTTCGTTTTTCTCCATCATTTCGCGGTTAAATCCTACGATCATAAATATCATAAAAAGCACGAAAAGTGCGGTTATAACGGCGTGTATCATTCTACTATAAATTCCTTTTGCCCTTTATAAATCGTAAAATAGGCATTTTTAAATTCTAAATTTTTGCCGTTTTGCACAGGAGCGCTTTTGCGAAAGATTCTAAACTCGCCCGCGCCTTTTAGATCAATTATGCCGTCTTTAACGTCGCCTTTGATCGTGCTTATCACATCTCCTGCGCGCAGCTGCCGCACCGATGCGCTAGGCAAAACGTATGGTGCGATAGAGCCTACGTTGCCGCTTCTAGCTACGATCTCAAAATCGTCGATCTCAAAGCTTTGTTTATAAAATTTCGTCTTTTTTACTAGCAGATCGAGTTTATCGCCTAGCTGCAGCCCGCTGCCGCCATAGACAAAAACTCCGCTTCCATCTTGGGAGACCGCAAAGCCGTGGCGGTTTGCAAAGCTCACGACTGCACCTTTTATCAGCACAGGCTCGCTTATAATGCGCCCGTAAAGCTCCTCTATCGTGACGGTCTTTGCGGCGCTATCGATATTTTTAGCTAAAAATTCTTGCTTTCTTGGCGTAGATTTTAAAGCGCCTTCGTCCGTCAGAATGAAGCTAATCGGGAAATGATCGGAAGCGGTAGAGGATTTAGCAACCGCGAAACTGTCCTTTTTATATCCCGGCTCGCTACTAAAAAAATCGTCGCTAAGTAAGATATGATCGAGCACCGCGCCACTTTCATGAGACTCACAAGAGCTAAAATGCTTTAACTGCAAGCAGGGATGTAGCGCCCATAAATCGCTAAATCCATCGCGCTCGATAAGCTCGTTTAGCAAAGAATTTTGCCCAAAATTCGTATTAAAATCTCCCGCTACGATAGCGCGTTGGTGCCCTTGCAAAACCTCGCGTAAAAAGGCGAAATTTCGCCTGCGCTCGCTTAGCGGATTGCGTGCAGAGAGCATATGTACGACATAAAAGCTAAAATCAGCGCCGCCAAGCGCAAAATCAGCGCGCAAAATATCTCGTGTTTTAAGCTCTGTCGGGCGGTAAGTTTTTTGAAATTTTATCGGTATGCGCGACATCACCGCCACACCCGCAGGCGCAGTCTGCGCGCGCGAAAAAGCGTAGAATTTATAGCCCGCCTTCTGCGCAAGCGCTTTTAGCACGGCTTCGTTTTCGATCTCTTGCAGCCCCAAAATATCGGCATTAAGCGCGCTTATCTCGTCCGCTATCTCTTGCAGCTTGCGCTCGTATTTTTGCTCGCTCCAGCCTCCGCGCCCGATCTTAAAATCCGCGTACTCCGTGCCGTCGTTTACGCCGTCGAATAAATTTTGCACGTTAAACGATGCGATTTTCAGCTCCGCTGCACCCGCGCCGCAGAAAAACATCGTAAAAAGTAGCGCTAAAACTCGCAAACCGCGCTCCTAAAGTCGAATTTATCGATATTTTGGCGGATCGCTTCGTAGGTTACGATGCCCACGCTGGTGGCTAAATTTAAACTGCGCCCCGCCCCGCTCATCGGGATCGTGATGCAGTTTTCGCGGTTTGTGCGCATTATTTCAAGCGGCAGCCCGTGCCCTTCGGAGCCGAAAATCAAAAAATCGCCCGGCTGAAATTTTGCCTCATAGTAGAGCTTGTTCGTCTTCGTCGTCGCAAAAAAGAAGCGCTGCTTAAATTTCTCGTTCGCCGCCATAAACTCGTCCCAATTTTCCCAAATTTTAAGATCCAAGCTCGCCCAGTAATCAAGCCCCGCGCGGCGCAGATGCTTATCGTCGATGACGAATCCCAGCGGCTTAATCAGATGCAAAGGACACCCCGCATTGACGCACATGCGCCCGATGGAGCCCGTGTTTGTGTGGATCTGCGGATATACTAACACGATATTAAACATCAAAAATCACCGATTTTGCATGAGCAGAATTTTGCGATTTAAAATTCCGCGAGGCAAAGTTTTGAGATTTAAAATTCCGCGAGACAAGGTTTTGAGATTTAGAATTTTGCAAAGCCAAATTACACGGCTTGGGATTTCGCGCAGTAAAGCCTTGCAAATTTGAATGGGCAAAATTCTGTAATTTGAAATTCTGCGAAATAAAATTTAGGTTCATGATTTTGCGATACTGCAGGACGTCAGATCTCTCCTTGTAGCGACACGGCTCTTGCATTTTTTTGTGGTGCGGCGAGGCAACTACTCCCATAGCACAGGACGCGCAATACGGCTCGCTAAATTTTGCTTTAATGCGTTTAATACGACGCAGGCTGTGAGATTTTGTGCCAAGATATCCTAATCCGCAAAATTTAATTTCGCTGTAATGTGAGCCGTGAAATTCCGTCTCGCTGCTGCACGGCTCGTATAATTTCCCGCCGCAGCGATGTGATCTACGAAATTCGCGCGATCCATAAAACTTCGCCTCGTGGGCTTTTTCGGTATGGCGACACGACGGATGAAATTTTAATAGGTCAAATTCCGCGTCGTGAAATCCTACCGAGCTAAGCTTTGCACTATGAAATCTTACGCCGCAAAAATTTAAATTTCGCTCGCCATAAAAGATAAAATTTCGCGCAGCAAAAATCACGAAATTTTGCCTGCGATCAAAGCAAAAAACGCACTCTTGCAAAGACGCAGCATTCTTGCAAAACGCGTAAATTTCGTCGCGACGATAGAATTTTTTCATAAAACTAGCTCCTAAATAAAACGGCGATTTTACAAAAATCTCTCTAAATTTACGCTTTTAAAGCCGCTACAAACGCCCTAATCTCCGCTTCTTGCAGCCTCTCAATCTCCTTGCCGATCGCAGCGCCGCGCAGATTGCGAGCGACATCCGCTGCGCAAACCAAGCTTTTAAATTTCTTATCCCAAATCCCAAGCCGCTTCGCCGCTTGCACCCTACCTTTACAATATAGCCCGAGCCACTGCTTAAGCGGCATTTTTAGAGCGATTTTACATAGTCGCTCGTCGCTTACCCGCTTAAAAAACGGCTCGCTAAGTAGCCTTTTATAAAGAGAATTTAGCCCTAAATTCTTTAAAATCTTATTTTTATCTAATCCTAAAAAATTCAAAAACGCGTATAAAAAAAACATTTCATTTCTTACGAAAGATTCGCCGTGCTCTATGAATTTTATCAGCCGCTCATGCGTACGCGTATCAATCCGCAATCCAAAAACCCGCTCATAAAGCCCCAGCTCTTGCATTAGCATCATCCCATATCGGTGCGCAGGTGCACGAAAAAATTTAATCAGCTCTGCTTTAACGCGCTCGCAACTAAGATCGCTAACGTCGATGCCGCGCATAAGCTCTAAGGTGCGCGGCTCGGCGCGAAGCTCAAATCTCGCGGCAAACTGCACTGCGCGATACACGCGCAAGCTATCCTCCACGAAAGTGTGCGGATCAACCACTCGCAAAATCCTCGCACGCAGATCCGCAAGCCCGCCGTAAAAATCGAGCACTTTGCCGCTTATAGCGTCTATCATCATCGCATTGATCGTAAAATCGCGCCGCCTGCTAGCCTCATGTTCGTCCGTAGCCAAAGCGACGCTAAAGCCCTTGTGTCCGATGTCTGTCTTACTCTCGGTGCGCGGAAGCGAGATGTCGAAGCTTTTATATTTATAGACGAAGTAGCTTTTGCCGACGCCCTGTGCGCCGAAGTCTTGCATAATTTGCTCGAAGCGACGCGGACCCACATCGTAAAGCTCCACATCCACATCAGCACTTGTCCGCCCTAAAAAATGATCGCGCACGCAGCCACCTACCAGATATATGCGTGAGCTAAATTTTTTAAGATAATCTAAAAGCGCGATGAAATCGTCATTTTGATAGATTTTCAAGTCGGTTTTCGATACTTGCAAGCAAAAATTCCATAAATTTTAAATTTAGCTCCACGCGCGCGTTCAAATCGCCCTTCTCAAAAGCGTTTAGTCCCTCAAAAAGCACTAAAATCCGCTCTTTTATCGCGCTCAAAAACTCCGCTTCGCTTAAAATTTTAAAATCTACATTTGCGAGATATTTTGATTTATCGCCCGCTTGTCTCGCAGCCCCAAGGTGTCGCGCTTCCTCGGGCTGGCGCAGGGCGGAATTTTGAGCACCAGAAGAGGCAAAGCTTCCCGCTTGCATATCCTGCTTGGCGGAATTACGAAGCTGCGGCGTGGCGAGCTCATGATCTCGCGCCTCAGGGATCGTAAAATTCTGCGGCTGCGAAACGAAATTTTGCTGCTGCACGGCAGCATTTCGGATCTCTAGTGCGGCGAAATTTTGAGCTTGAAGCGACGCTAAATCCTGCTTTTTAGAATGCGCTGTGCTGAAATAATTGTCAACTTCGTTTTCTTTGAAATCAGAACCAGACCCAAAATCGTCATTGCGAAGTTCCTTAAAATGCGCACCTAAAATACGAGGTGTCAAATCTTGCCCGCTTTGGGAGTCGTCATCCGTAGAATTTAGCGCTAATTCAAAATCTTTACTTTCGGCAGAGCTTTGCGCTATGCTTGCGTCCCTGCTTTGCGGAGAAACAAATCCATTCATATCGCTGCCTAAACTATCGCAAATTTCGCCTGCGATGCCCGATAAATCACGAAAGCTTTCGTCAAATTTCGCGACGGAGCTTTTTAAAATTTCATCGCTTGCAAAGGCGGTATTTACGGAATCTTTGCTACTTGCAGAAGCGGAATTTATAAAATTTTCTCCATTTAAAGAGACGGAGGCCGCGGAATTCTCACCGCCTGCAAGATTAGAATTTTTAAAATTCTCCTCGCTGGAAAAAGTGAAATTTTCATCTTTTACGGCAAATTTTTTTAAAGTAGCGTCCGCTGTAAATTCTGCGCTGCTAGGCGCAGAGCTCTTGCGTGCAAGGGCATTTGAACGATCTAGGGCGGAATTTAAAGCGTCCGATGAAACAAAGCGCGAAGTGGAATTTTTAGTATCTAAGGAAGTGAAATTTTGCGCGTTTGGTGAAGCGATATCCGGCGCAGATGCGGAATTTAAGGCATCAGGCGCAATAGGATCTGGCGCAAAAGAAGTGGGGCTTAAAGCATCCTGCGAAGTCTGTGATCCTGCTTCAGCGCTGTTTGCATTCACAGCCCCCTCTTGCTGCGCCGCCAAATCTTGCGCGCGCTTTTGTGCTTTCATCTCATTGACTGCTTCGATGATATCTTCTAGTTCATTTTCATACATCAATTAGCCACCTCTTAAATTCTGCTTGTTTACGTGCATCGACGCTTAAAAAGCGCTCCAGCATCGCCATATTGACGCCAGAGCTTACTCGATGATTTAAATTTAGCCGCGCAAAAAGCACTGCCGCATCGCCATCTTGCAGATTATCGCGTAAAATACCGCGACAAATCCGCATCGCGCCGTAGATATCGCCTTTTTTCTCAAGCTCCATAGCGTATGCTAGTGCGCCATTCAAAGCTGGCTCCTAAGCCTTAGCCGCGTAATCTGCGATGATCGAGCCAATCTCTGCGGTCGAGCAAATTTCTTTGGCGTCGTACTGCGCAATGTCCTTGGTGCGGTAACCGTCGCGAAGCACGGCGCGTACGGCAAGCTCGATCGCCGCCGCGGCCTCATTTTCGCCGAATGCGTATTTCAGCATCATCGCAGCGCTTAAAATCGTAGCTATCGGGTTTGCGATCCCCTGCCCCGCGATGTCGGGCGCACTGCCGTGAATCGGCTCGTAGATGCCTACCTTGCCGCCGATACTCGCACTCGGAAGCAGCCCGATCGAGCCGCAGATCATGCTCGCCTCGTCGCTTAAAATATCGCCGAACAAATTCTCCGTCAAAATCACGTCGAACTGCGCAGGCGCCCGCACGAGCTGCATCGCGGCGTTATCTACGTACATAAACTCCAAATTTATCCCCGCATAATTTTTCGCTAGCTCGCTTACGACCTCGCGCCACAGCTGGCTTGTTTCAAGCACGTTGGCTTTATCCACGAGCGTTATCTTTTTGTTTCGCAAAAGCGCAGCCTCAAAGGCAACTTTTGCGACGCGCTCGATCTCGGCAGCGTTGTAGCACATCGTATTTAGCGCATCCTTTTCGTTTTTAACGCGCGGCCGCCCGAAATAAATCCCGCCCGTAAGCTCGCGCACCACCATTATATCGACGCCTTTGATGATCTCCGGCTTTAGCGTCGAAGCGTTTATCAGCTCATCAAAAATCATCGCGGGACGTAGATTTGCAAACGCTCCAAGCTCTTTACGGATTTTAAGCAGTCCGCTTTCGGGGCGCAGTTCGCGCGGCAAGCCGTCCCATTTAGCTCCGCCGATCGCACCGAAAAGCACTGCGTCGCTTGATTTAGCGGCATTTAGCGTCTCATCTGGAAGCGGAACGCCCATAATGTCGATCGCCGCGCCACCCATCAAGCGGTAGTCAAAATTTAGCTCAAAATTAAATTTATGGCTTACGGCATCAAGCACCTTGATCGCTTCTTCGATGATCTCAGGGCCGATTCCGTCGCCTTTTATCACGCATACGTCGTATTTTTTCATCTAAATTCCTTACAAGTTTATCTTTGTTTTTGCATAATTTATCGCTCCGCCCGCGTCGAGTAGCTTTTGCATAAACTCGGGGATTGCGCCGAATTTATACTCAGTTTTTTGAGTTAAATTTTTAATTACGCCGCCCTTTAGATCGATGCTAAGCTCGTCGCCCTGCGCGATCTTATCCGTCTCGTCGCATTCGAGGATCAAAAAGCCCGTGTTGAAGCTGTTTCGATAAAAAATCCTAGCGAAGTTTTTTGCGATCACGCATGAAATCCCGGCGGCCTTAAGCGCCATCGGAGCGTGCTCGCGCGAGCTGCCGCAGCCGAAATTTTTCCCCGCTACGATGATGTCGCCGCGAGCGATTTTGGACGAAAAATCCTTGTCAGCATCCTCCATAATGTGCGTCGCAAGCACCGCTGCGTCGGAGGTATTTAGGTAGCGCGCCGCGATAATAATGTCGGTGTCGATATCATCGCCGAATTTCCATACTTTTGCCATATTTCCGCCTTAAATTTTAAAATAGATGCGCGATTTTACCGACAAATTTATTAAAATCCGCTCAATCGCTCCGATATGAGGGCGAAATTCCTCGCTTGAAATTTGGGGCTAAATTTAAACGCGAGAGCGCAGAGATAGGAAGTGTGGAGGCGTTAAATTTTAAATCGGCGGCGTAAAGGAGGCGGAATTTCGGCGCGCTAATTTTCGTCTTGCGAACGCGGGATTTTAAAGAGCAATCTTAAATTTAGCTAAAAATATAACCTAAATTTTAAAATTTAGCCTAATTTCTAAAATTTGAAAAATCATTAAATTTAGATGGTTCGCGCCGTATATAAGCAAAAATAAAGAGCGTTTCGGTATAATCCGATCTTCCAAAACCAAATACACAACGACACAAGGAGATTTTTATGGCGAGCCCAAAAGACGCCTTAACGCCCATCGAGCAGTTCTTCGACGAAAATCAGAAAAGCTACATCACCTACGAAAGACTGATAAAATTTTTCGACAAAGCCCCCACCGCGACGGCCGTTAAGAAGGTCGAAGCGCTTACCAAAAAATTTGACGTCGAGCTGATCTCCGCCGCAGAAATCTCCAAAATCAAAAATTTAGAGGACGCAAAACTCAAAGAAGCGACGCAAAAAAGGCTGCTAGACGAGGGCTGGGACGAGGAGTTTGATCTATCTAGCGACGTCGAGCTTTTGGAGTGGAGCCGCTCGGACAGCCCCGTGCGGATGTATCTGCGCGAAATGGGGCAAATCCCGCTACTTAGCAAGGAAGAGGAGATCGAGATCAGTAAAAAAATCGAGCTCGGCGAAGACATCATCATCGACGCGTTTTGCTCGGTGCCATACTTAATAGACTTCATTTTAGATTATAAAGAGCCGCTAATCAACCGCGAACGCCGCGTCAAGGAGCTTTTCAAGAGCTTTGACGACAGCGACGAAGAGGGTGAAGATGAGGACGAAGAGGAGCTGTCGGAGGATGATTACGATGATGAGGAGGAGAGCACGGATGAGGACGAGGCGAAGCAAAAGCGCTCTAGAAAGAACGATAAGCGCGCTCTAAAGGTCATCGAAAGCTTTAAGGCTCTTGAAAAAGCCAAAAAGGACTGGATGAAATTTGCCGAGAAAAACGCCGAAGCGATCAAGGAGAGCAAGGGAATTTTATCGAAGCTGAACTTGGCGTTTAAAAAGAAAATTTTAAAAGAAAAGCTCATGGATCTGGGCCCAACCAGCAAGCTCATCACCGAGATCGTAAAATCGATGGAGACCGCGCTAAAAAGCGACGAGGGCTTTGAAAAGGAGCTTAAGCGCCTGGAATACAAGCTGCCGATGTTTAGCGCCGAACTGCGCGAAAACCACAAAAAAATTCTAAAAGAGATCACGAGACTTAGCAAAGACGACATCATCGCGCGCGTGCCGGAAGCTACGATGGTCTCGACATATGTCGATATAAAAAAGCTCTTTTTAACCAAAGAGGCGAGCAAAAAAAGCTTTAATCTCGAGCCCGAGCGGCTGAAAGAAATTTTAGAGCAGATCAAGCGCGGCAAGCGCATCAGCGATAACGCAAAGGCGCGCATGGCGAAGTCCAACCTGCGCCTGGTCGTCTCCATCGCCAAGCGCTACACCAACCGCGGGCTGCCGTTTTTAGACCTCATCCAGGAGGGCAATATCGGGCTTATGAAGGCGGTGGATAAATTTGAATACAAGCGCGGCTATAAATTTTCGACATACGCGACGTGGTGGATCCGCCAGGCGATATCGCGCGCCATCGCCGATCAAGCTCGCACGATTCGCATCCCGATCCATATGATCGAGACGATAAATCGTATCAATAAAATCACGCGCAAATATATGCAAGAAGGCGGCAAGGAGCCCGATATCAACGTCATCGCACAAGAGGTAGGCCTTAGCGTCGATAAAGTAAAGCAGGTCATCAAAATCACAAAGGAGCCGATCAGTCTAGAAGCGCCGATCGGAAACGAGGATGACGGCAAATTCGGCGATTTCGTCGAGGATAAAAGCTCGGTTTCGCCGATCGAGCAAATTTTAAAATCCGACCTTAAAGAGCAGATCGACGATATTTTAGAACAGCTCAACGACCGCGAGCGCACGGTGATCCGCATGAGATTCGGACTGCTTGACGACGAGAGCGACCGCACGCTCGAAGAGATCGGCAAAGAGCTCAACATCACTCGCGAGCGCGTCCGCCAGATCGAAAGCTCGGCGATCAAAAAGCTAAAGCACCCAAAGATCGGCCGCAAACTCAAAACCTATATCGAGAGCTAGAACAAAACGCAGATATAATTTACTCTTTTTACTCTTTGAACGCCCGGCAAATTTAAAACTATAGATAGTCGGGCTTTGGCGTAGGCATTATGATCTTAAACGCACGACAAACTAAAATCCGCCCAGATCCAAGTTGGGGTGTCAATAATATATTTTTCAGTCTAAATTTTATCAGGCGAAGCAACAAATCAAGGCATAGTAAAATGCAGCAGTACTTAAAACTCCGATTTTTATGGGCTTAATGTTTGAAATCCGTAGGTTCCAAACTCCAGCGGAGTAAATTACACGCGGGCTCTGCGCCATAATCAGATTGAAAAAGAAGTTTCAAAACTCCAGCGGAGAGAATTTACACTAAAGAAGACGACAATTACGATGTTTTGGTGATACAGTTTCAAACTCTAATGGAGGAAATTTACACGGAATACACAGGTATGAATGAATACGATCACTTGTGGTTTCAAACTCCAGCGGAGAAATTTAAACCAAAGCTTCCGCGCGATGGAGCAGGAGAGGCAGCTGTTTCAAACTCCAGCGGAGAGAATTTACACGATTGCGAACTACTCTAGAGTACCGTATTTTGAGAGTTTCAAACTCCAGTGGAGGAAATTTACACTCAGCTCCGGGCAGGATCCGCGCGGCGCCAACATCGAGTTTCAAACTCCAGCGGAAGAAATTTACACGCTTCGTAAAGCGATATAGTAGGCGTTTGCGTGTGTTTCAAACTCCAGCGGAAGAAATTTACACAGCGCCAGAAATTCTATTTTTGTAGGCTATGAATATTTGAAGTTTATATTCCTACCCCTTAAATTTAGATAAGCGGCAAAGGCAGTCTAAAATTAAACGCCGTATTTGCGATGTTTTGCAAATCTTAGCCAAAACTTTATCTACATATTTGCAAAATTTCAATCAAAATCGATAGCGCGATTTAACGACACAAAAGCCGCCGCCGTTTCGGCGTGCTATCATTCCATCCCGCACCATCTAGCTGGCTTACTGCGCGCTGACAAACCGACAACTCGGCACCGGCAAACTTTGGCACACATTCAATCGCATCCCGCCGCCACGCCACTACCCCCGTACCCTCAATCGTAGCGCCCATAAATTTTGCCGCATTGCTGCGCCGGCAATCGCAATACTATCTTAAATTTACTGCTCCGCCGTGCCGTCTCTCTCTTAAAATTTACTTTCTGTAGCCAAAGGTGCGCTGGACAACGTGATATCGGTATTTTTGCCTTGCTCTAAATTTACCTTTCGTAACGCCACTAAATTTAGCCGCGCCGCAAGCTGCGCTTTCTAAGGTAGCTATAAATCCAAGCCCCAAGCAGTAAAACCGCCGCGAGGCAATACATATAAAAGGCCGCGCCGTTTTCATACTCCACGTCCTGCGCGCTAAAGACCTGCTGCGACATCTCTGGGTTTCGCGCCGCCTCGTCTGCGATCTGCGCCATCACCTCATCATCATGCACATCCAGCGTGATCTTTCGCAGCTCGATGAAATTCGTCCGCTTATCCAGATGCCTGCCGCTGCGACCCGTGACGTAAACGCTATGCGAGTAAAAATTTAGATAGTAAAATCCCGCGTCGTCTTTCAAAAGCTTCTCCGAGATCTGCCGCACGGCGCCTTTAAACGGATTATCGCCCGCCCTTTTTAGCGCGCTTAGCCGGCTGGCGTCTGCGCCGAATTTATAATACACGTGCCAAAACGCGTCCTTGAGCCAACCCTCGGCGCCGCTGCCGCGCGGACGATTTAAAATTTTATCCTTGCTTAGATAAAATATGCCGTTTTTACTCGCAAACAGCATGTATTCTTGATGCCCGCCCTGAAAATTTAGCGGCGTATAGGGCTCGTTTGCAGGCTCAAATCTCTCGCCGTTCATCAGCACCGCGCCCGCCTTTGGATCATAAAGAAACTCTATACCGGCGTTTGGCTCCACGAGATACATCTGCTCGCTAGGCGTGAAATTTAGCCTCTCGCCGTCCGCATAAACGCTGCGTCCGTCGCTCAGCCACCGATCGACCGGGCGAAAGTGCGCGAGCGAGCCCGGGCCGTCTTCGTGTATGATTTTTAGCTTTATCTGTTTTAGATTTTTTGCATCCGCACCCGCTAAAATTTTACCCTCGTAAAATACCCGCTCGCCGTCCGTGGCGACGTAAGGGCTCTCGGTCAGCGGCGAGATAGGCGCGCTAGTATCAAGTCTAGCGTAGGGATAGTTGTACTCCTGCGGCCATTTAGAGAGCCCAAACGCATGTAAAAACACTTTGCAAATATAGCTTATCGCGCCGCCCGTGCGCTGCGTGACATCCGAGCAGAAATAGCTTACGCGCCCGTCGCTGTAGTAGCGAGAGCCGATCTTTTGCGTGCGAGCGGGATCCAGCCCCGACATCTTGCGAGCGCCGCAAAACACGCTATTAGCGTCCATGCCGACGTTTGTGTAGGAGTATCTGCCGGTATCAAGCGCACGAAAGCTCGCCGCGTCCGCGCCGCCCTCCAGCTCGTAAGGAGCGAGATTCCAAGAGCGTAGATAAATTTTGCCACCGATGTTGTAGTAACCCCCGATCTTTTGCGCGTCCGCAGGCAGTTCGCGCGAGCTATCATACACCGATAGCTCATAGATAAAAACGAGCGAGACGAAAAGCGGCACGAAAAGTACCGCAAATAGCGGCCTTAGCGCCTTTTTATCAAATTTGCTTAAATTATTCGCCTTTTTCATAAGGCGATTATATATCTTGCTAGTTTAAAACGTTAGAAATTTACGAGGGAAATTTTAAAATTTAGGCTGCGGTAAATTTGACGGCGAAAAGCTGCGGGTAAATTTGACGGCGAAATTTTAGCTCAAATTTACCCGCAACCGCGCGAAACGACGCAAGCCCCGCGCGAATTTAACTTAGTAGCCGTCAAAATGCTTGGTCTTCGGTAGCACCAAATTTAGCGTGATGCCGATGAGCGCGCCGAGCCCCACGCCGCTAAAGCTCATCGCGCCAAAATCCAGCACCATGCCGCCGATCGCACACACAAAAATGAGCGCGACGATGATCATATTGCGCGGCTCGGCTAGATCCACGTCGTTTTTGATTAAAGTCTCCATGCCCACGCTAGCGATAATACCGAAAAGAAGCAGCATAATGCCGCCGATGACGGGAGCGGGGATTGTAGAGAGCGCGGCGCCAAGCTTGCCCACGAAGGCTAGCAGTATCGCCGTAAGCGCGGCAAAGGTCATGATGGCGGGGTTATAGGCCTTCGTGATACTGACCGCGCCCGTGACCTCCGAGTAGGTGGTGTTTGGCGGTCCGCCAAAGCATCCCGCTAGCGACGTCGCGAGTCCGTCGCCTAGCAGCGTGCTTTTAAGCCCCGGATTTTTTAGGAAATTTTCCTTCGTGACGTTACTGATCGCAAGCATATCGCCGATGTGCTCGATCGCGGGCGCGATGGCGATAGGCACCATGTAGATTATCGCTTCAAGCTTGAAAACCGGCGCGGTGAAATGCGGCAGCACAAACCACGGCGCATTTAAAATCGGCGTAAAATCCACGATGCCGACAAACAGCGACGCGCAGTACCCAGCCGCGATGCCGCAAAGTATCGGCACGAGGCGCAGCATGCCGCGGCCAAACATCATAACGACGATGACGGCCGAGAGCGAGATGAGCGCGATGGTAAGCGACTGCCCTTGCGTATAAAGCGCCTCTTTGCCCTTGCCCATGACCATATTTACGGCTGCGGGCGAGAGGATGAGGCCGATCGTCATGATAACGGGTCCCACGACCACGGGTGGTAAAATTTTATGCAAAAATCCCTCGCCTTTAAGCCTAATGAGCAGGCTCAGAACCACGTAAAAAAGTCCCGCCGCGATCACTCCGCTCATAGTCGCGGCGATGCCCCACTCCTTCACGCCAAAGCTTAGCGGCGCGATAAACGCGAAGCTAGACGCGAGAAAGATCGGCGGAACGTGTTTGCGCGTGATGAGCTGAAACAGCAGCGTGCCGATTCCCGCCGTAAACAGCGCCACGGACGTATCAAGCCCCGTTAATATCGGCACCAGCACGAGCGCGCCGAACGCGACGAATAGAAACTGCACGCCGACGAGAGCGTCGCGTAGCCTGAGATTGTAGCCTTCGTATTTTTCCATCTTGTTAATTCTCCATTCGCTATGGATTTTCGATAAATTTTTATTACTTGCTGCAGTCGCGGACGAACAAGTCCGCTCCTTTGCAAGCACTAAAAATTTATCAAAACTACACATCATCTGTCTTGAATATTTTCAAAATTTATGCCTTTCCGCCCCATTTTACCGCAAATTCTATCCAAAGCCCACGATTGCACTCCTTCATTCGGCTCATTTCCGCTTCGTCTAAAGAAAAAATACTACGCCTTAATTTTTAAATCTGACACATCAAAAATTTTGACCTACCCGGTCGCAGACAAGCAATATGCTCCACTCTCCGCTGCCGACCATCGGCGGCTGCAAGCAAAACGAAGCAGCAGCGCTTCCAAACTACCTGCGATCCATCTTAAATGTTTTAAAATTTTAGCCTCTTTTTAAAATTTTACGACCTCGCTTTAAAATTTCGCACTCAAGCTTAAAGCAAAATTTCAAATCAAAGCCGCGTAAGCAGATCCAAACAAACAACGACCAAAATCCGCAAACCAGCAACTAAATTTCACGAACATAGCAGATAAATCAAAACCTATGTAAGCCGAATCCGCCACTAAAATTTAGCGAGAGAATTCCGTCGTACGGCTATTTTTTGCGCAGCAGGTCCTTTAAACTCGCTCTTACGTCCTTGCCACGCAGAATTTGCGCGACCTCGGTAGCGATCGGAGCGTAGATCTTATGCTTTGTCGCGATATTTACGACCGCTTCGGTCGTAGCCACACCCTCGGCTACTTCACCCAACTCGCGCAAAATTTCTTCGAGCCTCTTGCCGCGCGCAAGTCCTAGTCCCACGCGGTAGTTTCGCGATAGCACACTCGAGGCAGTCAAAAACAGATCGCCCACGCCGCTTAAGCCCAAAAAGGTCTCGTCTCGTGCGCCGAAAAACTTGCCGAAGCGTGCGATTTCTACAATGCCGCGCGCGATCAAGCTCGCTCTAGCGTTATTTCCGAGCTCGAGCCCATCGCAAACGCCGCTAGCGATGGCGATGACGTTTTTATACGCACCGCACACTTCTGCGCCGATGATATCGCCACTCGTGTAGGTCTTGATGTAGGTAGGGAAGGCACTTGCGAAAAGTTCGGCTAGATTTTCGTTACACGAGCTTACGACGAGCGCGCAAGGCAGCTTCTGCATGACTTCGGTGGCAAACGACGGACCCGATAGATAAGCAAGATTACCGCGCGCGACGTGAGATTCAAAAATTTCGTTCAAAAACCTACCGCTAGCCGCGTCGATGCCCTTGGAAGCGACTAGAATTTTTTGATTTTTGTAGGTGAAATTTTTATATAGCCACTGCGCGGTTTGTTGCGCTGCGAGCGCAAACACCAGTGCTTCGCATTCCAGCGCTTCGCTCACGCTTACAAAATGCGGAATTTGCCTTGGCGTGCGCGAAGTGATGACACATTCGTTTTTTGCGCTAAGCGCGTCAAAAAGCGCGCTACCCCATTTGCCCGCGCCGATAACCGCGATTTTCATTATGTTCCTTTTTAAAAATTTATTCGCAAATTTGCGGTTTTTCAAATTTCATTCTATTGAAATTCCCGTTCTTTGAAAATTTAGCCCAAAAGCGCCTACATGAGCCTGTGCAAACGCTAGCCGAAGCCACGCTTTAAAATTCACTTTTTGAAATTTCATCTCATCAAAATTTCGCTTCGTTAAAATTTCGCGCTTTTGAAATTTACCTCACTAAAATTTCATACTTTTAAGTTTTTGCTCTTCCGCCAAAAAAACACTTTCACAAAAGGCGCGGCAGTAAACGAATGAGGATTTTGAAACTTCATTATACGTTTTAAAATTTCACTCGTGCATCGCCAAAGCAAATCAAATTTTTAAAAATTTTACTCAGACGCTTAAGCGCAAATCGCGCTTTTAAATCCGCTTAAATCTATCGAGGCGTGCTTTGAGCCTAGATAATCTGCGGTAGCTCGCCACGTTATCGTTTGGCGCAAGGTTTGGGGCACGCGCATCCAACGCGGCGATTGATTAAATTTAGCCTACACATGGACTCGCCACTCAAATTCGACCCTACGTATTTGATCCTATCCGCGCACCCCGAGCTGCCGCTTTTGCTCTCGCAAGCAAAGCAATTTTACGCATTCCCTGAGAGCTTTACCGTGCTTTGACGGTAGCCGTAAGTAAAATTTTTCTAACGGACGCCTTCTTAAACCTCTCCGTCGCAGACCGACACTCGACGCAAACGGCTCGCACGAGAAAAAACGAGCTCAAAAGAACAAAACGTGCGCGAGGAAAGCGGGTAGCCGCCAAGATCGCACCGAATGAAATTATAACACGCAAAAGCCCTCGTCATTGGCGCCTGAAAGCTTTAGCCTGAAGCAAAACGCTACGGGCGGATTTAAAATTTTATCCCAGAGGCTTTATCTATCGCATACGCCGCGCCGCATTTAATTCGCCGTTTGCCGCCGCAAAAGCTGCGAAATCAGCCCAGCTTCTGTTTCAGAAGCCCATTCACCTTAGCAGGATTAAACGCGCCCTTGCCCTCTTTCATCACTTGGCCTACGAAGAAGCCGAATAGCTTGTCCTTGCCGCCGCGGTAGTCCGCGACCTTGTTCTCGTTCGCGCTCATCACGCGCGCTATGATCTCCAAAATAGCGCCGTCGTCGCTTACCTGCCTCAAGCCAAGCTTATCGATGACCGAGCTTACCGCCTCGTCGTGCTCCATTAGATAATCAAGCACCTCTTTGGCGGCCTTTTGAGACACTGCGCCGCCTTCGATCGCGCTTAAAAGCTCGCTCATCTTTGCGCTACCTACGGGCGAGTCCTCGATCGTAACGCCGTTTTTGAGCCTGCCCGCAAGCTCGACAGTAAGCCAGCTGACGCAGAGTTTAGGCTCATGTCCCGCCGCGATCAGATCCTCAAAAAATCGCGCATTTTCGTAGGTCGAGATTATGATCTCGGCGTCCTTTTCTTTAACGCCCAGCTCGCGGACGTAGCGTGCCTTTTTCTGATCGGGTAGCTCGGGGATCTGCTGCGCAGCAGCTAGCATCTCGTCATCCACAATCACGGTTAGCAGATCGGGGTCTGGGAAGTAGCGGTACTCGGCGCTGTCTTCTTTGCTGCGCATCGGCTTGGTGATAAGCTTAGCGGTGTCAAAAAGGCGCGTTTCTTGCACGACCTCTTGCTCATATTTGCCGTCCTGCCACGCTTCGATCTGACGCTCGATCTCAAACTCGATCGCCTTTTGGATAAATTTAAAGGAGTTTAAATTTTTAATCTCCACGCGCGTATAGAGCTTTTGCTCGCCTTGCGGGCGGATGCTGACGTTTACGTCGCAGCGAAACGAGCCTTCTTGCATGTTAGCATCGCTGATATTTAAAAAGCGCAAAATGCTGTGGAGTTTTTTTAGATACGCGACCGCCTCGTCCGCAGAGCGCATATCAGGCTCGCTTACGATCTCCAAAAGCGGCGTACCGGCGCGGTTTAGATCGACCAGGCTGCGCGAGCTTTCGTGATTATTTTTGCCCGCATCCTCCTCTAGGTGCGCGCGCGTAATGCCGATGCGCTTGCTCTGTCCGTCCGCGGCTATAAAAAGTTCGCCGTGCTCTACGATCGGGATCGTCCACTGCGAAATTTGATACGCCTTGGGAAGATCGGGATAGAAGTAGTTTTTGCGGTCGAATACCGACTTGCGATTGATCGTCGCATTGACGGCGGTGCCGAAGCTGATGGCTTTTTTAACCGCCTCCTCGTTTAGCACGGGAAGAGCGCCCGGGAGCGCTAGGCAGGTCGGGCAGACATGCGAATTCGCCTCGTCGCCAAAGCTCGTGGGGCAGGAGCAGAAAATTTTGGTTTTGGTATTTAGCTGGCAGTGTACCTCTAGGCCGATCACGGTTTCAAACATAAACTTAACCTTTTAGAATAAAAATTTCGCGTAATTTTACAATTTTTTGCTTTAATACTCGCTTGTAGCGGCACACGGCGTGGCTAAATTTTAAAATTTTGCCAGTAAAATCTTACTCGCCTTCGCGGGCTAGTTGTTCTTTCAGATCAAAAACATCGACCATCAAGCAGGTGATGATGACGCAAATCACGCCAGGAGCGGTGCAAATGAAGAGGAATTTTAACCCCAAAAAATAAAATGAAGGATAGGCAAAAAAGACTAATGCGCCGACGAAAATCAATCCGAACGACGCACCCACGAGGAAGTATAAGAAATTTCGCTTAAAATTAATGCTCATCGACGATCACGGCGCCCGCTAGATAAACGTAGCTTAAAACCATGAAAATAAAAGTCTGCAAAATCGCCATAAAAGTAAGCAGCGCGAACGGCACCATCGGTATTAGCGCAGGAGCGAGAGTAAGCATAACGAGCAGGAAGGTATCATCGCCTTTGATATTACCGAAAAGTCGGAAAGAAAGCGATACGACGCGCGAAAAATGCGAGACGATCTCTATGACGAACATAAACGGAGCTAGGATTTTTACCGGCCCCATAAAGTGTTTTAAATAGTTGATCACACCGTGCTCGCGAACGCCCTCGAAATGGTAGTACAACCAAACGCAAAGCGTAAGCGAAAGGGTTAAATTTAAACTCGCGCTCGGCGACTCAAAGCCCGGCACCAAGCCGATAACGTTACTAAAAAATATCACAAATCCCAATGTTGCGATTAGCGGAAGATATTTTTTGGCTTGTTCCTCGCTACCCATCGCGTCCTTACCGATCGTTAGCACGCCGCTTAGGTAGGCTTCGGCGATATTTTGCATGCCGTGTGGTACAAGCTGAAGCGAGCGAGTGGAGCAAAGCGCGACGGCTAAGATGATAGCGACGACCAAAAAGAAGTAAAAAAGGTAGATAAAAGTGTGGTCGTAAGAAATTAAACCGCCGAAAAGGAAGATGTCTTTTAGCATAAAAACCCTTGATCGTTGAAATTTGAGGCGTATTTTACACTTCTATTCGTTAAAGTATATTTAAATTTACGCTAGCGAGTGAAATTTTGAGCTTTGCGAATTCTTGCACCGCTTACTTGCCTAGCACTTACGTCTAGCTTGCGCACCATTTCTGCGGGGATTTTGCGTTTTTTTTTGATATTTAACTTCACATTGCCCGCGAACGACAAAATTTTAGCTGGTAAGCACGAAATTTACGGCTACACTGCCAATTCGCCATTATTGCAAATATAGAATTAATCTGGCACATACGGCGAAGCTCTAAGCCGGCTGGCGATAAAATTTGTGTTTAAAGATACGAAAAGCACGATAAAATTTACCGTGATGGCACCGCGATAAATTCCAAGAATTCCAAGAATTCCAAGAATTCCAAGAATTCCAAGAATTCCAAGA